>WHTX01000109.1 GCA_009377505.1 Acidimicrobiia bacterium
AGGATCACGATCCACCCCTGGGGCGCCTTGAACGTGCCCGCCGGCGACAGTGGCTGGTAGTGCCGCCCCGCCCGCATGGGCACGTACTCGCCCTCGGTCATGGAGGCGGCGTGCACGGCCGTCTCCTGCATGTGGAAGAGGGCGTCGACCATGGAGATGTCGACGTGGGCGCCGTTCCCGGTGCGGTCGCGGCGGTAGAGGGCGTAGCCGATGCCGGCGAAGGCGTGGAAGCCGGCGTTCGTGTCCCCGACGCCGATGCCCACGAACGTGGGCGGGCCCTCGGGGTCGCCGGTCATGTGCATGACCCCCGAGTAGGCCTGGGCGATGAAGTCGAAGCTGGTCTTGTGGGACAGCGGGCCCGTCTGCCCGAAGCCCGACACCGAGGCCATGATCAGGCGCGGGTTGACGGCCGAGAGGGCCTCGTAGCCGAGGCCGCGCCGCTCCATGACCCCCGCGCTGTAGTTCTCGACGACGATGTCGACGTGGGGCACGAGCTCCTTGACGAGGGCGACGCCCTCGGGCCGGCGCAGGTCGACGCACAGGCTGCGCTTGCCCCGGTTCTGCTGGACGAAGCCGCCTGAGCGGCGGTCGCGGCGGGGTACGCCGGCCCGGGTCGGGTCGCCGTAGGGCGACATCTCGACCTTGATGACGTCCGCGCCCATCTCGGCCAGCAGCCGTGTGCAGGACGGCCCCGCCAGGTACTGGGTGAGGTCGAGGACCCGCACCCCCTCGAGGTAGGGGGCCTCCCCGCCCCCGGCGTGCGCCGCGTTGCCGGCTGACGTCGTGCTCATCCGATCGCTCCCCTCGAGACCGCTGAGACCGCTGAGACCGTACCAGCGCCCGGGCGGCGCGGCCCCAGGCCCTCGCCACCCGCGTGGCTAAGGTCCGGGGCCATGGACAAGGGGCAGTTCTTCCGCGAGGCACGCCACGACCTCACCGGGCCGCTCGACGGCGTCCGGGTGCTCGAGGCGACCACGGCGTGGGCCGGGCCCATGGTGGGCTGCATGCTCGCCGACCTCGGGGCGGACGTGGTGCGCATCGACCTGCCCGGCTCCACCGGGCTCGGCTGGCCGCCGAAGATCCCCGGCACCGAGCTCTCCTTCGCCGACCAGACCGTGAACCGCAACAAGCGCAGCGTGTCCCTCGACCTGCGGGCGGCCGAGGGCCAGGCGGCGTTCCTCCAGCTCGCCGCGCACGCCGACGTGGTCGTCGAGAACTTCCGCCCCGGGACGCTCGAGGGCTGGGGCATCGGCTACGCCGGGTGCCGGGCGGTCAAGGCCGACATCGTCTACGTGTCGGTGAGCGGCTGGGGCCAGTACGGGCCGTGGTCCGAGCGGGCCGGCTACGACCCCGCCGCCCTGGCGGCGAGCGGCTGGATGTCCCTCAACGGCGAGGCCGACGGCTCACCGACGAAGGCGCCCACCTTCCTGGCCGACGACCTGGCGGGCCTGCACGGGACGATCGGGGCCCTCGCCGCCCTCCGGCACCGCGACCAGACCGGTGAAGGCCAGCACGTCGACGTGGCGCTGCTCGACTCGATCACCTACCAGAGCAACGGCATGCTGATGCTCGGGGCCCTGGGCGCCGAGCTCCCCCGCTGGGGCAGCCAGGTCGGGGCCACCGTGCCCACCAACCGCTACGCCTGCCAGGACGGCCACCTGTACCTGGCCATCGGGCTCGACAGCCACTGGCGCAAGCTGGCCACATTGGCGCGCAGGCCCGACCTCGCCGAGGCCCCGGGGTGGGCCACCAACCAGGAGCGGGTCGACAACCGCGGTGCGGTCGACGCCTTCGTGGCCCAGTGGTGCCACGGCCAGCGCGTCGAGGACGCGCTCGAGGCCGTCCTCGCCGCCGGCCTCGTGGCCGCCCGGGTGGCCACCTTCACCGAGGCGGCCCAGGAGCCCCACGTGCAGGAGCGCGACATGCTCCAGCCAACGGAGCTGGTCGACGGGTCGATCGTCCCCATCGTCGGCCCGGCGGCCAAGTTCTCCCGCACGCCGACCCGGGTCCGCCACCCCGCGCCCCACCCGGGTACCGACACCGAGCAAGTGCTGGCCGACCTCGGCTGGACCGGGCAGGCGCGGCCGGGGCGACCGGCGCCGGCGGCGCCCCTGGCGACCGAGGAGGCGGCGACGGCGGGCCAGCGCCCCTGAGCGGGGCGCGCCTGAGCGGGACCCGCTGGGCGGGACCCGCTGGGCGGGACGCGCCAGGCGGGAGGCGCTCAGGACTCTCGGTAAGGGCCCTCGCCCTCGTCGAAGTCGGCGGGCTGCACGTCGTCGAGGAAGCCGCGCAGGTCCTCCACGGCGTCCTCGATGGCGTCTTCGGTGTAGACGAGCAGCGCGCCCGCTTCCTCGAGCACCGACTCGCTGGCGAAGAGGGGGGCGTCGAGGCGGACGGCCAGGGCGATGGCGTCCGACGCCCGGCTGGGCACGACGTGGGGCCCACCGGTGCCGCCGAGGTGCAGCTCGGCGAGGAAGGTGCCGTCCTGCACGGACGTCACCGCCACTTCGTCGAGGCGGGTGTCGGTCGTCTCCAACAGGTCGACCAGCAGGTCGTGGGTGAGGGGCCGCTCGGTGGCCACGCCCTCGACCCCCCGGGCGATGGAGGCCGCCTCGGCGCCGCCCACGAAGATGGGCAGCACCCGGTTCGGGGCCCCCACCTCGCGCAACAGCAGCAAGGGGGTGCTGGACTCGGCGTCGACCTGGATCCCGAACAACTCCACGAGGATCATGGAGACCACCCTCCCGGCCGGGCGGGGGCGCAGCGGTCGCCACGCTGTCCCGTCCCAGGAGGAACGGGTACCCCATCGCGTCCATTCCTCGCACGTCGCGTTCTCGCCCGTCGCGCGACGGGCGAGAACGCCGCCAGCGTGCCCGTGCCCTGGCCGCGTCGGCGCGGTCCGCGACCGGGCGAGCCTCCGCCGGTACGCTGCTCTGGTCGTGTCCGGCCGCCGTCCTCTGCTCGTGCTGCTCGGCGCCGTGCTGGCCGCCGTGACCGGCTGCGCCAACGGCACCCTCTCCGCCGCTGCGCCGGAGGCGGGCACGAGCACCACGGTGCAGCCCGTCGACATCGGCACCGCCCAAGGCCCCCTCCGTGCCCGTCCCGAGGTCGCCGCCTCCCGTCACTCCGGCCCCGAGGGCCCCGACGGGCCCGCCCCGGGGAAGGGGGCGCGTGGCGAGGGCACCGAGCCCGGCGGGGGCATCGAGGGCGCCGAGCGCACGGGCCGGGCCCCGGCCACCACCGGGCGCCGGGGGCCGGGGGACGCGCTCGCGCACGTCTGCCCCACGCTCCCCGACAGGGACACGGCGCCCGCTCCCCCGGCCCTGGTGGCCGCCCTCTACGCACAGCTCGCCAACCCCGCCTTCGCCGGCACCGTCGTGGGCGCCTCCGTCTGGGTAGAGGGCTACGGCGAGGTGCTGGCCTCCCATGCGGACGAGCCCCTCGTCATCGCCTCGAACCAGAAGCTGCTCACCGCCCTCGGGACGCTCGCCGCCCTCCCGCCCTCGACCAGGTTCACCACCGAGGTCGTGGCCACGGGACCCGTCGTCGACGGCGTCGTGCACGGCGACCTCGTCCTCGTCGGCGGCGGCGACCCGACCCTCACCACGCATGGCCCCCACTCCCTGGCCAGCCTCGTCGACCAGCTGCTCGTCGCCGGGGTGCGGGGGGTGACCGGGTCACTGGTCGCCGACGAGAGCCGCTACCCGGGCCAACGGGCAGCGCCGGGCTGGCCGGCCGACTACACCCCGGCCTATGTGGGGCCGATGTCGGCGCTGATGGTGGACGACAACCGCCACCGCTGGGACGACGCCTACCTGGCCGACCCCGCCCTCGGCAACGGTGAGCTGTTCCGGGCCGTGCTCGGCGGCGCCGGTATCGCCGTCGCCGGCCCCACCCGCACCGGCCCCGCCGCGGCGGGGGCCACCACCGTCGCCTCCCTGGCCTCGCCCACGGTGGGGGAGCTGATCGGCCTGATGCTGCTCGACAGCGACAACGAGGTGGCCGAGCTGCTCACCCGGGAGGTGGGCGTCGCCGCCGGGGGGGACGGCAGCACCGAGGCGGGCACGACCGCGCTGGCCGACGCCCTCGAGGACGAGCTGTGCGTGGGCCTCGCCGACGGCTGGTCCGACGGCTCGGGCCTGAGCTGGACCGACCTGCGCAGCGCGCGGGAGCTGCGCACGCTCCTGCAGCTGGCCGGCACCCAGCCCGACTGGGCGGCAATCGAAGCCGGCCTGCCCGTCGCCGGGCGGACGGGCACGCTGGTCAACCGTTTCATCGGGACCCCGGCTCAGGGCAACCTGCGGGCCAAGACGGGCTACCTGGCCCACGTGCGGTCCCTGTCGGGGACGCTGACCACCGCCGGGGGACGAGACGTGGTCTTCGCCATCCTGGTCAACGGGCCGGGGGCCGATCCCAGCGTGGACGCCCTCGACGCGCTCGTGGCCACGCTGGCGGCCGACGCCAGCTGACACCCGTCGCCGCCGTCCCCACTGGGGCGGGCAGGGACGGGCGGGCCTGCCGTCGGGGTGGCCCTTCGCACTACCGTGCCCGGCCATGGAGACGGGTGCGGTGAAGCACGAGGCGCGGGCGTGGTTCGAGGCGAACTGGGACCCCGAGCTGGCCCTCGGCGACTGGTGGGAGACGCTCGCCGCGTCGGGCTGGGGCTTCCCGGCGTGGCCGGAGGAGTGGTTCGGCCGGGGGCTGTCCGGGGACGCCGCCCGGTCCGTGAGCGCCGAGCGGGCGCGCGTGGGCGCCTTCGGCCCCCCGAGCGGCATCGCCACCTTCCTCGCCGCTCCCAGCATCTTCGCCTACGGCACCGAGGAGCAGAAGCGCCGCTTCCTACCCGGCATCGCCATGGGCCAGCAGGTGTGGTGCCAGCTGTTCTCCGAGCCCGAGGCCGGCTCGGACATGGCGTCGCTGCGCACCCGGGCCGTGCGCGACGGCGACGAGTGGGTGGTCAGCGGCCAGAAGGTGTGGAACTCGGGCGCCCAGTTCGCCGACCGTGCCATCCTCATCGCCCGCACCGACCCCGACGTGCCCAAGCACCGCGGCATCACCTTCTTCCTGTTCGACATGCGCCAGGCGGGGGTGGAGGTGCGGCCCCTGCGGGAGATGACCGGAGACGCCGCCTTCAACGAGGTGTTCCTCGACGAGGCCCGGGTGGCGGAAACCGACCGGCTCGGGGAGCTGAACGACGGCTGGCGGGTGGCCATGACGACCCTCTCCCACGAGCGCGACCCCAACAACTCGGGCCTCAGCCAGGGCGGCGGCACCGCCTTCGAGCGGCCCGACCTCGCCCTCTCGGTGGCCGAGTACCGGCGCCGCCAGTCCAAGGACATGGACGCCATGTCCATCGCCCTGGGCGGCGGCATCGGCGAGGTCTTCGAGCGCATCGTGGCCCGATCGAGGGCGGCGGTCGAGCCGGCACGCCGCCAACAGCTGATGCAGCTGCACCAGCTGCGCCAGGCGTCGAAGTTCTCCGGGCTGCGGGCGCGCGACGCCGTCCGGGCCGGCCAGCAGCCGGGCCCGGAGGTGTCGACGCTCAAGCTGCTCGGCGCGGAGATCGGCCGACGGACGCGTGACCTCGGCCTGCAGGCCATGGGAGCCCAGGGCACCCTGTGCGGCGCTGACGCCCCCGAGGGCGGGCTGTTCCACAAGTACGCCCTGTTCACCCCGGCGGGCTCCATCGCCGGGGGCAGCGACGAGGTCAACCGCAACATCATCGGCGAGCGGGTCCTCGGCCTGCCCAAGGAGCCCGACGAGTCCAAGGACCGAGCCTTCCGCGACGTCCGCAGCAGCACGAGCTGAGGCACAGGTCCACGCCCCCTGTGGTGCATGTAAAGTGCATGCATGGCTCACGTGCAGGTCCGCGATCTCCCCGAGGACGTCCACGCCGAGCTCGTCCGCCGGGCGGAGCGAGCCGGTACCTCGTTGCAGCAGTACCTCTTCGCCGAGCTCGTCGAGCTCGTCCGCACGCCCACGCTCGACGACCTCATCGACCGGATCGAAGGGCGCACACCGCCCTCCAACCTGAGCAGCGAAGACGCTCTCGCTGCCCTGGGCGACGAGCGTGATCGTCGCTGACGCCTCGGTCCTCGCGCCCTTCCTGGTCGACGCCGGGCCGGACGGGCGGCGAACACGGGCGCGGCTGAGGGGCGAGCGTTTGGCCGGGCCCGACCTGGCGAGGGTCGAGACCCTCTCCGTCATCCGCCGTCACCTGCTCCACGGTCGCCTCGACTCGGCACGCGCCCGCGACGCGGTGGAGGACCTGTCCACCCTTCCCCTGCGCGACTACCCGACGGCTCCGCTCCTCCCCCGGGCGTGGGAGCTGCGTGCCAACCTCTCCGCCTACGACGCCTGCTACGTGGCGCTGGCCGAGACCCTCGGCTGCACGCTCCTCACCAGCGACGGGCGCCTCGCCCGCGCACCGGGCACGAGGTGCACCATCGAGCTCGTGTGACCGGCTCGCCCTCGAAGCACCGGTTTCGCGCCCCGCCGTCATGCAGCTCGGGGTGCCCACCCTGACGCGATCGCCGGAGCACGGCGCGGGACGTGTCTCGCGAGTAGCGTCGGGCCCCTGCCGGTTCGTTGAGCGGAGGGGGCTCCCATGCGCGCACGGCTCATGGCCCTGGTCGGTGTGATGGCGCTGGCGCTGGTGGGCGCCTCTCCCGCGGGGGCGAGCGACGAGCCCGGCCCGAAGGGCCTCCAGGCCCCCGTCGAGCGGCCCGAGACCATCCCCCTCCCGAACGGCTTCCAGCCCGAGGGCATCGTCTTCGGCTACGGCCCGGTCCTCTACGCCGGCTCGCTGGCCGACGGGGCCATCTACGCGGCCAACGCCCTCACCGGCGAGGGCCACCTCCTCGTCGAGGGCGAGGAGGGCCGCATCGCCGTCGGGCTCGAGTTCGACCCGCGCACCGGGCGCCTCTACGTCGCCGGGGGCGCCACCGGCATGGCCCGCGTCTACGACGCGGACACGGGCACGGAGCTGGCCGAGGTGCAACTGGCCGAGGAGCCGACGTTCGTCAACGACGTGGCGCTCACCGAGGACGCCGCCTACTTCACCGACTCCGCCCGCGCGGTGCTCCACCGCGTGGCCCTCGACGACCCGACCGACGCGACCGAGGTCCCAATCGGCGGGGAGTTCGTGTTCGAGGAGGACGCCTTCAACGCCAACGGCATCGCCGCCGTGGGCGGCTCGCTCGTCGTGGCCCACAGCGGCCGGGGAGAGCTCTACTCGGTCGACCCGGCCACGGGGCACGCCACGCTCGTCGACCTCGGCGGGCAGGCCCTGCCCAACGCCGACGGCCTCGTGGTCGCCCGGCACGGCTCCCCGGAGGACGGGCACGGCTCCGAGAAGGGCGGCCCGCTGTACGTCGTCCAGAACCGCGTCAACCAGGTGTCCGTCGTCGACCTGGCCGATGACCTGGCCAGCGGCACGGTCACCGACGTGCTCACCAGCGAGCTGTTCCGGGTGCCCACCACAGGGGACCTCTTCGGCGGCTCGTTGTACGTGGTGAACGCCCGCTTCGGCACCGAGCCCGGCCCTGACGTGGACTACGACGTCGTCCGCGTCCCCGTGGCCCCCGCCGCCACAGGCCACGGCTGCTCGGGCTGAGCCCGGTCGCGCCGCTCGCCGTCGCCTCCCGCCCCGGCGCCCCGTAGTGGGACTGTGGTGGACTGCGGGCCTCGGCTGCACACGGAGGACGACGCATGGCCATGTTCGAGCGGGACGGGACGAGCCTCTACTACGAGGAGCACGGGTCGGGCTTCCCGGTCCTGCTCATCGCGCCCGGCGGGATGCGCTCGGCGGTGTCGTTCTGGAGCGGCACCCCCTGGAACCCGATCGAGGAGCTCTCGCCCTCCTACCGCGTCATCGCCATGGACCAGCGCAACGCCGGCCGCTCCACGGGCCCGGTCAGCGGCAAGGACGGCTGGCGGACCTACACGGAGGACCAGCTCGCCCTGCTCGACCACCTCGGCGTGGACCGCTTCCACGTGGCCGGCATGTGCATCGGCGGGTCCTACATCATGGGCCTGGTCGACGCCGCGCCCCGCCGGGTCGCCTCGGGCGTCTTGTTCCAGCCCATCGGGCTCGACGACAACCGCCAGGCCTTCTACGACATGTTCGACTCCTGGGCCGACGAGCTGAAGGCGCAGCACCCCGAGGCCAGCGACCAAGACTGGTCGACGTTCCGGGAGTCGATGTACGGCGGGGACGCCGCCCTCTTCAGCGTCCCCGACGACGCGCTCGCCGCGTGCCCGACGCCGCTGCTGGTGCTGATGGGCAACGACCTCTACCACCCGCAGAGCTCGTCGCGCCTCGTCGCCGCCAAGGCCCCCGGGGCCAAGCTCATCGAGCAGTGGAAGGAGCCCGAGCACCACGCCGCGGCGTGCGCCGGCTTCGAGGCCTTCCTGGCCGAGCACACGCCGCGCTGAGCGGGCGGCACGGCGGCGCGGCGCTCAGCCGGCGTCGACCCAGAAGAACACGAAGTCGTCGCCCTTCGGCTCGCCGACGAGGACCACGGGAAGGCCCAGGCGCAGGTCCTCGACGTCGAGGCCCCGCAGGGCGCCGACCAGGCGCGGCCCCTCGTCGAGCTCGACGACGACCGTCGTGTAGGGGACCTCGGCCACCCAGCCCCGGTCGACGGTGAAGTGGCTCGTCACCCAGGAGTAGACGGTGCCCCGCCCGGAAGAGGGCACGTAGCTGTAGCGGGGCGAGAAGCAGCGCTGGCAGTAATGGCGGGGCGGGTGGCGGAACGAGCCGCACTCGTCGCAGCGCTGGAGGTGGAGGGCCCCGCCCCCGGCGTGGCGGAAGAACTCGAGGTTGAGGCCCTCGGGCCGGGGAACGTACTTGCGGGGCGACGCGTCGGGCATGCTCACGGCCGGTCCCCCCGGGCGAGGATGGCGACGCTGCCGTCGCCGAGGTCGCCGTAGCCGGTCACGACGCCGAGCTCGCAGCCCTCCACCTGGGCGGGCCCGGCCTCGTGGCGGAGCTGGCGGGTGGCTTCCACCACGTGGTTCAGCCCCCAGCAGTGGCCCTGGGACAGCAGGCCGCCGTGCGTGTTGAGGGGGTACCGGCCGCCGAGCTCGATGTTGCCGTCCTTGACGAAGTCCTTGGCCCCGCCCGGCTCGGCCAGGCCGAGCGCCTCGATCTCCAGCATCACCACGTAGGTGAAGCAGTCGTAGACCTGGAGGAAGTCCACGTCGTGGGGCTGCACGCCGGCCATGGCGAACGCCCGGGGGGCGGCGTCGTGCAGGCCCAGCCGGAGGAGGTCGGGGCGGTTGGTGATCTCGTCGGCAGGGTAGGGGTGGCCCTCGGCGCCACCGAGGTACAGCACGGGCACGTGGGGCAGGTCCCGTGCCCGCTCGGCCGAGGTGAGCACCACGGCGGCGGCGCAGTCAGTCTCGAGGCAGCAGTCGAGCTTGCGCAGCGGCCCGGCGATGGGCGGCGACGCCAGGTAGTCCTCGAGGGACATGGGCCGGCCCCGCATCAGCGCCTTGTCGTTGAGCTGGGCGTGGCGGCGGCAAGCCAGGGCGATCGGCGCCGCGTCCGTCGGCTCCACGCCGTAGGCGTCCACGTAGCGCTGCAGGTAGAACGAGTACCACTGGGCGGCCGAGCGCACGCCGTAGGGGGCGTAGAAGTTGCGGCTGACATCGATGAAGGGGCCGGGGTCCATGCGCCGCTTGGGCGGCTCGTGGCCCGGCCTCGGCCGCAGGGCCGAGTAGCCGTTCCAGCCGAAGGTGACGAGGACGGTGTCGGCCAGCCCGCAGGCGATGGCCATGGCGGCGGACTGCAGCGCCGCCGTCGGGCTCGCCCCGCCCATGTGCACGGTGACGGAGTAGCGCACCTCGGGGATGCCCAGGTTGGCGGCGATCTCCTCGCCGGAGGTGAACCCCGGGGGCGGGATGACCCCGTCGATGTCCGCGGGCGTCAGCCCGGCGTCGCCGATGGCCGCCATCGAGGCCTCGAGGACCAGTTCGTGCACGGAGCGGTCCGAGCCCCGCACGTAGTCCGTCTCGGCCGCGCCGACGAGAGCCGCCGCCCCTGACAGCCCGACCCGCTCGACCCTCGGGGCGCTCGTCGTCGTGGTCATCGCCTCCCGCTCTCGGCCGCTCGGGCCATTCGCTGCGCTCATCGCCTCCCGCTCTCGGCCGCTCGGGCCATTCGCTGCGCTCATCGCCCCACGCCCGAGCTGGCGGTGACGCCGGGCAGCGTCGAGATGCCGTCGAGCAGGGCGACGGCCTCGGCCACGATCCGCTCCAGTACCTGGCCCGCCGGTGTCAGGTCGTGCACGAGCCCGACCCCCTGCCCGGAGAAGCCGGCGTACACGTCGGCCCGTTCGTTGGCCTGCGCCGAGCCGACGACAGGGGCCGACACGATGGACTGCAGGGGCATGGGCAGCGCTTCCATCTCGCCCCGCTCGAACACCTCGGCCCAGCTGGCCCGGACCATGCGGGCCGGCTTGCCCGTCACCGACTTCGAGACGATGGTGTCCCGGTCGCCGATCCGGAGGAGCACCTGCTTCTGGTAGTCGGGGATGTTGGCCTCGGGCGTCGCCAGGAAGCGCGTGCCGACCCACACGCCACGCGCCCCCAACATGAACGCGGCGGCGATGCCCCGGCCGTCGGAGATCCCCCCGGCGCCGAGGACCGGGAGCCCTCCGGCGGCGTCGACGGCCTGGGGAATGAGGGCCAGCGTCCCGATGGGCGAGTTATGCCCACCGCCGTCGGTGCCCTGGGCCACCACGGCGTCGACCCCGGCCTGGGCGAGCTTCTGGGCGTGGCGGCTCTGGCCGGCCACCCCCATGAAGCGCATCCCCAGCTGGCGGCCCTTCGCCATGAACTCGGCAGGGGGCACGCCGAGGCCGGCCACGTAGACGGGCACGCGGCGATCGAGGACGACCTCGAGCTGGGACTGGAAGAAGTCGCCGACGAAGGACACCCGGGGCCGGCGGGGAGCCTCGCCCTCGGGGCGTCGGGGCCGGCGGG
The DNA here is from genome assembly GCA_009377505.1 of Acidimicrobiia bacterium. Lineage (GTDB taxonomy): Bacteria > Actinomycetota > Acidimicrobiia > Acidimicrobiales > CAIXPF01 > WHTX01. The sequence goes on from WHTX01000109.1 coordinate 10,990, forward strand.
CCAGGCCGACCTCGTCCATGAAGCGGTCCCGCGCCTCGAGCGTCTCGGCGGGCACGAGCTGGCGGCCGTTACCTCCGCCGCCGTCCCTGGCGCCGGCCGGCGCCGCCTCGTCCCGGTGGCCCACGGGGGCCGAAGGCTCGAGCCGGTCGGGCACGCTGGCCGGCAGCAACGTGTCGACCCCGAAGGGCCGGTCGGTGAGGCGCCGAGTCCGGGTGACCCACTCGTCGAGCTCGGCCGGTGGGCAGCCGGCGGCGCCGAGCACCCCCAGGCCGCCGGCGTTGGACACCGCCGCGGCGAGCTCGGGCCCGGCCGCCCCGCCCATGCCTGCGAGCACCACGGGGACGTCGATGTCGAACATGTCACAGATCTGGGTGCGCAGCAGCACGGCCCCCCCTCGACCGCCGGATCGTAACATTCGCCCACCGGCGACCTGTTCGCCCTGATCCGCCAGCCGGAGGGACCTCGGCCACGTGCCCTACCAGAGCATCTTCCGCACCGACCTGTTCGCCGGCCAGGTCGTGGTCGTCACGGGAGGGGGGACCGGCATCGGCCGCTGCACGGCCCACGAGCTCGCCGCCCTCGGGGCGACGGTCGTGCTCCTCGGCCGCCGCTCCGAGCCGCTCGAAGCGACCACCGCCGAGATCACCGGCGACGGCGGCCGGGCGACCTGGCACGCCTGCGACATCCGCGACGAGGCGCACGTCGGCGAGACCGTGGGCCGCATCGTCGCCGAGCACGACCACGTCGACGGGCTCGTCAACAACGCCGGCGGCCAGTTCACCGCCCCCCTCGCCGAGATGTCCCAGAAGGGCTTCGAGGTCGTCGTGCGGACGAACCTCGTCGGCGGCTTCCTCATGGCCCGGGAGGTCTTCACCCAGTCCATGCGGGGCCGGGGCGGCGTCGTCGTCAACGTCACCGCCGACCACCGCCGGGGCATCCCCTACATGGGCCACTCGTCGGCGGCCCGGGCGGGGATGGCCAACCTGACCCGCACCCTGGCCGTCGAGTGGGCCAGCGAAGGGGTCCGGGTCAACGCCGTCGCCCCCGGCTTCGTGGCCTCGAGCGGCTACGACACCTACGGCGGCGAGCCGTTCCACGAGCTGCTGGAAGCGTTGCCCGCCCTCACCCTGGCCCGCCGGCACGGGACCGAGGCCGAGGTCTCCGCGGCCATCGTGTTCCTGCTCTCCCCCGGCGCCGCCTACGTCACCGGCCAGGAGCTGCTGGTGGGAGGGGGAACCGACCTCGTGTCCGGCCTGTGGCCCGTGGCCGACCACGACCGGTTGGCCCGCTTCGACGGGTTCCACCGCTCGGTCACCCCAGCCGCCATCCGCCACGAAGGCTGAGCCCGGAAGCTGCCGGTCAGCTACCGAAGCGCGGCGGGCGCTTCTCCAGGAAGGCGCGGATGCCCTCCCCGGCGTCGGCCGTGTCGAAGAGCGCCACGATCTCCCGGCGCTCCACCTCGACGCCGTCCTCGAGGGGCAGGTCGCGGGCCGCGTCCACGCAGCGGATGATGGCGGCGTGGGCCTGGCGGGGCCCGGCGGCGAAGGCGGCTGCCCAGGCCCTCGCCTCGGCGTCGGCACGCCCCTCCGGCACCAGCCGGTCGACGAGCCCGATGCGGTAGGCCTCCTCGCCCCCAGCTGAGCGCCCGGTGAGCAGCAGGTCGAGGGCGGGGCCGCGCCCGACCAGGCGGGGCAGCCGCTGGGTGCCTTCGGCGCCCGGCAGGAGCCCCAACTTCACCTCCGGCACGCCCAGGCGGGAACGGTCCGAGGCGACGCGCAGCGTGCAGGCCATGGCCACCTCGAGGCCGCCGCCGAGCGCATGGCCCTCGATGGCGGCGACCGAGACCCAGGGCGCGGCGGCGATGCGGTCGAGCACGGCCCGCAGCCGGCCCAGGTAGGCCACGAAGCGGTCCCGGTCGAGGCCGTCGAGGAGGTGGAGGTCGGCCCCGGCGGCGAAGAAGCCGGCCACGGCCGAGCGCACCACCATCGCCCCGGCCCCGACGGCCTCGGCCCGGTCGCACGCCGAGCCCAGCCCGGCGATCATCGCCTCGCCCAAGGCGTTGGCCGGGGGCCGTCGCAGGGTCACCAGCACCACGCCGTCGTCGCCGACCTCCACCGCCACCACGTCGCTGTCGCTTCCGTTCCCGACCACGAGTCGTCGCCTCCCCTGTGCCCGCTACCGGTAGGCCGTGTAGGCCCGGCCCATGGCCTCGCGGGCGATGACGCCCTTCATGATCTCCGGCGTCCCGTCCCCGACCTCGAGGCCCATCACGTCGTTGAGCCGCTGCACGAGGGGCAGGTCGTCCCCGAAGCCGGACCAGCCGTGCAGCAGGACGGCGGCGTGGGTGGCCTCGGCCGCGCTCTTGGGGCCGAGCCACTTGGCCATGGCCGCTTGGGCGATGTGGGGCCGGCCCTCGTCGGCCAGGGCCAGGGCCTCGTAGGCGACGAGGCGGGCCGCGTGCACGGCGGCGAGGTGCTCGGCCACCTGGAAGGCGACGCCCTCGTGGCGGGCCAGCGCCCGGCCGAATGCCTCACGCCCCTTCACGTAGGCCATGGTCTCGTCGAGGGACTGGGCGGCGGCGCCCACGCAGGCCAGGGCGATGACCGCCCGGTTGAAGTCGAAGGCCTGCATGGCGGCCACGAACCCCGCCCCCTCGGCGCCGAGCTGGTGGTCGAGGGGGACCCGCACGTCGTCGAAGAACAGCGAGCCCCGCTGCGTGAGGTGCGAGGTCGAGCTCTTGTAGACCTGGCGGGTGACCCCAGCCAGGTCGAGCGGCACCGCAACCATGCTCACCCCCGAAGCCCCGGCGCCGCCCGTGCGGCAGAACACGATGCAGAGGTCGGCGGAGCCGGCGAAGGTGATCGACGCCTTCTCGCCCCGCACCACCCACTCGTCGCCCTCGCGACGGGCCGAGCAGGACAGGCGCACCGCATCGGAGCCGACCGAAGGCTCGGTCAGGGCGAAGGCGGCAATGGACTCGCCGGACGCGATGCTCGGGATCCACCGTTGCTTGAGGGCCTCGGTATCGGACAGCTCGAGCAGCCGGCAGGCGATCGTGCCCAACTGGAGGAAGTAGGTGACGTTGAAGTCGCCCCGGGCGATCTCCTCGGCGGCGACGCCGAGCGCCAGGTAGCCACCGCCGGCCCCGGCGGAGCCGCCGTACTCGCCGGGCGTGCACAGCCCGAGGACGCCGAGGTCCCCGAGCTCGACGACCCGCTCCCGGGGGTAGGGCTCGGTCTTCCAGCGGGGGTAGTCGGCCAGGAGGCGCCTGGCTGCGTAGTCCCGCAGCGTGTCGCGGAAGTCCTCGAGCTCGGCGGGGACGAAGGGGCAGTGCACGGGGCCAGTTGAGACGACGCCACCGGGCGGCGCAACCGGCCGCTCCGCTCAGGGCGCCCGCCGCCCGCTCGGCGTGGCCGTCTCGCGCTGGGGCGCGCCACGCTCC
>WHTX01000110.1 GCA_009377505.1 Acidimicrobiia bacterium
GGGCGGGCCGGCGGTGGGGCCGGGACCGGCTGGCGGGGGCTGCGGGTGCGCTGGTTGCCGGTGAGCGGGCTCTGGCGCACCCGGGCGGGCCGGCGCGCTGCCGGCCGACGGTGGGGCTGGCACGGAGGGGCAGCCCTCCCGCGCGCACGGCGGGTGGCGCGCCGCCCAGCGGGGAGCGCGGGCCGGAGGCCGGGGAGCCGCAGGTAGGGGCGTAGCCAAGTGGGAGCGGCTCGCTACGCCGACTAGGTTGGGCAGCCATGTCCCGCAGGATCGACGTCGAACTGACGAGCCGCCGCGACGACGGTTCGTGGACCTGGCGGGCCGCAGGTGCTCGAGCGCCCAAGGGCGTCGTCGAGGAAGGCGTGCTCCCCTCCGAGGCGAAGGTGGGCGACGTGCTCCGCGTCGAGGTCGAGAGCTTCATCGACGGCATCACCATCATCGCCGTCCTGCCTCCGAAAACGGCCAGGGCCGAACCGCAACGGATCGAGCTGCTCGACCGTGGCCCGGAGCAGCTGGTCACCACCACGCTGGCCTCCCGAGGCCGGGGCGACCGCCGCCCCCGACGCGACGGCGACCGTGACCGTGACCGGGGCGAGCGCCGTCCCCGGGGTGGGCCTCGCGAGGGCGGTGAGCGCCGCCCCTCTCGCCCCGCCCCCGAGCCCAAGGCCAAGCCCAAGCGCCTCCGTCCCTCGCGCGCGCACCGGCGGGAGGTCGTGGCCAGCCTGCCCGAGGAGCAGCGCCCCATCGCCGAGGAGCTCATGCGAGGAGGCGTGCCCGGCGTGCGCGCCGCGCTGGACCAGCAGAACGAGCAGGCCCGGGGCGAGGGCAAGCCCGAGATCAACCCCGAGCCCCTGCTGGCGCTGGCCGAGGAGCTTTGGCCGCGGATGCGCACCGCCGAGTGGCGGGACCGGGCCGAGGCCGCGCTCGCCGAGGTCGACGAGCTCGACCTGCGCGACCTGCGCTCGGTGGTGGTGGCGGCCGACAGCGCGGCGCGCGACGACGAGACCCGGGCCATGGCCGGCGACCTGCGCGAGGCGCTCAACCGCCGTGTCGAGGAAGAGCACACGAAGTGGCTGACCGAGCTGGCCGAGCTCGTGGCCGACGGCCGGGTCGTGGCCGCGCTGCGCCGCAGCTCGCGGCCGCCCAAGGCTGGGGCTCCCCTGCCCTCCGACCTGGCCCGCCTGCTGGTGGAGACGACGAACGAGGCCCTCAACGGCGACATCGGAGTCGATCGCTGGAGCGTCCTGCTCGACGCCTTGTCCTACTCGCCGGTGCGCTCGAGCGTCGAGCCCGCCGCCGTGCCCGAGGCGCCGAGCGACGAGCTGGTCGCGGTAGTGCGCAAGGTGGCGAGCCGCCTGCCCTCCATCGCCGCCCGCTTCGGAGTCGAGGCGGCACCGCCCCCGGCCCCAGGGCGTAGCGGGCGGAGATCCCGTCCCCGTCCCGAGCGCGCTGCGCCGGACCAGGGCCGACGTGGGGCCCGCCAGGGTGGCGAGAGCGCGAGCGGGCACATCCCCCCACCGCCGACGATCGCCACCGGCGCCACGGGCGAGCCCGTCACTGACGCCTCGGCACCCCCGCCTGTCGCTGAGGTAGCGAGCCCGGCCCAGGCCACGGCCCCGCCGAGCGCCGAACCGGCGGCAGCCCCCGCCTCCACCGAGCAGGCCGAGTCCGCCGACACGCCCGTTGCCGCCGAGCAGGCCGACCCAGCCGAGTTGCCCGCCCCCACCGAGCAGGCCGACCCAGCCGACGCGCCCGCCTCCACCGAGCAGGCCGAGCCCGCCGACACGCCCGTCGCCGCCGAGCAGGCCGACCCAGCCGACGCAGCCGACGCGCCCGCTTCCGGCGGGGGAGCCGAGGCCCCCGCCGAGGGCGCCAGCACCTCGGACGAGCAGGGCGAGACGGTGGACGTGACGACTGCCGAGGCCCCGACCGCCGACACCGCCGACGAGCCTGCCCGAGGCGAGGCTCGCCCTGACGAGGGCGACGACGCCGAGAACGCGGGCGGCGACGTGCGCGACGACCAGCACGCCAACGCCGATTTCTGACCCCACCACGCTCGCCACGGCGAGGGCGAGGCAGAGCCGGGGTCGGTCAGGACCGGCGGCGGCTCAGGACGGACTGACGGCTCGACCGACCGAGGAAGGCCCCGGTGGTGGGGTCCTCGTCCCACCGTGCGCCGCACGTCGTGCACTCGCACGAATCGAGCCGGACTGACCCGAGGAACAAGCGGGTGACACCGTAGGCCCCGCAGTAGGGACACGCGAGGTGCGCGCCGGGTTCGTCGGCCACGGGCCCGACTCTACCCTCGGCCCACTCCCTACGCCGTGACCCGGCCGGCCCCCCGAGGCCGACGCGGCGCCCCCGCTCAGGCGATGGTGGCGATGATGCCGTGCTCGGCGAGGAACTCGACGAGGCCCTCGACGACGTCGAGCTCGGCCACCTCGTGCAGCGGCACCCAGGCCGCCTCGGAGGCGTCGTCACCGGGGCGGGGCACGACGACCTCGAACGGCGTGACCTCGAAGTCCATGATCACGAAGTGGTGGTCGATGCCGAGGCGCTCGACCCAGCCCACGAGGGGCCCGCAGGCGCAGGACAGGCCGGTCTCCTCCGCGACCTCCCGCACGACGGCGGCGGCGAGCGTCTCCCCCGGCTCGACCCGCCCCCCGGGCACCGACCACAGCCCGGCTCCGGGGGGACGGCCACGTCGCACCATGAGCAGCTGGTCGTCGTGCACGACAACCGCGCCGACGCACAGCTCGGGCCGGGGCACGCCAGGCACGGTCACGGTGTGGTCGCGACCACACCGTCGAGGCCGCCGTCACCCTCAGGCCGACCAGCTCGGCCGGCCCCTGCCCCAGCGCCCGCCCCATCCCCGTCGACGTCGACGTCGAGTGGGGCGTGCACCAGCAGGGCGCGTGCCTTGAGGCCGAAGCTCTCGAAGAAGTTCTTCGTCTCCCGGTCGCCGGGCAGGGCCAGGCTGTCCACGCCCGTGCAGCGGCGGCTGCGAGCGAAGGCGACCAGCGCCTCCATGACCGACTGGCCGACGCCGACCTCGCGGAAGCCCGGCTCGGTGAAGAGGTCGTCTACCACCCCGAGCAGCGCCCCGCCCCGCAGGGCTTCGAGGCGGACCACGCCGTAGCCGGCCACGTAGCCGCCGACGAGGCCTACGACCACGTGCTGGTCCGGGTCGTCGAGGGCGGCACCGAGGCTCTCGCCCGGGGGGCGGGGCCGGGACTCGCGACGCGACCAGATGGCCCCGCCGCGTAGGGGCGTGAGCTCGTCGAAGGCCAGCTCGGCGAGCTCGACGAGCCTGGGCAGGTCCTCGGCGGTGGCGACCCGGGTCTCTTCCACCCGGTCAGGCCCCGCCGGCGCGACGCTGCTCCAGCAGCTGTTCCACCCGGTTGAGGATCGTGCGCCGCGCCCGCTTGGACGACTCGTAGCCCTTGACCGCCTCGAGCTCTCCCACGTCGAGCGAAGCGAGCCGGGGCACCACCTGGGAGGCGGCGAGCGAGTCGTAGTCGGGGATGGCCAGCTCGGCGGCGTCAGGCCCGGGCGGGCCCGGCGATTCGGGCGCCGCTGCCTCCGCCGCCGCGGCCTCGGCGCCGGCCGCCCTGGAGGCGGGCGGTGCCGTGGCCAGGGGCTCGTCGACGAGCCCGTCGCCCGAGGCCGCCCCGGTCGCGCCCTCGTCACCGTCGCCGTCGCTGTCGCCGTGGAAGATCGGGGGCACCGAGAGCCCCAGGCCGCTGAGGACGCTCTCCACGGCGCGGCTGACGTCGCGTCCCAGCTTCTCCACGTCGGGCCCGAGGTGGGCGCCGGCCCGCTGCACGGCGAACTCGCCGATGAAGCGGGCCGCTGCTACCTGGTTACGGCCCCGTTCGGCGAGCTCGGGCAGCAGGCGCCGGGCCTCGAAGGCGAAGCCCAGCGGGGCGTAGACCAGCAGGTCGCAGAGCACGTCGGCGGGGGTTCTCGCGTCGTCGGTCACCGTCGGGCGATGCTACCGGCGATGGGCAGGTTCAGCGGAAGTGGCCGCGCAGCGCCTGGATGTTGGCCACGTAGCGGTGGGTGTCGTCGTACCAGCCGATGCTGCGGACGGCTCCCAGGCCCTGGTAGTAGGAGGCGAGCGCGTCGTCCTCGTTGCCCGCGGCCTCGAAGAGGTAGCGCAGGTAGCGGGCGCTCATGCGCACGTTCTCCTCGGGTACGGCAGGGTCGAGCCGCGTCCCGCCCAGCAGCACCTGGTTCACGAAGGCGACGGTGTCGGGCATGAGCTGGCCGAGGCCCAGGGCGCCGACGGAGGACACGGCGCTGTTGTCCCAGCCGGACTCGAGGTAGGAGAGCGCCTTCAGCAGGTCGCGGGGCAGGCCGTTGGCGTCGGCCCAGCGGTCGAAGACGGGCACGAGGCCCCGCACGGCCTCGTCCGAGGAGCGCCCCCCGAAGAGGGCCGCGGGCACGCCGAGCACGTCGCCCGGCATGGGCACGGTCAGCACCTGGCCGGACACGATCCAGTTCGGGTCGCTGAGGCCGTTCGCCTGGGCGAGCGCCGAGGCGGACAGGCCGTAGCGCCCGGCGATGGCGGCGAGGGTGTCCCCCGCGGCGACCTGGTAGACCTCGGGCGCGCTGCTGCTCGGCACCCCCTCCGCCGCCACGTCGGGGACGCGTAGCACCTGGCCGATGTGCAGCAGGTTGGGGTCGTCGATGGCGTTGAGGGAGCCGAGCTCCTCGACCGTCGTCCCGAAGCGGTCGGCGATGTCCCACAGCGTGTCACCAGGCCCGACGGTGTAGTTCGCCGCGGCCACGACGGCGGGCACGACGAGGACGACGGACAGGCTGCAGATTACGGCGACGATGGCTGGTCTGCGCACGTGGTCCTCCGCCGATCGGGTGCCCCCCTCCCGTCCTGCGAGGGCGTCCTGCCTGGTAGGTGGCGACCGGCGCAAGGCATCGTACGAGCGTTCACCGGGGAATGACAAGCATGTGACCCGGAAAGCCGCACCTGGCGCGGTGCTTCGGCGACTCAGCGCGAGGCCGCGACGCGCCGTCCCTCGGCCCGGCGCTCGGCCTCGAGACGCTCGAGCGTGGCTTCGTCGGCGTGGTCGACGAAGCTCATCATGTCGGCCAGGGCTCGGTGGCCGGCCCCTTCGGCGATGAGGCGGTGCATCTCCTGGGCCACGCTGCGGTAGCCGGGGTGGCCCTGGGGGCTGGAGCGCAGCTCGAGGAGGTGCATGGCCGCTCGGGCGTTGAGCTGCAGCACGAACCGCACCCGGTGCGCCAGGCACACGGCGTAGCCCGCCTGCTGGGGGAGCTCCGGCCTGAGCAGGTCGTACAGCTCGGCGGAGCGCTCCATTGCCTCGTCGAAGAGGCCCGCCACCCCCGCCTCGTCGACGAGCGCCGGCCGCACGTAGCCGTGCTGTGGGCCGAAGGCCTGCCACTCGACGGTGAGGAGGCGGTGCCGCTGCAGGTCACGGAACGCGCCGTAGTCGGCCAGCACGTCGAAGCGGTAGGAGGTGCGCTCGAGGGCGCGGCCCGGCTTGAGGCGGCGGTTCGTGCGCTCCCCGACGTAAGCGGCCACGAGCTCGGCCCGCTCGGCGGGCGAGAGCCGCAGGACACGCGCTTCGATCTCCTCTTCCGGGCGGTCGAGGTGCGGGTACAGCATGGCGGCGAGCACCTTGGCCTCGCCGTCGGGGTCGAAGTCGACGAGGCGAACGAGCGGCTCCTCGCCCCCCGAGCCCGGCCCGCCCGTCGCCATCGGGGCGAACAGGCGCTGGGCCACGCCCTCGGTGCGCTCCCGCGTTGCAGCCAGGTAGGCGGCCGCGGCGCCGCCGCGCTCGGGAAGGTCGACCCGGCGCAGGAAGCTCGGGATCACCTTGCGCAGCTCCTCGAGCACCAGCTCGGCGTAGGCGCGGGCCTCGGGGAGCGGGTGCGCCCGCAGCCGGAGCACGAGCTGCTCGTAGGCCTGGCCCGAGGCGTAGATGCCGACGTTGGACAGCGCCCCGGCGGGCAGCACTCCCCGGGCGGCGTCGAGGGCCTTGGCCCGCACGGCCGTGCGGTACACGAAGTCGGAGTCGCCGGGCACCTTGGGCGTCACCCGGCGGACGTGCTCGGCCACGGCGCGGGTGACCTCGCCGTAGGCGTCGAAGAGCCGGTCCATGTCGGCCACGTAGCGCACGGCGTAGGGCGAGCGGAGGATCTCGGCGTCCCGGAAGTAGCGGTAGCGGCCTCCCAGGCGCTCGTCGTAGCCGATGTAGCGGGTGGACTGCTCGAGGTAGCTCGCCAGGCGGCCCCACTCGAGCACCTTGGTGAGCAGGTTGGAGGCCTGCTCACAGGCGAGGTGCACCCCGCCGAGCTGGGCCACGGAGTCGTCGCCGTACTCGACGAACACCCGCTCGTAGAGCTGCTCGGCCCGGTGCACGCCGAGCGTGGCGTCGAGCGCGGCGTCGGCGCTCACGTCGAGCTCGCCGACGAACTCGTCGAGAAACAGGCGGCGCAGGCCCTTCGACGAGCGCGAGTACCGGGCGAACAGCGCGCCCCTGACCACCTCGGGCAGGTTCACGAGCGCGAAGACGGGGCCGTCGAGGTTGGTCACGTAGCGGCGGAGGACCGCCCGCTCCTCCTCGGTGAACTCCTCGGGGATGTAGAGGCTCACGGCGGGCCACGATAGACGGACCCCGGTCAGCTCCCGGTGGACCCCGAACGGGTGGCGCGCCGGCCACGGATCGTGGCCGAGCCCGGACGGGCCCGGTCGTCAGACGACCACGGTCAGCGCATCCGGTTCGCACGCGACGTCGACCTCGCGGAACATGCCCACCTTCGTCCCGTCCAGCCAGACGGCCACGGGCCGCTCGAAGCGCAGCTCGTGACGGGCGGCCCGGCGGGTGGCGAGCTGGGGGTGGGGCAGATGGTCGCCGGTGCGGGCACGGCGCCTGGCCTGGAGACGGTCCCGCAGGCCCAGCTCGCCCTCGGTGGCGTCGAGCAGCCCGTCGCCCGGGTGCGCCCGGGGGCCGAGGCGCCAGGGCCCCAGCCACTCCGCGTTCATCACGACGGCCCCTCGCCCCCGCCACAACGGCCCGCGGGCGACGAGGTGGGCCAGGAACCAGTGGGCCTCGCCGTCGAGCACGGCGCGGACAGCGTCGACGGAGAGGCGGACGGCGTCGGGCCCCCGCAGCCGGGCGCGGTCCCCGAGGCCGCCGACCGTGCGGCAGAGGTCCCCGCCGAGCAGGCCGATCTCGCGGGGCGGGCGGGCGGCGCGGCGGGCCGCCTCGAGCTCGGCGCGGGCCTCGGCGTCGCTCGACGCCACGATGCCCGAGCCCGCCAGGGGGCCGGGAGAACCCCAGTCCACGCCTTTGCGGACGGTCACGGCCGAACGTGCCGACCGCCAGCCAGGGGCGCCTCCCCGTCACCCTCGGCCGACCCCTGCCCCGGGGCCGCGTCGACAGCCTCGCCGGGACTGTCCTCGACCGGCATCTCGTCGACCGCCATCTCGTCGACAGGCGGCCCGTCGACGGGCATGTCGTCGACCGGTACGTCGTCGTCGGCCCCACCGATCGTGGACGAGACCGCCACCACCCCTCGGAAGAGCTGGTCGGAGGCCCTCGCCGCCGCCGCCGCCGTCGCCGGCTCGGCCGCCAGGTCGGCGAGCTGGCGGCACAGGTCGAGCAGCTGCTTCACGTTGCGGACGAAGTCGCCGCCCGACACTTCCTCGTCCTCGAGGACATCGTCGAGCACGCTGCCCGAGGCCCACGCGTAGGCGAGCCCGGCGAACGTGGCGTCAGGCTCGCGGGTGACGGGCAGCCGGCTCAGCTGCTCGTCGGCCTGCAGGCGTTGGGAGAGGTCGAGGATCGTCCGGTAGCTGTCCCGGGAGCGGGCCGAGGGCAGCCACGTCTGCTGGGGCAGGGTGCGCGAGCGGTGCTCATAGGAGAAGACGCTGGCCAGGGCGGCCAGGGTGGGCGGGTCGAGGCCGTCGAGCAGGCCTCGGGTGAGGGACTCGACGACGAGCAGGTCGCACTCGTGGTAGCAGCGGGCGAGCAGCTCGCCTCGGGCGGACAGGCGCCAGCCATCGACGTAGCCCCAGCCCTCGAGCAGCTCGAGCAGGCGCCGGAAGTGGCGGCCTACGGTGTCCGACGCGCTGCCCACCCGGCGCGACAGCTCGAGCACCTCACGCTCGATGCGCTCGACGCGGGCGAGCTGGCGGAGCGCCGACTCGGCCTCGGGGTGCCCGGCCAGGGGATGGGCCTCGGCCAGCTCCCAGAGGGGGCCGACCTCCTCGTCGCCGCGGTCGGGCTGGCGCCGTCGCCCCTGCACCGCGCCCCGCCCGCGCCGTCCCCGGCCACCGGTGAGCCGGGCCCGGGCCAGGCGGCGGACGACCTCGTCCTGGAAGTGGCGGTTGTTGGGCACGTAGGGCCGGGGCAGCTCGATCTCGCCCAGGCGGGCGGGCTCGGCCTCGAAGTCCTCGGCCAGTACCTCGACCAGGCGGCGGCCCGGCGTCAGGGCCCGGAGGCGGACGGCGCCGGAGCGGCGCTGGCCGACGGAGACGACGACGGCGGGGCCGCCACCGTGGCGCTCGAGCTGGATCACGGTGCCCGGCCCGAGCCCGGCGATGGCCGTCTCGATCGCCCGGCGGCGGACCTGGCCAGGCGCCCGGGCCTCGCTCGCCCGACGGCGCAGGGCTCGCAGCTCGGCCACCCCCTCGGCGGGCAGGGACATCCCTTTGCGCAGGTCGGCGAGCAGGTTGCGCCGCTCCCGTAGCCGCTGCTCGAGCTGCACGACGGACCGGTCGGCCTGGTACTGGGCGAAGGAGCGGTTGAGGAGCTGGACCGCCTCCTCCTCGTCGTAGCGGCGCACGAGGTTGGCCGCCATGTTGTACGTGGGCCGGAACGCCGAGCGCAGGAAGAAGCTCCGGCTGGCGGCCAGGGAGGCGACGTCCTCGAAGCCGACGAAGGGCGACCAGAGCACCACCGCATGGCCGACCGGGTGAGCTGCGTGTACTCCCCCGGCGTCAGGGCCTCGTGGCGCTCGCCGTTGTACTTGGTGAGCTTCTCGATGACCACCGTGCGGGCCGGCATGTTGATGCCGAGGGCCAGCGTCTCCGTGGCGAAGACGACCTTGACGAGCCCCTCGCCGAAGCACGCCTCCACCGCTTCCTTGAAGGGCGGGACCATGCCGGCGTGGTGGGCGGCCACGCCGGCTTCGAGCCCGCTGAGCCACCGCCCCCAGCCGAGCACGTCGAGGTCGCCAGGGGGCAGGCCACGGGTGTGCTCCTCGGCGATGGCCCGCACCCGCTCCCGCTCGTCGGGGGTGGTGAGGCGCACCCCGCTGGTGAGGCAGGCCTGCACGGCGTCCTCGCAGGCGGCACGGCTGAAGATGAAGTACAGGGCGGGCACGAGGTCGCGCCCTGCGAGCTCGTCCACCACCTCGAAGCGCCGGGGCGTGGCGAAGCGCGAGCGGGGCCGCCCGGGGCGGCCCCGGGGCCGGGGGGCCACGGCGTCGAAGCGCCGGCCTTCGGGGTTGGGCCGTCCGTCGAGGAGGGTGGGGATCAGGTGCAGCCGCTCGGCCGTGCGGTCGGCAGCCATGAACAGGTTCTCGAGGCGCACGGGGCGCTCGGTCTCGACGACGACGTCGCAGGCACCGCGCACGAGGGCGATCCAGTCGGCCAGCTCTTGCGCGTTGGAGACGGTGGCCGACAGGCACACCAACCGCACCTGGGGCGGCGCGTGGATGATGACCTCCTCCCACACCGGCCCCCGGTAGGCGTCCTGGAGGTAGTGGACTTCGTCGAGGACCACCCACGACAGCTCGCGCAGGGCCGGCGAGCCGGCGTAGATCATGTTGCGGAGCACCTCGGTGGTCATCACCACGATCGGGGCGTCACCGTTGATGGCGTTGTCCCCGGTCAGCAGGCCTACGCGCTCACGGCCGTAACGGCGGGCGAGGTCGCCGTACTTCTGGTTGGAGAGCGCCTTGATGGGCGTGGTGTAGAAGATCCGGCGGCGCTCGGCGATGGCGAGGGCCACGGCGTGCTCGGCGACGACGGTCTTTCCCGACCCCGTCGGCGCGGCCACGAGCACGGAGCGGCCGGCGTCGAGGGAGGCGATGGCCTCCAGCTGGAAGTGGTCGAGCTCGAAGTCGTAGGCCGGTAACGCCGGCTCCCCGCCGGCTGCGGGAAGGGTCACGAGGTCGCCGCCGCCTCGGCCCGCCTGCGCTTACGCCGGTTCGCCAGCCAACCGACGAGGATCGACAGTTCGTAGAACAGGTACATGGGCACGGCGAGGGCGGCGAGGCTGATGGGGTCGCCCGAGGGCGTGAGCACGGCCACGAGGATGACGATGCCGACCATGGCCCAGCGCCGGTACCGGGCCAGCAACGCCGGGGTCAGCACTCCGGCGAGCTGCAGGAAGATGAGCAGGATCGGGAACTCGAAACCTATCCCGAAGGCGACCATCATCTTGACGACGAGGCTGACGTACTTGTCCGGCGTGTAGAACTGGTTGAAGGTGCCCCCGCCGATGGAGATGAGGAAGTCGAGCGCCTTGGGCAGGGTCCACAGCGCCAGCCCGGCGCCGAGGATGAACAGCACCACCCCGCAGAACACGAAGGGGATGGCGAGGCGCCGCTCCTTGGCGTAGAGGCCGGGCGTCACGAACTTCCACACCTGGTAGAGCAGGACCGGCATGGCGATGGCGATGCCGCCGTAGCCGGCGAAGGTCATGCGGGTCGAGAGGCCCTGGAGCGGGTCGGTCTGGATGATGGCGCAGTCCCGGCCGGGCACGCAGTTGTCCTGGAGGACCTCGAACATCCACTTGAAGACGGGCACGTAGACGAACCACATCACCACGGCGCCGACGGCCAGGGCGAGCACCGACTTGATGAGCCGCGAGCGCAGCTCGGCCAGGTGCTCCATGAGCGTCATCGACGCCAGGCCCTGCTCCTCGGGCGACGGGTCCCCAGCTGTAGGCGCCGCGCTCACCGCGCCCGCCCCACGGTCATGCGGTGCGCTCCGCCCGGTCCCCCTCGGCGGTGCCCGTGCCCTCGGCCGCGGCGTCGGCGGTGCCCGTCGCCTCGGCCGCGGCGTCGGCGTTGGCGGCCCCAGCGGCTGGTTCACCAGTCTCAGCGGCAGTGTCAGGCACGCCGGCAGCAGCATCGGCCGGGGGGCGCTGCCGCTGGGGGGTGGAGGGCGGCTGGGGCGTGGGGGCCGGCTGGTCGCCAGGAGCCGGCGCGGTGCCGGCCGGAGCCGGCGTGTCGATTGGTGCCGCAGCCTCGGCGCCCCCGTCGGCCCGACTGGCACCCGGCTCGGCACCCGTACCCTCACCGTGCCCGTCGCCCCGGGCCTCGGTCTGGGCCTCGGTCTGGGCCTCGGTCTGGGAAACGGCGAGGGACTCGCCCCCGTCGACTGGGGCAGCGGCCAGGGGGGCGGTCGCCCTGTCGGCGCCCCCGTCGAGTGCGGTGAGCTGGGGCCGTGGCCCGGACCTGGCAATCGGGGTGGAGGGCTCGTCAAGGGCGTCGCGGATCTCCCGCTGGAAGCTGCCCGACAGGTCCCTCAGCTGGCTGACCGCTCGGCCGAGCTTGCGGGCGGCGTCGGGCAGGCGCTCCGGGCCGAGCACGATCAACGCCATCACCAGGATCAGGAGCAGCTCGCCCCCGGTGACGTTGAACATCTCCCGAGCTTACCCGTGACCATCCCGTACGCCCGAGCGCTGCGGGTGCCGAGCGGTGGCCCCGGCCAGGGCCCCACACCTGTCCGAGCTGGGGCGGAGGCGCCCCTCAGCTGGCGCGACGGAGGTCTTCGAGGGCGCTGCGGAAGTGGGCTTCGTCGACAAGGGCGCGGTGGAAGTCCAACAGCTCGTCGTGGGTCACGGGGCCCCGCGCCCCCTCGGCTCGCGCAGCTCGGCGGGGAGCTGCCAGCGGGACACCTCGACCCCCGCGGTGGCCAGCAGCTCGACGACGCGGGGTTCGGCCGCCTTGACCATGACCATGCGGCAGGTCGGGCAACGGAAGCTGTAGCTGCCCTGGTTGTCGTCCTCGCAGACTCGGACGCGCATGTCGCTGGCCACGAGGTCGACGTCTCCGCATTCGGTGCAGGTGGCTCGGATCGAAGGCATCGCCCCTCCAACGTCGTGTCAGCTGGGGGCAAGGTCGGGCGCGGGTCGGCCCTGGGCCATGAGGCGACAGTCCCTTCCCCATGGGGCGGTTGCCCGGCCGGCCGCGCCCGGCCAGGATTGCCCGACGTGGACTCCTGGCTGCCAGCCCTGCGCATCCCGCGAATCGCCTTCGCCCACCGCGGGGCACGCGCCCACGCCCCCGAGAACACCCTCGACGCCTTCCAGCTCGGCCTGCGGCTCGGGGCGAACGGCCTCGAGAGCGACGCCTGGCTGACCCGGGACGGTGAGGTCGTCCTGGTGCACGACGGGCTGGTGGGCGGCACGCTGCGGAAGCAGGCCATCGCCTCGCTCGCCCGGGCGCAGCTCCCCGCGCACATCCCCACCCTCGCCGATCTCTACGCCACCTGCGGAACGAGCTACGAGCTGTCCCTCGACCTGAAGGACCCAGCGACCGTCCGAGCCGTGCTCGACGTCGCCCGTGCCGCCGGCGAGGGGGCCGAGGAGCGGCTGTGGCTCTGCCACGAGGACTGGGAGCTCGTGGCGTCGTGGCGCGAGCTGAGCGATGCCGCCAAGCTGGTCGACTCGACCCGCCTCAAGCGGATGGCGCTGGGCCCCGAGCGGCGGGCGGCGCAGCTGCGAGCCGCCGGCATCGACGCCGTCAACTTGCGCCAGACGGACTGGAGCGGGGGCCTCGTCGCCCTCTTCCACCGCTTCGAGCGCTACGCCCTGGCCTGGGACGCCCAGCACGAGCGCGTCATCCGCGAGCTGCTCGCCGCCGGGATCGACGGCGTGTACTCCGACCACGTCGACCGCTTGGTGGCCGCCTTCGAGGCCGCCCCGACCTGAGGCTGACGCAGCTCAGAACAGCGTCAGGTCGTCGAGCGGCCAGACCCGGAGGAAGGCCCGCCCGATGATGTAGTCCTCGGTGAGCGGGCCGAACACGCGGCTGTCGCGCGAGTTGCCGCGGTTGTCGCCCATCACCCACACCTCGTCCGAGCCCAGGGTGGTGCGGGGGAAGTCGGCGGTGGCGGTCTCGGGCGTGAGGTAGCGCTCGGGGATGGCCACCCCGTCCACGAGGACGACGCCGCCCTTGGCCTCCACGGTCTCGCCCGGCAGGGCGATCACCCGCTTGACCAGGTCGGAGTCGTCCCCCGCGCTCTGGGCGAGGGGCGGGCGCTCGAAGACGATGAGGTCGCCGCGGTGCACGTCGTGGAGGCGGTAGCTGAGCTTGTTCACCAGCACCCGGTCGCCGACGCCGAGCGCGGGCGACATCGACTCCGACGGGATCATGAACGCCTGGAACAGCACCATCTTGACCACGAGGGCGACGAGCAGCGCGCCGCCGACGACCGCGGTCCAATGGATGAGGTCGCGGGTCGTGCTCGCCTCGGTGGCGGGGTCGACGACCACGACGGCACGGCGCCGAGCACGGCCCTCGTGCGCCGTCGCCGCGCCGACCAGGGGGCGGCCGCGCACGACCGGCGGCAGGAGGGGCAGGCCGTCCCGGCTGGCCCCCGCCCCGGAGGGCGGGGCGGCGACGAGCAGGCCTGCACCGTTGGCGTGGGTTCCCTCGGCGCCCTGGTCATGAGGCGCGTCGGTGGTGGGGGGGTCGCCGACGGGTGCGGCGCTACGGCCGCGGGGCGGGGCGGCCGGAGGCGCGTCGGGCGCTCGGCCGTTGACGGACGGCGCGGCGGTGCCCGGTACCGCCGCGCCGTCGCCGGCCACTCGCCCGAACGCCTCGGGCCCCCGGAGAGGTCGGCGCTCATTGCTCACGTGAATGGGTAATCTACCCTGCCCGAGCCCCCGTCCCCCCCAACGGCCGGGGCCCATCTCGCCGGCAGGGACGACGCTCGGCGCCGAGGCGGCTCAGCGGTAGCGGGCGAGGACCCGGCGAGCGGCTCTGGCCCCCACGTGGGCGTCGAGTGGCGGGTCGGCGGCGACGATCTCGCCGTCGGGGCCGAGGCGGAGCAGCAGGCGCTCGAGCCAGGGCAGGGCGCTCACGGCCAGGCGCACGCGCACGCCGCCCCCGTCGAGGGCCTCGACGTGCTCGACGGCGTACTGGTCGACCACCCACGCCGCCGTGGCCGTCAGCTCCAAGGTGACCCGGGGGTCCTCCGGGCGGGGATGGAACACGCTCGGCCCCCCGGGGCGGGCTGCGACCTCGATCAGGCTGTCGAGGAGCTGGGCGCCCTGCACGCGGTCGAGCGGAAGAGCCGCTCGTCGCCGGCCGAGTGG
>WHTX01000111.1 GCA_009377505.1 Acidimicrobiia bacterium
CGGTTCTCGGCCCGGCGCTCCCGGCGATCGCGCGCCAGGCGGCGGGCCCGCTGGAGGCGGGGGTTGCGGGCCGAGAGCGGCGCCGTCAGGACGCCTTCGCCTGCGCCGATCCCGGGGCGCCGGCGGGGGGCGCGGCGTCGAGCGCCTGGCGGGCGGCGGTCACGACGGCGCCGAAGGCCGCCTCGTCGGTGACGGCGAGGTCGGTGAGGACCTTGCGGTCGACGTCGACGCCGGCCAACCGCAGCCCGGCGATGAACTGGCTGTAGCTGATGCCGTGCTGGCGGCAGGCCGCGTTGATCCGCTGGATCCACAGCCGGCGGAAGTCGCCCTTGCGGGCCCGCCGGTCGCGGAAGGCGTACTGCAACGCGTGCATCACCGACTCGTTGGCCGCTTTGTAGCTGCGGCTCCGGTTGCCGTAGTAGCCCGAGGCCCGGTCGAGGACCTCGCGACGGTGCTTCTTGCTGTGAACGGCTCTCTTCACGCGGGCCATGGCGTCTCTCCTTGCGCGCACGCGGCGCGCACGTGTCCTGCGGGGGACGCCGCCGCACGTGTCATCCTCACCGTGCCCATGTGTGACGGTGTGACGGTGCGGCGGCGTGGTGGTCAGAGCCCGAGCTGGCGCTTGATGGCGTCCGCGTTGCCGGGCGAGACGATCACCATCGGCTTGAGCCGGCGGGTCCGCTTGGAGGGCTTCCCCTCGAAGAGGTGCTTGCGGTAGGCGCGGCGCCGCATGATCTTGCCGGTCCCGGTGACCTTGAAGCGCTTGGCCGCACCGCGATGGGTCTTCATCTTCGGCATTGGTGTCCTGTCGTGGGCGATCGTGGCCCGAGCGCGCCACCATGGGCCCGCCGTGCGCGGGCCCGGTGGCACCGGGATGGGCCGGGGTCAGTTGTTGCTGTTGGCGGTCTCGTTGGCGGGCTGCGTGGCGCTCGGCGCCGTCCCGTCAGCCTGGGGCGCCTGGCCCTCCTCGGGGGGAGGCTCGGGCTCCCCGGACTTGCGTCGCTGCTGGGCCTGCCAGGCGGCCTGGGCCTTCTTGTCCGGGGCGATCACCATGGTCATGTTCCGCCCGTCGAGCTTGGAAGCCGTCTCGACCCGGCCCACGTGGGCCACGGCCTCGGCGACCTGGTCGAGGATCCGCCGCCCGATCTCGGGGTGGTAGACCTCGCGGCCTCGGAACATGATGGTGAGCTTGACCTTGTGGCCCTCGCCCAGGAACTTCTCGACCGACCGGGTCTTGGTGTCGAAGTCCGCCTTCCCGATCTTCGGGCGGTACTTCATCTCCTTGAGCGCCGTGGCCGACTGGTGCTTGCGAGATTCCTTGGCACGCTGCGCGGCCTCGTACTTGTACTTCCCGTAGTCCATGATCCGGACGACGGGCGGGGTGGCCTTGTCGGCCACCTCGACGAGGTCCAGTTCGAGCTCTCGCGCCAGCGCGAGTGCCTCGGGCAGGGTCTTGATGCCGATCTGCGATCCGTCAGGACCGACGACACGAACCTCTCGCGCGCGGATCCGCTCGTTGATGCGAGGTTCGTTAGCCCAGGTACTTATGACCGTTCACTCCCCGTGTGCGGCATTGACGTTCGTGTGCCTCCTTGTCGGACCGAACCTGGACCCCCGAGCCCAAAACGTAGGACGGCGGGCGCCGGAAGCCGACGCCCGCGACCACCCGAGTGGGGTGCCCCCGTTCGATCGACCTGGCTCACTCGGTGGGTCACGCCTGGTGACGGCCCCTCGGTGGCCAGGTGGGGACGGGGCGCCCGACGCGTTGGCGGACGCCGGCCCCACTTCCCGGTTCAGTTGTGCGGCCTAGATTACCAGGATGAGCAGCAGCGGGACACCCGATGCCCCGGGCCACGGTGATGAGCAGGACGAGGAGCTGAGCGAGGCCCAACGGGCGCAGCTCAACGAGGCGGCGGAACAGGTGGCCGCGGTGCGCGCCCAGCTCGCCGCGGCGCCCGTCGAGCTGGTCGTGACGAACCACGTGATGGGCCTCTACGAGCTCGCCGCCGTGCACCTCGACCAGGACGCGCCGAACGTGGGCGCGGCACGCCTGGCCATCGACGCCCTCGGTGGCGTCCTCGACGCCTGCGCCGGGCGCCTGGGCGATGCCGAGGCGACGCTCGTGGGGGCTAGGAGCCAGATCCAACTGGCCTTCGTCGCCGTCTCCGGGAGAGCGGGCGCCGAGCCCGAGCGTGGAGCGAACGAGGCCGACGCCCCAGCTCAGGACGTGCCCGGCGGCGGCGAGGCCACGGGGGGAGGCGACGTCTTGGAGGGCGGCGAGGCCGCGGGCGACGACGGGGACGCGAGCTGAGCGACCGCGGTGGCCTCCCAGCGACCGGGCAGGCCCGGGGCGACGACGAAGGACACCCGCGCCCCCACCGGGACGCGACGGGAGCCGTCGGCCACGGCCACGCAGTGGAACGGGTACTCCCCGCCGTCGTCGGCTCGCACGGTCCCGAGGCCCGCCGCCTCGTCGAACGCGAGCACCGAGCCCGCCCGGCCCCCGCCACTGCGGGGGCTCCCGCGGCGATCACCGGGCTCGTGCCCCGCGCCGGTCACGGCACGATCTTGAGGATGGGCAGCTCGATGATGTCGGTGGCGCCGATCTCCTTGAGCTCGGGGATCAGCGCGTTGATCCGGTTCTTGGGCACGACCGCCTCGACGGCGTAGCCCTCGTCGCTGAACAGCTTGTTCACCGTGGGCGACTTCATCGCGGGGAGCAGGGCGATCACGTCGTCGAGGCGCTCGGCGACCACGTTCACCTTCACGAGCACCCGGCCCCGGGCCGCCATGGCCCCGTCCAACAGGGTGCGGACCTGCTGCATGGCCTTGGCCCTGGCCGGGTCGGCCACCGCCGCGGGGTTGGCGATGAGCTCGGTGTAGCTCGTGAGGATGGTGTCGATGATCTTGAGCCCGGCCGCCCGCAGCGCCCGGCCCGTCTCGGTGATGTCGACCACGCAGTCCACGATGTGGGGGATCTTCGCCTCGGTGGCGCCGTAGGAGAGCCGGATGTCGGCCGCGATCCCCCGCTCGGCGAAGAAGCGCCGCGTGAGCTCGGGGTACTCGGTGGAGACCCGCACGCCCTGGGGCAGGTCGGCGACGGAGGCGTGGGCATCGTCCTGGGCTACGGCCACGACGATGCGCACGGGCTTGGAGGTGTTCTTCGAGTAGCGCAGCTCACCGAGGCTCTCCACGGCGGCGCCGGTCTCCGCCACCCAGTCCCGGCCGGTGATGCCCAGGTCGAAGAGGCCCTCGGCCACGTAGGTGGGGATCTCCTGGGGCCGCAGGATGTGGACCTCGGAGATGCGGGCGTCGTCGATGGAGGCCTTGTAGTCGACCGAGGAGCTGCGGTTGACGGTGAGGTCGGCCGCTTCGAACAGCTCGAGCGTGGCCCGCTCGAGGGAACCTTTGGGGAGCACGAGCTTCAGCACGTGGCGAGACCCTACCTGTCGCGTCTGGGCAGCTGGCGCAGGATATCGGCCATCTCGATGGCCGACGCCGCCGCCTCGAAGCCCTTGTTGCCTGCCTTGGTGCCGGCACGCTCGATGGCCTGCTCGATGGTGTCGGTGGTGAGCACGGCGAAGATGACGGGCACCCCGGTGTCGAGCCCAGCCCGGGCGACCCCGGCAGCGCACTGGCCGGCCACCACGTCGTAGTGCCCGGTGGCGCCGCGGATGACCGCCCCGAGGGTGAGGACGGCGTCGAACTCGCCGCTCGAGGCCAGACGGTGGGCGACGAGGGGGATCTCGAAGGCGCCGGGTACCCAGACCACCGTGACGTCGTCGGCGGAGGCGCCGTGGCGCCGCAGGGCGTCGAGCGCCCCCTCGAGCAGACGATGGGTGATGAGGTCGTTGAAGCGCCCGCAGACCAGGGCGAACCGCAGCCCGGTGCCGACGAGACTGCCTTCGATGGTGCGCACGGCGGGCACCGTAGCGCCGCGTGCGGGCGGCCGCCCGAACTCGACGTGCGGGGCGGTGTGGGCCATCGCTGGTGGCGCCGGGCGTGCATCGCGGGGAACCTCTGGGCGACGCGCAGAGGGCCCGCCACGAGCGAGCGTCTCAGACGGTGGAGTCGTTGACGGCGCGGTGCAGGTAGACCGCGGCCGGCTCGGGCACGTCCTCGAGGCCCGAGAGCAGGTGGCCCATCCGCTCGGCCTTGGCCCGCAAGTAGCGGATGTTCTCCGGGTTCGGGGCGGACTCGTGGGGCACCCGCTCGACGATCTGGAGCCCGAAGCCCTCGAGCCCACCGTACTTCTGGGGGTTGTTCGTGAGCAGGCGCATGGTCGTGACGCCGAGGTCGTTGAGGATCTGGGCGCCGATCCCGTACTCGCGTGTGTCCACGGGCAGGCCGAGGTAGACGTTGGCGTCGACGGTGTCCACGCCCTGCTCCTGGAGCTGGTAGGCCTTCAGCTTGTGGCCGAGGCCGATGCCGCGGCCCTCGTGGCCCCGCAGGTACACGAGCACGCCCTCGTCGTGCTCGGCGATGAGGGACATGGCAGCGTCGAGCTGCACCCCGCAGTCGCAGCGCAGCGAGCCGAACAGGTCACCGGTCAGGCACTCGGAGTGCACCCGCACCAGCACGTTCTCCTTGCCGGCGACCTGGCCGCGCACCATGGCGACCTGCTCCGAGCCGTCCACGGTGGAGCGGTAGGCGATGCAGGTGAAGTCGCCCCACTGCGTCGGGATCCGCGCTTCCCCCACCCGTTCCACCAGGCGCTCGGTGCGGTGGCGGTAGCGGATGAGGTCAGCGATGGAGATGAGGAGGAGCCCGTGCTCGCGGCACAGCTCGGTGAGGCTCGCCAGGCGCGCCATGCTCCCGTCCTCGTTGACGATCTCGCAGATCACCGCAGCTGGGGGCAGCCCGGCCATGCGGCAGAGGTCGACGCCTGCCTCGGTGTGGCCGGCCCGCTTGAGGACCCCGCCCTCGCGCGCCCGCAGGGGGAAGATGTGGCCCGGCCGGGCCAGCTCGACCGCCCGGGTGGCCTCGTCGCCCAGGGCGCGCAGCGTCGCTGCCCTGTCGGCGGCCGAGATGCCGGTCGTGGTGCCCATGACGAGGTCGACGCTGACGGTGAAGGCGGTGCCCATGGACTCGGTGTTGCGGGTGACCATCAGGGGCAGCTGGAGCGCGTCGGCGCGCTCGATGCTGAGGGGAGCGCAGATCAGCCCGGAGGTGTGCTTCACGTAGAAGGCGATGCGCTCGGGGGTGGCGTGGACGGCGGCCATGATGAGGTCGCCTTCGTTCTCACGGTCCTCGTCGTCCACCACGACCACGATCTCGCCCCGGGCGATGGCAGCCACCGCCTCCTCGATGGGAGCGAACGGCACGTCATCCTGACCGCTCATGGCGGCGCCTCCTCAGGTCGGGCGAGCGACGGGCTCGCCTCCCCTCCATGTTGCCGGGCGGGACCGCCCTAGCGCCAACGACTCTTGACCGAGCCGTCAGGTCGGCCGGGGAGCGAGCTCCACCCGCAGGTCGCCGCCGAGGCGCTCGACGGCCACCACCCGGCCCCGCCACACCTCGGAGATGGACGCCGCCCCGGGGCCCCGGAAGACGGGCGCACCGTCGTCGCCGCCGAAGAGCGCCGGGGCGAGGTACACGACGTAGCGGTCGACGAGCCGCTCCCGGTGGAACGCCGCCGCCACCGTCGCCCCACCCTCCACCAGCACCTGGACGACGTCCCGCCGCCCGAGCTCGTCAAGCACACCGGGCAGCGGCCCGTCCAGCTCGAGGCAGGGACGGACGGCCGCGCTCTCAGGCGCCCGCCCGAGCACCACCCGCAGCGGGCCGGGCCGGCGCGGCCAGCCGGCCACGTGGGCGGGCAGGTCGCGCACGGTGAGGGCGGGGTCGTCAGCCCGGACCGTGCCCGCCCCCACCAGCACGGCATCGCTCGACGCCCGCAGCAGGTGGGCGTCGGCCCGGGCCTCGGGGCCGGTGATCCAGCGGCTCGAGGCGTCCGGCGCCGCGGTGCGCCCGTCGAGGGAGGCGGCCAGCTTCAGCACCACGTAGGGCCGACCGGTCCGCCGGTGGTGGAGGTAGGGGGCGAGCTGCGCCTCCACCTCGGCCCGGCACACCCCGACCTCCACTTCCAGCCCGGCGGCGCGCAGGGCGGCGATGCCCTGGCCGGCGACCTTGGTGTCGGGGTCGACCGTGCCGACGACCACTCGGCGCACCCCGGAGGCGAGCACGGCGTCCACGCAGGGCGGCGTTCGGCCCCAGTGCGAGCACGGTTCGAGGGTCACGTACAGGGTGGCGCCCCGCGCCGCTCCCCCGGCCCGTCCCAGGGCCACGACCTCGGCGTGTGGCCCGGCCTGGCCGTCGGTGGCGCCGGTGGGCCCGCCGGCGCCACCGACGGCCGCCCCGACCCACGGCCGGGGCGAGGTGGCGAGGCGAGCCGGTGCTGCGGCGGCCATGGCCGCCCGCATGCCGGCTTCGTCGGCCGTCTCGGGCGGCGCAGGGGGCTGGGCCTCGTCCGGGTTGGTCTCGGTGGCCATGGGGCGTGCTCAGTGGTCCGTGGGGGTGTCGGCCAGGAGGCGGAGCGCGTGGGGCAGGACGTCGACCACGGCCTCGAGGCACTCGACCGTGCCCTTCGGGGAGCCGGGCGTGTTCAGCACAAGGGCGGTGCCCATCGTGCCGGCCAGCGCCCGGGAGAGCCGGCCGAGCGGCGAGGCCAGGCGCATGGCCTCGGCCAGGCCCGGCGCCTCGCGCTCGAGCACGGCGCGGGTGCCCTCGGGAGTGAGGTCTCGGGGGCCGAATCCGGTCCCGCCGGTGGTCACGACCAGCCCGGCGAAGCCGTCGGCCAGCTCCCGAAGGGCCCGGGCCACCGGGTCGGCGCCGTCGGCCACGACGCGCCGCTCGACGACGGCGAACCCGGCGGCGACGAGGCGCTCCTCGAGGGCGGCGCCGGAGCGGTCCTCCCTGGTCCCGGCCACGACACCGTCCGAGACGGTGAGCACCTTCGCCTCGAGCCCGTCAGGCGCGACATCGGGCACGGTCACCTCCTGGTGAGCTGTAGGACGAACATGGCATCGGTACCCGCCGTCTGGGGCAGGAGCAGGGCCCCCCGGCCCCAGGGCCGCCACGGCTCGCCGGGCGGGGCCAGAGCCTCGAATCCGGCGAGGTCGATGGCGAGCCACTCGTCGATGCCCACCGTCTCCGCGCTCGTCAGGGTGCAGACGCTGTAGGTCAGCACGCCCCCCGGCACCAACAGGTCGAGTCCGGCGAGCAGGAGCCGGCGCTGCAGGGGGACGAGGCGGTCGAGGGCGTCGTGCCCGATGCGCCAACGCGCGTCGGGCCGCCGCCGCAGCGAGCCCAGGCCGCTGCACGGCGCGTCGACGAGCACCCGGTCGAAGCGGCCCGGCCGCAGGGGCGGCCGGGCGCCGTCGGCGACGACGGGGAGGACCTGGTCGAGCCCGAGGCGCCGCCGGTTCTGCTCGACCAGGCGAGCCCGCGAGCGGTGCAGGTCGACGGCCACGACCCGGGCGCCGGTGCCGGCCATGGCCGTCGCCTTTCCGCCGGGCGCAGCGGCGAGGTCCGCGACGAGCTCACCGGGGCGGGCACCGACGAGCTCGGCCACCCATTGGGAGGCGAGGTCCTGCACGTAGCCGTCGTCGCGCTCCGTCGTCCGTGGTGGCTGGTTCATCGCCTCGAGCGCGGCGATGGCGTCGTCGTGGCCCAGGTCGGCGACCAGGCGCTCGACGACCCAGTCGGGGTAGCTGAGGCGGGTGGCCTCGTCGAGCCCGCCCGGCGCGCCCGCCTCCGCCACCCGGCGCAGCACGGCGTTGACCACCTTGCGGGCGGGGCCGTGCACCGCGCCGACCGTCGCGCCCACGGCGGCGTGGGGCGGGGTGCCGAGCACCAGCAGCTGGTAGGCGCCCACCCGCAGGGCAGCTCGGGTGGGCACGTCGACGGGTCGCAGGAGGTAGGGGTCGACGGCGGCGTCCACGGCGCGGCGCTGCCGCGTCGTGCCGTACACCAGCTCGGTGACGAGGCGACGGTCGGCCCCTTCGAGGTGCGAGCGGTCGAGCGCGCCGGGGAGCACGAGGTTGGCGTAGGCCCCGCCCTCCTCGATGCGCACGAGCACCTCGATGGCCAGGCGGCGGCTGGCCGCACCTGCGTCCTGGGCCGGGGCCCCTCGCCGCTGGTCCTTCACCGGCCGAGCTGCTCGCCGTCGGCCACCCTGGCGCCCCTCCGCCAGGCCTCGGCAGCCTGGCGACCGCGGCCCTCGGGCTGGACCTCGAGCAGCTCGAGGGAGCCCTGGCCCGTAGCCACCGAGGTGCCCGCCAACGTCCCCGGCGGGCCCTCGAGGGCGCCGTCGCCCAGCCGGGAACGCCACACGATGAGGCGCCGGCCGGCGGCGGTCGTCCACGCTCGACCGAGGCGGACGACCCGGCTCAGCTCGACGGCCGAGCGCGCCCAGTCCAGGCGCAGCTCGGCGGGGTCGACCTTGGCGGCATAGGTGGGCTCGCCCACCTGCGGCTCAGGCGGGCCGAGCCCCTCGTGGAGGGCATCGACCAGCAGAGCCGTGCCCAGGGCCACGAGGCGGGAGCGCAGCTCCTCGAGGGTCTCGTCGGGGCCGATCTCGACCTCCGCCCGCCGGTACACGCCCCCGGTGTCGAGCTCCTGGGCCACGTCCATGAGGCACACGCCGGTGCGGTGGTCCCCGGCGAGGATGGCCCGCTCGACGGGCGCCGCGCCCCGCCAGCGGGGCAGGAGCGAGAAGTGGAGGTTCACGAGGGGGACCTGGGTCAACACGTGGGGCTTGATGATGCGGCCGAAGGCGACGACGACACCGACGTCGGCACCGACCTCCAGCAGCTCGTCCACCTGGTCGGTCACGGCCAGGCCGAGGCGCTGAGCGGCCGCCTTCACCGGGCTCGGCGACAGCTCGCCGCCGCGGCCCCGGCGCTTGTCGGCCCGGGTGACGACGAGGGGGACTTCGTAGCCGTGGCCCACGAGCGCCTCGAGCACGGGCACAGCTAGCGCAGGCGAGCCCAGGAAGGCGATGCGGCGGGGCTGGTCGGCGGGGCTCACGGCCGGGCCAGACTACCGTTGGGCCCTGTCGAGCGAAGCGAGCAGGCCAGCACAGTCGAGCGAAGCGAGCAGGCCAGCACAGTGAGCGAGCCGGGCGAGGACCAGCACTACTTCAGCGTGCGACCCACTTCGCCCTCGGCGGAGCGACAGGTGCCCCTCGTCCTGCCCGACCTACGGCTCGCGCTCGTGACCGACCGGGGTACCTTCGCCGCCGGAGGGGTGGACCCGGGGACGAAGCTGCTGTTGCTCGACGCGCCGCCGCCCCCTGCCGGCGCCACGACCCTCGTCGACGTCGGTACCGGCTACGGCCCCATCGCCGTGACGCTCGCCCGGCGGCACACCGCGGCCGAGGTCTGGGCCGTCGACGTGAACGAGCGGGCGCTCGCCCTCTGCCGACGGAACGCCGCGGCGGCGGGCGCCACCAACGTCGTCACCGCTCGGCCCGAGGAGGTGCCGGAGGACCTGGTGGCCGATGCTGTCTACTCCAACCCCCCCATCCGCATCGGCAAGCGTGCCCTGCACCAGCTCCTCGACCGGTGGCTCGGACGGCTCGCTCCGCAGGGGAGGATGATCCTGGTCGTGCACCGGCACCTGGGCGCCGACTCGTTGCAACGCTGGCTGGGGGGCGGGGGCCGGCCGGTCGAGCGGCTCACGTCGCGTGCCGGGTACCGGCTCATCTCCGTGGGACCGACGCCGTGACCGGGCCGGGCCGCCCCCTCGGCCCGACCGACCTCAAGCGCCTCCACCGACGCTGGCGCCGGCAGACCTCGGGTCGTCTGGCGCTGGTGCTCGACGGCGTCCAGAACCCCTTCAACCTCGGCTCCATCGCCCGGCTGGCCGCCGCCTTCGGCGTGGGGCAAGCGTGGTCGACTGCGACCGTGGCGCTGCGTGACCCGAAGGTGCAGAAGACGGCCATGGGATCGGACCGCCTGCTGAGCTGGGCGCACGTGGAGACCGTCGACGAGGCGTTCGCCGAAGCGCGCGAAGCCGGGTACCAGCTCGTCGGCGTCGAGCTCACCGACACGGCCGAGCCGCTCTTCGCCCTCGAGCTCGCCGACGATGTCGCCCTGGTCGTCGGACACGAGGAGCGGGGGATCTCCGCGGCGGCGCTGCGGGCATGCGACGCCGTCGGCTACGTGCCCCTCGTCGGCCGGGTCGGTTCCCTCAACGTGGCCACGGCGACCGCCGCCGCCCTCTACGAGGTCCGCCGACGCGAATGGGCCGCCCCCCGATCCCCGGAGGGCGGCCCGGCCTGAGTCAGGGCATCACGCCCCGGCGGTCTGGATGTTCTGCTGGATTGCCCGGAGCTGCTCGCTGAGGCGCACGAGGTCTTCCCGGACGGTCTGGAGGTGACGGTGGGTGTCGGGCCAGACCTGGCGGAACTCGTCCGCCTTGGGGCCGGCCCAGTTGTTGGTGTCCATCAGCCGGGCGCCCTCGCCGTTGAGGGCCTGGATCTGCTGGACGAGGCCGCTGTCCACCACCGAGCGCATGCGGGTGATGGCTTCGATGGCCTCGGGCGTGGACTTGACGATGACGGACATGGGTCCCTCCTGGCTAGCTGTTTGGGTCAAGGATACTGAGACTCATTGAAACTGCACCATAGTTCCTCCGAGCCTTGGGGGCACACGGCCGCCACCTGCACCAGCTCGGCGTCGCCCGCCTGGACGAGGTAGCCCCGGCCGGCGTACAGGCGCGCCGCGTGGCGACGAGGCAGGCGGATCGAGAGCAGGTCGCCGTCGAGGTCGGCGTCGGGAACCAGCAGGAGGCCGGCGCGAGACTGGCGCACGAGCCGGAGCCAAGGGCCGTAGCTGCTCCTGAGGGCGTCGGCGCGACCGGCAGCGATGACGCTGACCAGCTCGTCCCGGCTGGCCACGAGGCGCTCGAGCGCGCCGTTCGGGTCCTCGACGAGCTCGGCGTCGTCCACGAGGACGACGAGCGGGCGGGCGGGGACCAGAGCGGTGAGCAGGTCGAGCTCGTCGGGGCGCAGGACGCGGTCGAGGGGCGCGTCGCCGAGGGCCGAGGGCCGAGGCAGGACGGCGACGACCTCCGCGCCCCCGCGCAGGGCGTGCAGCGCCGCGGCGATCGTCACGAGCGCCGTCGTCCGCCCTGAGCGGGCGGGGCCGGCGATGAGCGCGTGCTCACCGCCGTGGAGCTCGAGGCACGCCGTCTCGAGGCGGTGTGCGCCCACGCCCACGGGGATCCTCCAAGGCCGCTCGCCCACCGCTCCCGCCCCCAGCAACCCGGCGAGGCCGACGCGATCGGGCAGACGTCCCACCGGCGGGGCGGCGCCGGGGGCGCCTCCCGGCCTCGCGGCCAGGCGCCGGGCCACGGCCTCGATGGCGGCGGGCGCGGCCACCGCGACCTGCACGGCGTGCCCGCTCGCCAACTCGACGCCCCGGCCCGGCGGCCCGCCGGTGGCGGCGATCCCGAGCGCCCGGGCATCGAGGGGGTCGGCGAGCTCGAGGACGAGCCGTTGGGCCGTGGCCGCCGCCAGCTGGTGACGGACCGAGCCGGGACGGTCGGCGGAGGCCAGGGTCAGGAGGCCCAGTTGGGGGCCGTCGAGGAACCAGCGCTGGAAGAGCTCGGACAGGGCCAGCGAGCCCGGCTGGTCCAGCTCGGCGGCGAGGGAGGCCAGCCCGTCCACCACCAGCACGACCATCGGCCTCGCGCTCGAGGCCCCCGCCGCGCTGGGCGCTCGGCGTGCCTCGAGCTCGGCGCCGAGGCGCTCGAGGAGCCGTGCCAGGCGTTCGCTGTCGCCGAGGCGGAGGACCGCTCCCGTGTGGGGGAGGCCTTCGAGCGCGTCCAAGCCACCACCGCCGCCGTCCACACCATAGACGTGGAGCTCGTCGGGGCGCAGCCGGTCGGCGACGGCCACGACGGCGGAGACGAGGGCCGTGGTGGTGCCGCTGCCTCGGCCGCCGTACACGAGCAGGTTGCCCTCCGTGGGGCGCCAGCCGCCGACGTGGCGCGCCTGGTGGTCGGGGTCGTCGGCCAGCCACAGCGCGGCCAGCCCAGCACCGGTGACGTCACCGGACGGGCCACGCTCGGCGTGCTCGGCCAGCTCGGCGAAGGTGAGCACCCCGGGCAGCGGCTCGGGCCACGGCGGCCGCTGCGCCTCGAGGCCGAGACGACTGGCGGCCTCGCGGCAGGCGGCGACGACGAGGTCGAGCTGGCTACAGCCGTCTCGCGGCCCGGCCGAGGCGTCCACGCCAGGTCCCGCCCCGGCTCCAGGCAGCTCACCGGCACGGCGGAGCGCCCCGTTGACCAGTACCTCGACCCTTGGGACCTTCCCCAGGCGTGCCGGGGCGGACGCGTGGGCCACCTGCACGCTGACCAGCTCGTTCGGCCCGAGCCGGAGGACCGCTGCCCCGGGGCGGTGGCGAGGAAGCCGGGCAGGGAGGTCGCTGCCCACCACGTCGAGCGCGTCGTGGGCGTCCTGCACGCGCAGGGCCACGCGCAGGTTCGTGTTGGCGCGGATCGCGTCGTTGACCACACCAGCGGGGCGCTGGGTCGCGAGCACGAGGTGCACGCCGAGGCTCCGGCCCCGTTGGGCCACGCCGACCAGGGCGTCGAGGAAGTCGGGCAGCTCGGCGGCGAGGGTGGCGAACTCGTCGACCACGACGAGCAGGCGGGGAAGGGGCTCGCCCACCCCGAGGCGGCGATGAGCAGCGAGGTCGGCCACGCCGGCGTCCCGCAGGCAGCGCTCACGGCGACGCAGCTCGGCGTCGAGGCCGCGCAGCGCCCGGGCCCCGAGGGCGGCGTCGAGGTCGGTGACCACGGCAGCGACGTGGGGGAGCGCGGCGCAGGCGTCGAAGGCGGCGCCGCCCTTGTAGTCGACGAGGACGATCGCCAGCAGGCGGGGGTCGACCGTGGCCGCCAGGGCGGCCACCCAGCTACGGAGCAGCTCGCTCTTGCCGGCCCCGGTCGTGCCCGCCACGAGGGCGTGAGGACCGTCGAGGACGAGGTCCACGGGCACGGCGCCTTCCCCGTCGGCGCCGAGCGGGACGGCCAGCCCGGGCTCCGCCCAGTTGGCCGCCCATGTTGCCGCCACGCATCCGGGATCGAGGCACGAGCGCCCGAGCAGGTCGGCGAGCCCGACGGCGCGACGCCCGGCCGGCACCGGTGCTTCGGCATCCTCGAAGCGGGCCAGGGAACGGGCGGCGGCGGCAGCCCTGCCCGCCCCGAGACCGGCCACGAGGACGCCCCGTTGGCCGCGGCCGGCCCGCAGGTCGTCGACCTCGGCCGCCCCGTCGGCCCCTTCGAGCTCGACCACGGCGGTGCAGGAGGCGGGCAGGCGGTCCCGCCGGGAAGCGACGACGATGCCGGCCACGGGACCACCTGCCCCCTTGAGCATCACCCGCAACGGCGAGCGGCGGGCGGCCAGCTGGGCTTCGTCGTCCACCACGAAGAGGCGCACCGGGCCGTCGGGCTCGGCCGGCACCTCGGCCAGTTCGGCCAGGAGCGGGGCATCGGCAGGGCCCTCGAGCACCAGGCGGGCGCCGCGGCGACGGTCGAGGCAGTGGGGCAGCCAGCGCGCCCAGGACCACTGGCTGGCCCCGTCCGGTGCCGTTACGACGACGACCTCGAGGTCGGCCGGCCCGTGGTGCACCACGGCGTGGAGCAGGAGACCGCGGGCCACCGCCCGGGCCGCGGGCAACGGTCCCACGACCCCGACCACGCCACCGTCGCCGAGGTCGACCTCGACGGGGACGTCTCGCAGCACGGCGGAGGCGGCGACCACCTCGGCCACCCGGGACGAGCTGGCACCGGCCGAGCCGACAACCGGCGGTGACCAGGCCACGTCGGCCTCGCCGGCGACCAGTCGGAGGAAGTCGGCGTCGCCCGGCCGCCGTTCCCACAGCCGGGCGCTCGGCAGGCAGGCCCGGCGCACGGTCTCGGCGAGATCACCGCCCAGCGCCCGCCGTCGCCTCTGCTCCTGCGCCCCAGACGCGGCGAGGGCGCGCTCGAGCGTGGCCACCTCGGCGGCGTGGCGCGCCCACTCGCGTCGGCTCACCCTGGCCACGTGCCGGCGGCCCTGCCACCAGGCGGCCACGGCCAGGACCGGGCTCATGAGGGGCAGCACGGCGAAGAGCCAGTTGCCGGTGACGGCCACGATGGCCAGCCCGGCCACCGCCGGCAGCGCTGCGCTCGCCAAGGCCAGGGTCGGGCGGGCCGGCCCTTCGACCGGCGGGCGGGGCAGCTCCACGGCCTCGGGCGGCCCGGGAAGCGGCGAGCGGGGCGGACGATGGTGGACCAGGCCCGACGCCTGCG
>WHTX01000112.1 GCA_009377505.1 Acidimicrobiia bacterium
GTCCTGCCCGAGCTCTTCAACCGGCGCGAGGAGGAGCTGTTCGACCAGCTCGGCGGGCCCGGCCCGAGCGGCCAGCTGGCCGCGGCGGTGGGCGGGGGCCTCGACGCCGTGCTCGCCGCCGCCAGGCTCGCCGTCGGCCTGCGCCGTCGGGCAGCCGTGCAGCTCGCGGCGTTGCGCGGCGCGCTGGCCTACCCCGGTGTGCTGTACCTGCCCGAGCAGTTCGGCCGGGCCGAAGGGCCGAGCCTCACCGAGGCGCTGGCCGAACGGCTGGGCGAGGAGCTGGGCTGATGGAGGAGGGCCTCCACGGCCTGGTCGACGGTCATCGCCTGGTGGTGGCCTGCGGAGCGGGGGGAGTGGGCAAGACCACGATCGCCGCGGCGGTCGGCGCGGCCGCCGCGGCGCGCTCGCCCCGCCGCGTGCTGGTGCTCACCGTCGACCCCGCTCGCCGCCTCGCCTCCGCCCTCGGCATGCGGCAGCTCGGCAACGTCGAGGTGCGCGTGCCCGCGGCGCGCTTCACCGAGGCGGGGAGGAGTGCGGCGGCCGCCGGAGAACTGTGGGTCGCCATGCTCGACACGAAGCAGTCCTGGGACGACCTGGTGCGGCGGCACGCCCCCGATGCCCGCACCCGGGACGCCATCCTCGCCAACCCCCTCTACCGCAACCTCACCGCCAAGTTCGTCGCCTCCCACGACTACATCGCCGCCGAACGGCTCCACGAGCTCGACACCGAAGGCCGCTACGACCTGGTGGTCGTGGACACGCCGCCGAGCCGCAACGCCGTCGACTTCCTCGACGCCCCGGCGCGCATGGCCGAGTTCTTCTCGAGCCGGCTGCTGCGCTGGCTCATCGCCCCGTACCGCTCCCGGCTCGTGACCGCGGCTTCGAAGCCCTTCTTCCACGTGGCCGACCGGGTCCTCGGCGCCCAGTTCCTGGCTGACATCGCCGAGTTCTTCATCCTGTTCCGCACCATGTACGACGGGTTCGTCGAGCGCTCGCGGGCTGTCGAGCGCACCCTGCACGACCGGGGCACCAGCTTCCTGCTCGTCTCCACGCTCGAGGCTGCCCCGGCCCGCGAGGCCGAGCTCTTCGCCGCCGCCCTGGCCGAGCGCCGCTACCGCCTCGGCGGCGTGGTGCTCAACCGCACCCTGCCCGAGGGCCTCACCACCAGCGCCGCCGCCGCCTCCGCCGCCACCCTTCGCCAGGGGGCGCCGTCGCTCGGCCAGGCCCTCGCTGCCGATGTCGGCGCCGATGCCGAGGACGTGGCCCGCGTGCTGCGGGAGGTGGCCGACGGCTTCGCCAATCTCGCGGCCAGCGCCGCCGACCAGGAGCGGCGGGCGGCCAGGCTCGAGGCGTTGCGGCCCGAGGCGTTGGCCCGTGCCCCCGTCCTCGACCGTGACCTCACCGATCTCGCCGGGCTCCTGGCCCTCGCCGACCTGCTCGGCGCGTGAGCCTTTAGCATGGCGGCCCGATGTCCACGCTGTCCGAGCTCGCCCATGCACACACCAGCCTGGGCCAGCCCGAGGTGGCCCACCTGCAGCGCCTCGTCGCCGCCTGGAACCTCGTCGCCGACCTGTGCTTCGCCGACCTCCTCCTCTACGCGCCCCGGCGCCCCGAGCTCGACGCCGAAGCCGAGCAGGGCGCGCCAAGGGGCCGCTACGTGGTGCTCGGCCAGGTCCGGCCCTCGACCAGCCAGACGCTCTACCCCGGCGACCTGCTCGGCCTCCACGTCGACGAGGCGGAGCGCTCGGTGTGCCACCGTGCCTTCCGCAGCGGCGAGGTGGTCGAGGGCGCCTCGCCCCGGGACGACGTGGCCGAGCCGGTGCGCATGCTCGCCATCCCCGTGCGCTCCTCGGGCCGGGTGGTCGCCGTCGTCTCCCGGGAGTGGGCGCCGTCGACGGCCCGCCACCACGGCGAGCTGGAGAACGCCTACCTGAGCGTCTTCGACCGCTTCGCCCGCATGATCAGCCTCGGCGAGTTCCCCTTCCCCGAGGCGGACGGTGTGCACGAGGACAGGCCCCGGGTGGGCGACGGGGCCCTGCTGCTCGACGGCGAGGAGCGGGTGCGCTACTGCTCGCCGAACGCCAGCTCGGCCCTGCACCGACTCGGTGTGCTCGCCGACGTCACCGGGCGCACGCTCGGCGAGCTGGGCCTCGACGA
This sequence comes from Acidimicrobiia bacterium, assembly GCA_009377505.1. Lineage (GTDB taxonomy): Bacteria > Actinomycetota > Acidimicrobiia > Acidimicrobiales > CAIXPF01 > WHTX01. The sequence goes on from WHTX01000112.1 coordinate 2,158, forward strand.
GGCCGTCGTGCGCCAGGCTCGCAGCGGTCGCGTACCGGTGATGGTGGAGCTGTCCGATCGCGGCGGCGCCAGCGTGCAGGCCTACTGCGTGCCCCTGCTCGAACGTCGGGAGGTGGTCGGCGGGCTGGTGCTCCTGCGCGACGTGTCGGCCCTGCGCCGCCTCGACCGGTTGCTCGTCACCAAGGACACCCACATCCGGGAGATCCACCACCGGGTGAAGAACAACCTGCAGACGATCTCGTCCCTCCTGCGCATCCAGGCCCGCCGCGTGGGCTCGCCGGAGGCCCGCCAGGCGATCGAGGAGTCCGTTCGCCGCATCGGCTCCATCGCCGTGGTGCACGAGACGCTCTCGCGCGAGGCGAACGACGACCTGCCCTTTGCCGACGTCGCCCGCCCCCTCGTGCGCATGGTCGAGGAGACGCTGCTCTCGCCCGACCGCCCGATCTACTTCCGCCTCAGCGGGGACGCCATCACCCTGCCCGCCGCCGTGGCCACCCCGCTGGCCCTCGTGCTCACCGAGCTGCTGCAGAACGCGGTGGACCATGCCTTCGCCGACCGGGTCGGGGCCTTCGCCGACCGGGTAGGGGCCGTGCCCGACGGGGTCGAACGGGACATCGGCCACGTCGACATCGAGCTACGAGACGTGCCCGGGGGCCTGCTGCTGTCAATCTCGGACGACGGCACCGGCCTGCCCCTCGGCTTCGACCTCGAGTCGAACCAGGGGCTGGGCATGTCCATCGTGCGCGCTCTCGTCCAGAGCGAATTGGGGGGCAGCCTCTCGATGCGCAACCGACCGGATGGCGCCGGGGCCGTCATCGAGCTGTTCGTGCCCGTCCTCAGCGCGGACTGAGCACCGCTCGGGCCCGCCCCTTGGGGGCTGGCCCGTCTTCTCGCTGGCTCAGGAGGCCATTTCCCGCTGGCGGAGGAGCCACGCCTTGCGCAGCTTGCGGCGCTCCTCTTCCGACGTCCCGCCCCAGATGCCCGAGTCCTGGTTCGTCGTCAGCGCGAACTCGAGGCACTCGACCTGCACGTCGCAGGTCCGGCAGACGGCCTGGGCAGTGGCGATCTGCTCGAGCGCAGGCCCAGTCGTCCCGATCGGGAAGAAGAGGTCGGGATCGGTGTCCTGACATGCCGCGTCGGATCGCCAGTGGTCGTTCTCCGCGGCGAGCGACAGATTGCGGCTCGAGGAAAGGGCCACTGAACCTCCCGGGGCGGCGGGGCGCGGCCGCATAGGGGTGAAGGGGAATGGGGTGCGGGGGTCTCGAGGAGCCAGTAGCTCGACCGTGGCCGAACACGCGAGGTCGCCCGAGAGCCACACCAAAATACGTCTGACTCGACGCACCGATCAAGGGTGTCCTGCGCGTTTTTCGGTTTCCTTTCGTTCCATGGATCGCGCCCGCCGGTGCCGGCAATCACCCGCCGCCGTGGAGGGAGAGCCTCAATGAGGCCCTCCCACCAGGGATGTGCACGGACCGTGGTCACGTCGGCATAACGTGTGCTGAGCATCACCACGATGGCCCATCTCTAACACAGAGAGGCGCCGAGGCCGCCCAGCGAGCGGCGGGGATTTGCTCCCGATTGTGCGACAACGCACAATCGCGGGATGCATGTCGTCGTCTGCGTCAAGCAGATCCCCGACCCGGCCGAGCCGGGCCAGCTCGACCCCGGGACGAAGACGCTCCGGCGTACCGGGAAGCTGATCCTCGACGAGTCCGACTCCTACGGGGTGGAGATGGCGCTACAGCTGGTCACCGCAGCCGGTGGCGGCGACGTCAGCCTCGTCTCCATGGCGCCGAACAACGAGACCTCGGGCCTGCGCACGGCGTTGGCCATGGGCGCGGCCGACGCCATCCTCGTGTCCGACCCCGCGCTGCAGGGTAGCGACGCCCTCGGCACGGCGAAGGTGCTGGCCAAGGCGATCGAACGGAAGGGCCCCGACCTCGTGCTCACGGCCACGGAGTCGACGGACGGCTACACGGGCACGGTGCCCTCCCAGCTGGCCGAGCTGCTCGGGCTGCCCTCGGTGACCTTCGCCAAGTCCGTCGAGGTCGTCGACGGCGCGCTGCGCATCAACCGCCAGACCGAGTCGGGCTTCGACGAGGTGACCTGCCCGCTCCCCGCCGTCGTGTCCGTCACGGCCGGCGTGGTCGAGCCCCGGTACCCGAGCTTCAAGGGGATCATGGCGGCCAAGGCCAAGCCGGTGGATGAGCTGACCGTCGCCGACCTGGGCCTCGACGCCGGCGAGGTCGGCTGGGCCGGTGCCGGCCAGGAGATCACCGACATCGCCGCGGCGGAAGCTCGCGAGGCCGGAGAGGTCATCGAGGACGACGGCGAGGCGCACCTCAAGGTCGTCTCGTTCCTCGAGAACCTCAAGGTCATCTGAGGCCCGGCAGCACCGACGAAGGGGTTGAGATGTCACTGGACAAGGTCTGGGTGTTCGCCGAGGCGTACGACGGCAAGGTGAAGACCATCACCCTCGAGATCCTCGCCAAGGCCCGCGAGATCGCCGACACGGTGGAGTGCTTCTACGGCGGCGCCGGCGACGACGTGGCCACCGAGCTCGGCGCCCACGGCGCCGAGACCGTGTACGCCACCGGCGAGCTGGGCGACCAGCTGGTCGGTCCGCCGGTCGCCGCCGCCCTCGCCGCCAAGTTCGAGGCCGACGAGGCGCCCGACCTCGTCATGTTCGGCACCACCTACGACGGGCGCGACGTGGCCGGCCGCCTCTCGGCCAAGGTCGGCGTGCCCGTCATCACGAACGTGGTCGACGTCGTCGGCGAGGACGCGGACGACGTCGCCGGCGTCGAGCCCGTCTTCGGCGGCACCACCGACGTGACCACGAAGTTCACCGGTGAGCGCCCCCGCATCCTGCTGGTGCGGCCCAAGTCCTTCGCCGCCGAGCCCTCGGGCGGCGGCGAGGCGGACGTGGAGGACCTCGAGGTCCCCGACCTCGGCGCCACCGGCGCGGCCACGGTCCTCGAGCGCCACGTCGAGGAGGCGTCAGGCCCCAAGCTCGAGGAGGCGGCCATCGTGGTCTCGGGCGGCCGCGGCCTGGGCGACAAGGACAAGTACGAGCTGATCGAGCAGCTGGCAAAGCTGCTCAAGGCGGCACCCGGCGCCTCGCGCGCCATCGTCGACGCCGGCTGGGTGCCCTACAGCTACCAGGTCGGCCAGACGGGAAAGGTCGTCAAGCCCAGCGTGTACATTGCCGCCGGCATCTCGGGCGCCACCCAGCACATGGTGGGCATGAAGGGCTCGAAGTACATCATCGCCATCAACAAGGACAAGGAGGCCCCGATCTTCTCGATCGCGGACCTCGGGATCGTGGGCGACGTGCACAAGGTGCTGCCCAAGCTCATCGAGACGCTCCAGTCCCGCTGATCGCGGCCCAGCCCTGACGGCACAGCCCTGACCGTGGCCGCCTTCTCGGTCGTCCCGGCGCGGTCACAGGTGAGGATCGAGGCCCGCTCGAACGTCCACCCCATCCACCTGCGGGCGGACGGGCTCGAGGGCGAGGTCGAGGTCGAGGCGGGGCCGGACGGCCGGCCCGAGTTGGCGACGGCTGCCCCGAGGGGGCGGCTGTCACTGCGCGTCGAGCGCCTGCGGGGCGGCAACCCCCTCGAGGACGTGGAGCTCCAGCGGCAGGTCGACGGGGCCCGGTTCCCGACGATCGAGGGCGTGCTGTCGGCCGTGGAGCCGCTGCCCGGCGCAGCCTCGTGCTACCGGCTGCGCGGCGTGGTGGACTTCCGTGGTGTCGCCCGGGCCTGTGCGGGCGAGGTGGCGCTGGAGGAGGACGGCGAGGGCCTTCGGCTCAGGGGAGAGGCCGTGTTCGACATACGCGACTTCGGCATGGAGCCGCCCCGGGTCCTGCTGCTGCGCGTCGAGCCCGAGGTCAGGGTCACCGTCGACCTCGTCCTCGAGCCCCGTCCCTGACGGCCACCCGCAGGGATGTCCGGGATTCGGTGCAACGCGGAGCCAGGGCACCGGCCGAGCCTGGGGCCGCCCCGGTACCGGTTGGCCTACTCGAGGCGCTGGTCGTTGGCCATCGCCGCCCAGGCGAGGCTGTGGAGCGGGTCGACGACGGCGATCCGGAAGGACCAGCCCGCCGGCGGCTCGTCTGTGTCCCAGGCGAACCACTCGAGGCGAGCGGCGGCGTCGCCCACCGCGTCGGGCTCCACGGGCCAGTCGTCCGCCAGCCCGCTCACCGCCGCCACCACCCACCAGGCGTTGAAGCGGCCGGCGGCCATGCCGCGGCGACGCCCGTGGGCGCCTCCCGACGCCGCCGTCCAGGCCAGCAGCTCGAGCGCCGCGTCGGGGGTGATGCGCCCGGCGCGGGCGGAGGCCAGGCCGAGGGCGGCGATGGCGTCGAGGTGGTCGCCCTCCACCCCGACCACGTCCCCCCGCCCGTTGGACTCGGTGGTCCAGGGCCGTGTCAGCTCGGCCAGGGCGTCGGTCGCCAACAGGTCGGCCGTCGGGCGGCCCGGGTCCTCGAGCGCCCGGACGGGGAACAGCTCGTGCAGGGCGGGGGTGGGGAAGATGGCGCGCCGCGCCTCGTAGGTGGCGAGCGGGTACGTCCCCTCCCAGGGCTCGACGCGCAGCGGCAGGTCGAAGACCGACGTGTCGATGCTGCGGTCCGCCCGCAGGTCCTCGCCCCGCAGGGCCCGCTCGTAGGCCACGAGCGCCCGCACCGGGCCGGGCCGCAGGTGCGGGGCCAGCTCGCCCCAGGTGTGGGTGGAGGCGGCCACCTCGGCGAGGGGCCCGAGAGCGACGCGGCTGTCGCCCTCGTCGACGGCCCGGGCGGCGTGCGGGGCGTCGCCTTCGAGGGCGAGGCGGTACTCGGCGTTGGCCGCGCCGGGCCACAGGGCGGGGCCCTGCTCGGTCGCCTCGTGGCACAGGTCGCGAAGTTCCCACAGCCCGTCCCAGTCGCCGGCGGTGCACAGGTCGTCGATGCGGCGGAGCAGCCCGTCGAGGTCGCCGCCATCCACGAGTCGACGGGTCAGGTCCTCGTCCACGGGTCCCGCTCAGACCAGGGGCCAGGGGTAGCGGCGACCGGTGCGATCGTGGGGGAAATGCCGACCGGTGACCACGGATGTCGCCCGTTCGAGCAGCGCCTCGCGCTCCTCGGCGTCGAGCAGCGCGGCGAGGGGATCGGGTAGGCCGTCCCTCACCAGGCGGTCGACGTCGTCGAGCAGCTCGGCGGGGATGGGCTCGCCCCCGAAGTCCCATATCACCGTACGGAGCTTGAACTCGGCGGCGAAGCAGAGCCCGTTGTCGATGGCCCAGATCTGGCCGTCCCGGCCCAACAGGCAGTGGCCGCTCTTGCGGTCGGTGTTGTTGGCCAGCAGGTCGAAAACGCAGATGGCCTGGAAGTCTCGGCGGTGGGCCGACTCCTCCTGCAGCGTGAAGTAGTGCTGCTCGAAGTCCGCTTCCACGAAGAGCTGCACCGAGCCTCGCCCGAGGGGGCCCTCCCGCACCAGGGTCGGGGGCACCACGTGCCAGCCGAGCGCGTCGGCCAGCTCGAAGGCAGCGGCCTCCCGCTTGTACAGCCCGGCCGGGAAGTCCCAGAGCGGCCGCTCGCCACGCTCTGGCTTGTAGATGCCCTGGAGCAGGGGGGCCCTGGCGCCCAGCTGCTCGTCGTCGGCGCCCGTCCCCGACAAGGCGCCGCTGCCCTCCCCGCCGTCGCAGAGCCGGACGAGGTAGGTCCCGTTGGAGGCCCAGGGCATGCGGCCGAGCACGTCCAGCTCCGCCTCCCGGAGGCGGCGGAGGAGCTCTGGGCCCGGGGGCGGCCGGCGCGAGGGACGCAAGGGAGAGGACACGGCGCTCCCAGTCTGCCAGGGCATCAGTGGGGCAGGTGCCCGTTCGTCTTCGGGCAGGAGTGGCCCTCGGCGTCGGCGGGGCGGCCGCAGAGCGGGCAGGCGGGCCGTCCCGCGGCGACCAGCTGACGGGCGCGTTCGGCGAAGACCCGGGCCTGGTCACGGCGTACGACCCAGCGGGCGGCGTGGCCCTCGGGCTCGTCCTCGGCAACGGCTTCCTGGATGAGCAGCACGAGGCGGTCGAGGGCGGCGTCGTAGCCGAGGACGAGCGAGCCGACGACGAAGGCCGCCTCGACCGGCTCGAGGAGCTCGCTGGCCGTCGCTGGGCCCTCGCCGCCTTCTGCCAGGTCGGAGAGGATGCGCTCGAAGTACTCGCCGAGCGCCGCCACCTGCTGCTTCTCGCAGCGCAGGGACACGATCTCGCCGCCCTCACCGGCCTGGAGGTAGAAGACCCGGGCGCCCGGGTCGCCGACGGCCCCGGCGGTGAAGTGGTCGCACTCGGCGTCGAAGGGCGGGCTCATCGGCGGCTCACGAAGGGACGAGGCTGCGCAGGTCGGTGCCGGTCGAGTTGACGGCGAGCACGACGGGCGCACCGTGGCGCGGGTACTGGATGGCGCTGATCGAGCAGGGCGAGATGACGATGCGCTGGAACAGGTCGAGGTGGGTCCCGATGGCCGCGGCGACGGCGGCCTTGATGGGGTCGGCGTGGGAGACGGCCACGACGGCCTCGCCCGGGTGGTCGGCCACGATGCGGGAGATGGCGCCGGTGATCCGCACCTGCATCTCGCTGAACGACTCGCCTTCGGGGAAGCGGAACGTGGATGGGCTCGACTGCACCTCGCGCCAGTCGGGCAGTTTGAAGAGGGCCTTCAGCTCGCAACCCGTCCACTCGCCGAACTCGCATTCGAGGAGCCCCTCCTCGGTGCGGACACCGACGCCGAGGGCGTCGGCTATGGGGGCCGCCGTCTCCTGGGCCCGCTCCAGGGGCGAGGCGTAGACGGCGCGCACCCGCTCGAGGCCGACGACCCGCTCGGCGGCGGCGCGGGCCTGGTCGCGGCCCTCGTCAGCGAGGGAGAGCCCGGGCGCCCGGCCGGGCAGCACCGACCCGGTGGTCGGCGTCTTGCCGTGGCGAACCAGGAGCACCAGTGTCGGCTTGTCCTCTGGTCGCTCCCCCTGCTCCGTGCTTGCGTCGTCGGTACCGGTCTCGTCGGTGGAGGCGGGCACGTCGCCAGGGGACTGGGGAGCGGGCTCTTCGGCTGCCATGGTCGGCCAGGAGACTAGTCGAGTTCGGCTGCCGACTCGGCCTGCCGGCCCCTGCTCGGGGGTTGGCTATTCTCCGGACCGTGCCCGCCCCCGAGGAGCTCGCGGCGCTCGAGGCCGAGGTGGTGGCGTGCCGGCGGTGCCCGCGGCTCGTGGCCTGGCGCGAGGAGGTGGCCGTCGTTCGCCGGGCGGCGTTCCGCGACCAGGACTACTGGGCACGGCCCGTCCCCGGCTTCGGTGACCCCGCGGCCCGGCTCCTGATCGTCGGGCTCGCCCCGGCCGCGCACGGGGCCAACCGAACGGGGCGCATGTTCACCGGCGACCGGTCGGGTGACTTCCTCTACGCGTCGCTCTGGCGGATGGGCCTCGCCAACCATCCCACGGCCACAGCCCGGGACGACGGCCTCGCTCTGTGGGACACGTACATCACCGCGCCCGTCCGTTGCGCGCCCCCGGCCAACAAGCCGACCGTCGAGGAGCGTGACCGGTGCCGCCCGTTCCTCGAGGCCGAGCTCGCCCTGCTCGATCGGTGGCGGGTGGTGCTGGCGCTGGGCGCCTTCGGTTTCGGCGTCGTGGCCGACGTCCTCGGCGCCCGGCCCCGGCCCCGCTTCGGGCACGGCGCCGCCGCCGAGCTGGCCGGTGGCCGGTGGCTGGTGGGCTCGTACCACGTCAGCCAGCAGAACACTTTCACCGGCAAGCTCACCGAGCCCATGTTCGACGCCGTCGTGGCCCAGGCCCTCGAGTTGGCGCGCCGATGAGCGCGACGCGCACCCCAGCCCCAATCTTTCATTCGAGCTCCCTCGAGCTGGTCAGCCAGTTGCCCGCATGGCTTGCCCGACCAGCTGCCGTCCTGGTCGGGGGCCTGGCCGCGAGCCTCATGAAAGATCAGGGCCACATGGCGCAGGACGAAGGGCCGATGGTCCCGACAGGCTTGCCGGCCGAGCCTCGGCGGCATGGACGATCGCCGTGGCGAGGGCTGGTCGTGGCGACGGGCCCGCCGGTCCCGGACGCCACCGGGCACCTGGACGGGGGAGGAGCGGCGGCGTCGCGCCCCCCGGCCCGTCGACCCGGGCCTACGGGCGCTGCTCGACGATCTCGCCCGCCTCGACGGCCGGCAACCCGTCCCCGGCCCGCCCGAGCGCCACGGGGCCCCGCCGGCTCCCGGGCCCGCACCCGCGGCAGGCGGCGAGAGCCAAGGAGCCGAGGTGGTCGTGCTGCCCTCGGCCCGGCCCTCCACCGGCGCCGGGCGGGGATGGGCCCAGGTCGTCGACCTCGAGGCCTTTCGCGCTCGTCGGAATCGCTGAGCTCCTCACTGCGGGCCGCCCATCACCTTCTGGCCGATAGCGTGCCCGGCGTGGAGCGGCTGAGGCGCCGTTGGGCGGTCGGCACCGTCGCTGCCGTGCTCGGGCTCTGCCTGGCCGCGCTGGCCCTGTCGTGGCTCGCCGCGCCCGAGAGCCCGACCGGGTACGGGCCGGTGGCCGAGCGGGCCATCGTGGACGCTTGCGCCCGGGCCCGGGGCGGGCAGGGAAGGCCCGCCTGCCACTGCGCCTACGAGCGCCTGGCGGGGTCGGTGCCGTGGGAGCGGGCCGTGGACCTCGACGAGCAGCTGCGCCGGGGCGAGGAGCTGCCCGGGGACGTGGAGCAGCTCGTGGCCTCGTGCTGGGACGGGGGCGGGGGCGCCGAAGGCGTAACATCGACCACATGACCGTGACGGAGTCGCTGCCCGCCGAGGGGCCCGCCGGTGGAACCCCCGCTCCCAGCGGGCGGTGGACCTTCCAGTGGAAGGAGCTGTACGAGGAGGTCATCACGTCGGGCCTCTGCACGGGCTGTGCCGGCTGCGTGATCGCCTGCCCCCACGACGTGATCGGCTACAAGCACGAGTCGGGCCAGTACCGTCCGTTCCACCTCGAGGAGGAGCTCGGCGCGGACAACTGCATCCACGGCGAGAAGGGCTGCACCTCCTGCACGCGGGCCTGCCCCCGCTTCCGCTCCTGGGAGGTCGAAGCCGACGAGCACCTCTTCGGCCGGGCCCGCCAGCCCGACGAGATGGCCGGCGTGTTCAAGGACGTGGTCCTGTGCCGGGCCAGCGACGACTTCGTCTACGAGCACGGCCAGGACGGCGGGCTCGTGTCCGCCATCCTCATCTGGTGCCTGCAGAACGGGTACATCGACGGCGCCCTCGTGAGCTTCCTCGAGGGGGACAAGGGCGGCTGGAAGGCCCGCCCCGGGGTGGCCACGAACAACGACGAGGTGCTGGCGTCGGCCGGGAGCCGATACACCTACTCGGCCAACACCCTGGCGTACGGCGAGGCCCAGGAGAAGGGCCTGTCCAAGCTGGCCCTCGTGGGCATGAGCTGCCAGACCTCGGTCGGGCCGGTCATGTGGCACCGCAAGGTCGGCAAGGTGGCCAAGCCGATCAAGCTGAACATCGGCCTGCTGTGCTCGAAGAGCTTCGACGACGCCCTCTTCGACGAGCTGTTCTGGGTCAAGTATGGCCTGGCGAAGGACCAGATCAAGAAGATGAACATCAAGGGCGTCTTCCAGCTCTGGATGGAGAACGGCGACTACCACGAGGTCAACCTCAAGGAGTGCCACGCCTGGACCCGGGAGGGGTGCAAGCTTTGCCCCGACTTCGCCGCCGAGCACGCCGACATCTCCACCGGGGGCATCGGTGACGCCACCGACTGGACGCTCACGATCGTCCGCTCCGAGCTGGGCCGGGAGATCATCGTCCGGATGCTGCAGGACGGCGTCATCGAGGCCAAGCCTGGAGACGCCGATCCTGGCGCCATCAAGTTGATGCACAAGCTCGCCGAGAAGAGCCGCTCCCGCTGGCCGGACTGGGCCAACGTGGAGGTGCGCGCCGGCCTGGCCGTCGGCGCGAAGAACGACGACTGAAGGGCCTCGCCGGCCTGGAGCGCTTTGCTGATCTACGGTGAGCGCCGTGCTCGGACGGGGACGTGCGCTCATCAACGACCGTTATCACAACAAGGGCACCGCTTTCCCGGCTGACGAGCGGGTGCGCTACGGGCTCGATGGCCTGTTGCCCCCGGTCGTCCAGACCCTCGAGACGCAGCTCCAGCGGGTGCGCAGCGAGTACGACGAGTGCCGGAACGACCTCGAACGCCACTTCTACCTGCGGTCCCTGCAGGAGTGGAACTCGGTGCTCTTCTACCGGTTCGTCGTCGAGTACCTCGACGAGGTCCTGCCGATCGTCTACACACCGACCGTCGGGCTCGCCTGCCAGGCCTGGTCGAGCACGTACCGCCACGAGCACGGGCTCTACGTGTCCTGGCCCGACCGGCACCGCATCGGCGACCTGATCGAGTGCGTGGTCGGGGACCGCGAGATCGACATCGTCGTGGTGACCGACGGCGAGCGGGTGCTCGGCCTCGGCGACCTCGGCGTGGGTGGCATGGGCATCTCCATCGGCAAGCTCGCCCTCTACAGCGCGGCTGGCGGCCTCGACCCGGCCCGGACCCTGCCCGTCCTGCTCGACGCGGGGACCGACAACGGCGTGCTGCTCTCGGACCCGCTCTACCTGGGATGGAGGAGCCAGCGCGTGCGGGACGGCGACTACGACGAGCTCGTCGACCGCTTCGTCGACGCGCTCTCGGCCCGCTTCCCGCATGTGCTGCTGCAGTGGGAGGACTTCGCCCTGCGCGACGCCGCCCGTCTCCTGCACCGCTACCGGGAGCGAATCTGCTCCTTCAACGACGACATCCAGGGAACGGCGGCAGTGACCATGGCGGCCATCGTCTCGGGCCTGTCCGCGGCGTCCGTTCCCCTCGCCGACCTGCGCCTCGTCATCGCCGGCGCGGGGTCAGCCGGGACCGGCGTCGCCGCGGAAGCCGTACGGGCCCTGGTCGGCTGCGGCGTGCCCGAGGACGAGGCGCGGCGGCGCTGCTGGCTCGTCGACCGCGACGGGCTCGTGCACGACGGCATGGCCGACCTCACCGATGCCCAGCGGAGATTCGCCCGGCCCTGGGACGAGGTCGCGAGCTGGGACGAGGACGGCGACGGCGAGGTCCCGCTGCTCGACGTGGTGGCCCGCAGCCGCCCCCACGCCCTGGTCGGGCTGACCGGCCAGCCCAAGCTGTTCACCGAGGAGATCGTCCGTGCCCAGGCCACTGGGGTCGACCGCCCGATCATCCTCGCCCTCTCCAACCCCACGCCCCGGGCGGAGGCGCTCCCCGCCGACCTGCTCAGCTGGACCGACGGCCGGGCGCTCGTGGGAACGGGCAGCCCCTTCGAACCGGTGCTCCTCGACGGCGTCACCTACGACATCGCCCAGGTCAACAACGTCTACGTGTTCCCCGGGGTGGGGCTGGGCACCGTGGCGGCGGGCGCGACGCGGGTGTCGGACGGCATGATCACCGCAGCGAGCGCAGCCGTGGGCGGCGAGGCCCCCTGCCGCAGCGGGGCGCGGGGCGCGGCGCTCCTGCCGCCGGTGCGGGACAGTCGCCGCATCAGCCGGGCCGTGGCGACGGCCGTGGCCCGCCAGGCCGTCGCCGAAGGGGTGGCCGGCTCCTCGCTCAGCGAGAGCGACGTCGAGGCCCGCGTGGCGGCCGCGGTGTGGGAGCCGACCTACGCCCCGTTGCCCTGACCTGGGCCGTCCTTCGCCTACGGTTGCGCCCGATGCACTTCGCCTACCTCGCGGCCTTCGGTTGCGCCGCCGCCTACGGGGTGGCGTCCGTGCTCCAGGACGTCAGCGCCCGCAAGGGCCAGGGTGGCGACCACCTCGACGCCAGGGGCCTCGTAAAGGTGGCGACCGACGTGCCCTACCTGGGCGGGCTCGGGCTCGACGGGGTGGGGTGGGCACTCTCCCTGGTGGCGCTGCAGACCCTGCCGCTGTTCGCCGTCCAGGCCATCTCGGCCTCGAGCATCGCCGTGACGGTGCTGCTCGCCGCCATCGTGCTCGGCTCGCGGCCGACGAAGCGCCAGCTCCTGGCCATGGGGGTGCTGGCCCTGGGCCTCGT
>WHTX01000113.1 GCA_009377505.1 Acidimicrobiia bacterium
AATCGACCCGGCGCCAGCGCAGTGCCGAGCGCGCCGGCCTCGTGGGCGAGCTCGCCGAAGCCCTCCCCCTGCTGCAGCTCGCCGTGGCCGGGGGACTCACCGTGCGGGCGGCCGTCGCCGCGGTGGTGCCCTGGCTCGACGGCACGCTGGGGCGCGAGCTCGCCCACGCCCTCGACAGCGCCCGTGACGGCGCGCTGGCCGACGAGGTGGTCAGGGCCGGGGACCGGGTTGGCGCCGCGGCGCGACCCCTGGCCTCCGCGCTCGCGGCCGCCGACCGCTACGGCGCCCCGCTCCGGGCACCGCTCGACCAGCTCGCCATCGACGCCCGCTTGGCCGCCCGGCGCCTCGCCGAAGAGGAAGCCCGCCGCGTCCCGGTGCGCCTGTTGTTCCCCCTCGTCGCCGGGGTGCTCCCCGCGTTCGTCCTCCTCACGGTCGTCCCCCTGCTCGTCAGCTCGCTCCGCGCCGTCCAACAGAACGCGCCGTGAGAGCTGGCCGTCGGGCCTGCGCCAGGCCCTCGCACGTCCCGAAGCACGGAGAACACGTCATGCTCGTCCTCGTCACCCGCCTGCAATCGATCCTCCTGCACCGCGCCCGCCCCGACGAACGGGGCCAGTCCACCGTCGAGTACGCGCTCGTGCTCCTCGCCGCCGCCGCTCTCGCCCTGCTGGTGGTGGCCTGGGCGGCCCGCACCGGGCGCATCGAGGCCCTCTTCAACCGGGTGATCGACTCGGTCACGTCGAAGGTGTCGTGAGGCTCCGGCCGCCCTCGGGCGCGCCGGGCGGGCGCGAGCGGGGCCAGGCGACGGTGGAGCTCGCGCTCGTCCTGCCGCTGCTCCTCGTCCTCGTCCTCCTGGCCGTCCAGGTGGGGCTCGTCGTTCGTGACCAGGTGCTCCTGGTGCACGCGACGAGGGAAGCCGCCCGGGCGGCGGCCGTTGGCGGCGCGACCGAGCCTGTTCCCGCTCCGGGTGGGCTCGACCCCGCCCGGCTCGAGCTGGACGTGGGCGGCGACGGGCGGGACGTGTGGGCCGTCGGCCGCTACCGCACCCCCGTCCTCGTGCCCCTCCTATCCCGGCTGCAGGGCGAGGTGGTGCTGCGGTCCCAGCTCACCATGCGCAGGGAGGAGGAGTGAGGTCAGGGGCGCCCGAGCACGGCCGTCCCCAGCGCCCGCGCCCCAGCCTTGTCGAGGGGCTCGTTGCCGTTGCCGCACTTGGGCGACTGCACGCAGGACGGGCACCCGTTCCCGCACGGGCACGCGGCGATGGCGTCCCGCGTCGCGCCGAGGTGGCGGTCGGCGGCGTCGAAGGCCAGCTCGGCGATGCCCGCGCCCCCGGCGTAGCCGTCGTAGATCGTTACGGTGGGCAGCCCGGTGTCTGCCTGCAGGGCAGTCGACACCCCGCCCACGTCCCAGCGGTCGCAGATGGCGAAGAGGGGGAGCAGGCCGATGGCGGCGTGCTCCAAGGCGTGCAGCGCACCGGGAAGCCTCTCGGCGCCCAACCGGGCGTCACCCACCAGCTCGTCGCCGAACATGTACCACACGCCCCGCGTCAAGAGCACCGCCGGGGGCAGGTCGAGCGCCTCGGTCCCCAGGCTCTCCCGGGTCCTCGTGTCGAAGCGCTGGTAGCCGGTGACCTGCGAGCGCACCTCGAGGGGCCCGAGCTCCAGGCGAGCCCGCCCCACGGCGCGGCTGGCGTCCCGGCCGAGGATGGTGAAGGAGGTGGACGTCCGGGCCACCGTGTAGCTGTCGGCGTGGGTCGGGCGCACCCGGGCCAGGCGCGCCTCGAGGTCGAGGTCGAGGACCTCGTAGACCGCGCCCTGGTGGAGGTAGACGGCGCCCGGGTGGACGAGGTTGGCGGCCCGGGCCTCGTCCACCGTGCCGACCCGCTGCCCGGCCTCGTCGATGATGCTCACCTCGGCACGGGAAGAGCTGCGCAGCCCGACCTGGTGGCTGGGCCAGCCCGAGCCGGCCCACACGCCCACCGGCTCTCCCCGCCGGCCGCGGCGCCGTACGACCAGGCGGTCGCCCAGGGCGAGGCGGCGGACCCCCTCGTCGAGCTCGTCGGGCCAGAACCGGGTGTCGTCGAGCGTGAGGGGCAGCTCGGAGGCCGCGCACTCGAGGTGGGGCAGCAGCACGGAGGGGTTGGCCGGGTTGACGACCACCGCTTCGGGGCGCCGGGCGAACAGCTCCTCGGGGTGTCGGGCCAGCCACTGGTCGAGCTGGTCGTCGCCGGCGACCAGCACGGCCACCGAGTTGCGGCTCGATCGGCCTGCCCGGCCCGCCTGCTGCCACATCGAGGCGATCGTGCCCGGGAACCCGGTGAGCACGCAGGCGTCGAGGCCGTGCACGTCGATGCCCAGCTCCAGAGCCGACGTCGCCACCACGCCGTCCACCTCGCCCTGGGCGAGCGCCTCCTCGATCTCGCGGCGCTCTTCGGCCAGGTAGCCGCCGCGGTAGGGGCTCACGCGCATCGCCAGGTGGTCGGGCAGGCGCCGCTGGACGTCGGCCGCCAGCAGCTCGGCCCCCTTGCGGCTCCGGCTGAACACGATGGTGCGCTGCCCGCACTCCACGAGCGAGGCGGCGAGCCCCGCGGCCTCCGCAGGCGCCGAGGCCCGTGTCCCGGCCCCGTCGACGAGGGGCGGGTTCCACAGCAGGAAGTGGCGATCGCCCTGGGGCGAGCCGTCCCCGGTCACAGGGCAGACGTCGAGCCCGCTGAGGGACCGGGCCAGCACCTCGGGCTGGCCCATGGTGGCCGAGGCGAACACGAACGTCGGCGACGCGCCGTAGTGGGCGCACAGCCGTCGGAGGCGCCGCAGCACGTGGGCGACGTGGCTGCCGAAGATCCCCCGCAGCACGTGCAGCTCGTCCACGACGACATAGGCGAGGCGAGACAGGAACGTGGCCCAGCGCGAGTGGTGGGGGAGGATGCCGTGGTGGAGCATCTCCGGGTTCGTGAGCACCACGTTGGCCCGGTTCCGGATCCAGGCCCGCTCCTCGGGCGAGGCGTCCCCGTCATAGGTGGCGGCCACCATCCGGCGCAGCCCGAGCCGGCTCATCGCCCGGGCCTGGTCGTGCGCCAGGGCCTTGGTAGGGAACAACAGGAGCCCGGTGCGGGGACGCACGGGCGCGGTGACCGCTTCGGCGATCACGGCTTGGTAGCAGAGGGACTTGCCCGAGCCCGTGCCGCTGGCGATCACCACGGAGCGCCCGTCGCGCAGCAGGTCCACCGCCTCGGCCTGGTGGGACCACAAGGCGCCCACGCCCAGGGCTTCCTCGACAGCCGCGGGGAGCGGGCGGGCGAGGTCGCCGAACGAGGCGGGCCGGGCCGGCAGGCGCCGGACGTGCAAGAGCCGCTCGTCGCCGCGGAAGCGCTGCACCCAGTCCTCGGCCCACGGTGCGACCACCGCCGGTGCCACCACTGCGACCACCGCGGCATCGTAGAGGTTCCACACGTGGAATTACAGGGGAGGAAGCTGGCGTCCTGTCAGGCTGGTCGCACGGCGTGCGGTGAGTCGCGACCAGATCGTTAGAATCGTCGTCGGATCGTCGCGATGGACGGGGTGCCCCGCTCTGCAGGCTCGTCTTTCGCCGCGGCTCCACATGTTCGCTGACCGAGCGCGGAGTGGCACGTGCTTTTCGGGATCGACATCTCCGAGAGTGGCGAGTGGGTCGTCGTCTCCGCCCGCGGCGACATCGACCTCGCCTCTGCGCCCCGCGTCGCCTCCGCCCTGGCCCAGCTGCCCCCGGGGGCGCGCCGCGTGGTCGTCGACCTCTCCCACGTCGACCTGCTCGACGCCACCGGCATCGGTCTCCTCGTGGGCCTGCGGTCCCGGCTCGCCCAGACCGGTGGCCGGCTCGTGCTCAGCTGCCCGGCGCACCTGCGCCACCAGCTGGAACGGTCCGGCGTCACCGCCACGTTCGAGCTCGCCGAGTCCGTCGAGTCCGTGCTCGCCGGCTGTCCGGTAGGGGAGGGGCCGCCGTGAACGCCGTCCCGCGCCCCGGCGACGAGCGGGACCTCGGCTCCCGCGTCGTCGAGCTCGCCATCCCCTCGAGCACGGACTACCTGTCCCTGGCCCGCGCCGTCATCGTCGCCTCCGCCCGGACCTGGCCCGGCCTGGGCGAGGAGAAGCTGGAGGACCTCCAGCTCGCCGTCTCCGAGGCGTGCGCCAACGCCATCGAAGCCCACAGCCTCGCCGGCTCGGAGGCGGCCGTGCGGATCCGCTGCGCGCTCGACGAGGACCGGGTGGAGGTGGAGGTGCTCGACCAGGGCAAGGGCTTCGACCTCGACAGCCTGAGGGCCCTTCCCGCCGTCACCGACCCCGCCCGCCTCGAGCACGAGGACGGTCTCGGCATCCCCATCATCCGCAGCCACAGCGACCACGCCGAGATCGTCTCGTCCTCGGCCGGGACCCAGGTGCGCCTGGTCCTCTACGCCCCGCCGCGGCTAATGCCATGACCACCAACGTTCGCCGCGTTGACGCCGGCCATGCCCGCCGCTCGCGGCGTCGTCTTCCTCGCCAGGGGACACGACCCTGCTGCGTCATCCTCCTTCCGAGCGACGGGCCTGACTCGTCCTCAACATCGCCAACGATGGTGGACACGGCACTAGCTGGCTGACCCGCGGCGGGGCCCTCACCGATGGTGTGGTCGCAGGTCGAGCCGGTCGCTCTGAGCCTCGTCCGCGCCGCTCGTTCCTGGTCGAGCCGGGGAGGGGCGCCTTGACATGTCTCGTCGCAGCCCCGATACCTTCGACCTGATGGGCGCCCGCCTGGTCATCGTCGAATCTCCCGCCAAGGCCCGCACGATCGCGGGGTACTTGGGCTCGGACTACCTGGTCGAGTCGTCGCGCGGCCACATCCGCGACCTGCCGGCCAACGCCCGCGAGGTGCCCGAGGCGTACAAGGGGGAGTCCTGGGCCAACCTCGGCGTGGACGTCGACAACGACTTCAAGCCCCTCTACGTCGTCAGCGCGGACCGCAAGCAACAGGTCACGAGCCTCAAGAAGCTCGTCAAGGACGCGGACGAGCTGTACCTCGCGACAGACGAGGACCGCGAGGGCGAGGCGATCGCCTGGCACCTGCTCGAGGTCCTGAGCCCGCCGGCAACGGTGCCCGTCAAGCGGATGGTGTTCCACGAGATCACCCCCCAGGCCATCAGGGCGGCCATCGACAATCCCCGTGAGATCGACCGTCGCCTCGTCGACGCTCAGGAAGCCCGCCGCATCCTCGACCGCCTGTACGGCTACGAGATCTCCCCCGTGCTGTGGCGCAAGGTCCTGCCCAAACTGTCCGCCGGGCGGGTGCAGAGCGTGGCGACGCGCATGGTGGTGGAGCGCGAATGGGAGCGGATGCGCTTCGTCACCGCCTCCTACTGGGACCTCGACGGCCTCTTCGCCACGGCTCGGGAGGAGGACCTCGGGGCCCGCATGGTGGCGCTCGACGGCTCCCGCCTGGCCACGGGCAAGGACTTCACCCCCCAGGGCGAGCTGTCCCGGGCCGGCGCGGTGGTGCTCGACGAGAGCACGGCCACCACCCTCGCCGCCGAGCTGCGCGGTCGGCCCTTCGAGGTCTCGGGCGTCGAGTCCAAGCCTTACAGGCGCAGCCCCGCCGCCCCCTTCATCACCTCGACCCTCCAGCAGGAGGCGGCCCGCAAGCTCCGGCTCTCCTCCTCCCAGGCCATGCGGGCGGCGCAGAGCCTCTACGAGGGCGGGTTCATCACCTACATGCGGACCGACTCGACGACGCTGTCCGACACCGCGCTGGCCGCGGCGCGCCGCGTGGTGCGCGAGCGCTACGGCGAGGAGTTCCTGCCCAAGGGCCCCCGCCAGTACACGAAGAAGGTCAAGAACTCCCAGGAGGCCCACGAGGCCATCCGCCCCGCCGGAGAGGTCTTCCGGGCGCCAGCCGAGATCGCCAACCAGGTGAACGGCACCGAAGCCCGGCTCTACGAGCTCGTGTGGCAGCGCACCGTTGCCTCCCAGATGACCGACGCCACCGGCGAGACGGTGACCGTTCGCATCGAGGGGGCGACCGAAGCCGGCCGGCGCGCCGAGTTCTCCACGAGCGGCACCGTCATCACCCACGCCGGCTTCCAACGGGTCTACGTGGAGGACGTCGACGAGGGCGAGGACGGCTCCGAGGACGAGCGCCGGCTCCCGCCCCTCCGCCAGGGCGACCGCCTCGACGCTCGCGAGCTCGAGGCCAAGGGCCACACCACCCAGCCCCCCGCCCGCTACACCGAGGCAAGCCTCATCAAGCGCCTCGAGGAGCTCGGCGTGGGCCGGCCCTCCACCTACACGTCGATCCTCTCCACCATCCAGGACCGGGGCTACGTGTGGAAGAAGGGCTCGGCGCTGGTGCCCTCCTTCACCGCCTTCGCCGTCGTGCGCGTGCTCGAGGGCCACTTCCCCGACCTCGTGGACTACGCCTTCACGGCGCGCATGGAGGACGACCTCGACCACATCGCCGCCGGTGGCGAGGAGGCGGTTCCCTGGCTGTCGCGCTTCTACTTCGGCGGTGAGGAGCGGGTCGAACAGTCCCGCGGCAACGGCCACGGCATCTCCGCTGCCGGGCTCAAGCAGCTGGTCTCCAACCGCCTCGACGAGATCGACCCACGCGAGGTCAACGCCATCCGCATCGGCGAGGGCCCCGACGGCGTCCCCATCGCCGTGCGGGTGGGGCGCTACGGCCCCTACCTGCAACGGGGCGAGGACCGCGCCGGACTGCCCGACGACCTCGTGCCCGACGAGCTCACCGTCGAGCGTGCCCTCGGGCTGCTCGACGCCCCCGGCGACGATGAACCGCTCGGCACCGACCCGGCGAGCGGGCTCGAGGTCTACCTCCGCCGCGGCCGCTTCGGTCCTTACGTGCAGCTCGGCGAGGACGACGACAGCGGCACCAAGCCCAAGCGAGGGTCGCTGTTCAGCGACATGGACCCGGCCTCGCTCAGCCTTGAACAGGCCCTGCAGCTGCTCAGCCTGCCCCGGGTGCTCGGCGAGCTCGACGGTGAGGAGGTCGTCGCCCAGAACGGGCGCTTCGGGCCCTTCATCAAGAAGGGCGGCGACACCCGGAGCCTGGGCAGCGAGGCCGAGCTGCTGACGATCACGCTCGACGGCGCCGCGGCCCTGCTCGCCGAGCCCAAGCGGCGCCGTGGCCAGGCCCCCAAGCCACCGTTGCGCGAGCTCGGCGCCGACCCCGTGTCGGGCAAGCCCATGGTGGTCAAGGAGGGGCGGTTCGGCCCCTACGTCACCGACGGCGAGTCGAACGCCTCGCTGCGCCGCGGGGACAGCGTCGAGGAGCTGACCGACGAGCGGGCGGCGGAGTTGCTCGCCGAGCGCCGGGAGCGCGAGGCCTCGGGCATCAAGCCCAAGCGGGGGCGGGGTGCGGCCAAGAAGCCGGCGGCCAAGGCCAAGAAGCCCGCTACCAAGAAGCCCGCGGCGAAGAAGCCGGCCGCCAAGAAGCCGGCCGCCAAGGCAGCCCCGGTGGCCGCAGAGCGGTCGGACGGCTGACCCTCCCGCCGTGACGGGCCGCGGCCGCTTCATCGTGCTCGAGGGCCTCGACGGGGTCGGCAAGTCCACCCAGGCCCGCCGCCTGGCCGAAGGGCTCGGTGCCCGCCTCACCCGGGAGCCGGGGGGCACGCCGCTCGGCGAGCGGATCAGGGCGCTCGTGCTCGACCACGGTGTCGGCGACGTGGCGCCCCGCACCGAGGCGCTGCTCATGGCGGCGGCTCGGGCCCAGCACGTCGCCGAGGCCGTCGGGCCGGCCCTGGCCAGCGGATGTGACGTCGTGACCGATCGCTACCTCTACTCGTCGGTGGCCTACCAGGGGTACGGCCGCCAGCTCGACCCCGACGCCATCCGGGCATTGTCCCTGTGGGCGGTCGACGGGCTCGAGCCCGACTTGGTGCTGCTCCTCGAGGGGCCGGCCCGCCTGGGCCACCGCATCGCCGATCGCCTCGAAGCGGAGGACGCGGCCTTCCACGCCCGGGTGGCGGCTGGCTACGAAGCCCAGCTCCTTGCCGACCCGGCACGATGGGCGCGCGTCGACGCCGGGGGGAGCGAGGAGGCCACCGCAGCCGCGGTCCTGGCCGCGGTGGAACTGCGGTGGGCCCGATGACGTCCGACCGCCTGCCCGGCGAGGGCCAGGCCGGTCCCGAGGGCCAGCCCGGTGCGGAAGGCCAGGCCGGTGCCGAGGGCCAGCCCGGTGCCGAGGGCCAGCCCGGCGTCGACGCATTCGACGTCGTCGTCGGCCAGCCCGACGCCGTCGCCCTGCTGCGGGGGGCCGTGCGCCGACCCGTGCACGCCTACCTCTTCCTCGGCCCGCCGGGCAGCGGCTCCCGCCTCGCCGCCCGGGTGTTCGCCGGCGAGCTCTTCGCCCGGGGCACCGAGGGCGAGGTGGCCGACCGGCACCGCCGCCTCGCGCTCGCCGAGGCGCACCCCGACCTCGAGGTCGTGGAACGGGAAGGGGCGGCGATCAGTCGCGACCAGGCGCGCTCGATCGTGGAGCGGGCCGTGCGCAGCCCCGTCGAGTCGACCTCCAAGGTCCTCCTCCTCACCGAGTTCCACCTCGTGCTCGACGCCGCGCCCGTGCTGCTCAAGACGATCGAGGAGCCCCCGGCGAGCACGATCTTCGTGATCCTCGCCGACGAGGTGCCGCCCGAGATCGTCACCATCGCCTCGCGCTGCGTCGTCGTGCGCTTCGCCCCTCTGCGGGCCGCGGTGGTGCTCGCCCAGCTCGTGGCCGAAGGCGTCGGCCCGGCCGACGCCGAGCGTGCCGCCGAGGCCGCGGGCGGGGATTTCGAACGGGCGCGGCTGCTGGCCGCCGACCCTGGGCTGGCCGAGCGGATGCGCACCTGGCGCGAGCTGCCGGCGCGGCTCGACGGCACGGGCGCCACCGTCGCCGCGTCCGTGGCCGAGGTGCTGGGCCAGCTCGAAGCCTCCCTCGCCCCGGTGGACGAGCGCCAGGGAGAGGAGCTCGCTGCGCTCGTCGAGCGGGACAAGCGCTTCGGCCTGTCCACGGCCAGCCAGAGGAAGCTCGAAGCCAGACACAAGCGCGAACGCCGTCGCCTGCGCCGCGACGAGCTGCGCTCGGGCCTGGCCGTGCTCGCACGCGCCTATCGCGACCAGCTCCTCGGGGCGCCCCGCCCCGCCTCGGGCGACCTCGAGCGCTTCACGGCTATCCAGGACGCGGTCGAGGCCCTCGAGCGCAACCCCAACGAGGCGCTGCTGCTGCAGTCGTTGCTGTGCCGCCTCCAGCCCCTCCGGGGCGAGCCCGTCAGTGCTCGGCGCGGATCGAGGCCAGCTGCGCCGCGGCGACGGGGTCGCTGAACGCCGGCCCCTGGCCCAGGTCACAGGACATCGCCCGCAGCGACGCCAGCTGCTCAGGGCTCGTCACGCCGTCGGCCAGCACGGACATGCCCAGGGCGTGGGCCACGTCGACGACGGCCCGGACGAGGGGCTCGGTCTGGGGCGAGCCGAGCATCCGGGCGAGGAACGTGGCGCTGATCCTGACGAGTGCCACGCCGGGCGGGCCGTCGAGGAGGGATACCGACGAGCGGCCCGTGCCGAAATCGTCGACGGCCAGGGCGACGCCTTGCTGGGCCAGCCGGGCCAAGTTCGACCTGGCCGTCTCTCCGCCGACGCCCACTGGCTCGGCCAGCGCGATGACGAGCTGCGCTGCCGGCCTGCCGTAACGATCGAGCGCCTCGTCGACCCGGGTGGCGAGGTCGGGCTGGGAGAGCTGGCGCGGGGACATGGTGACGGTCAGCGCCAGGGGTGGCCCACCCGCGGTCTCGACGTCGGCGAGCGCCCGGTCGAGCACCCAGGCGCCGAGGGGCACGCTCAGGCCCGACTGCTCGGCCACGTCGAGGAACTCCCCGGCATCGAGCTGGCCGCGCTCGGGGTGCCGCCAGTGCACCAGGGCCTCGACGCCGACCACCTCGCCCGAGCCGAGGTGGAGCGTCGGCTGGTACCGGAGGCCGAGCTCGCCCCGGTCGAGTGCCCGGCGCAGCTCGCTCTCGAGGCGCATGCGGGCCACGAGGTTGGAGCGCACCCGCTCGTCGAATACCTCGAGGCGGTTCCTGCCCTGCTCCTTGGCCCGGTACATGGCCGTGTCCGCGTCGCGCAGCAGCGTCGCCGCCGAGTCGTCGGCGCCCTCGCTGACCACGACGCCGACGCTGGCGGTGACGTAGAGGCCACCGCCCACCAGGAAGGGCTCGTCCAGGCTGTGCTCGAGTCGCTCGGCGATGAGGCTGACCTCCTCGTCCCCGTGCACGCCCTCGACGAGCACCACGAACTCGTCCCCGCCGAAGCGGGCCACGGTGTCCTCGGGCCGCACCGACTGGCGCAGCCGCTCGCCGAACTCCCGCAGGACCTGGTCGCCGGCCTCGTGCCCGAGCGTGTCGTTGATCACCTTGAAGCGGTCGAGGTCCATGAACATGAGGGCGACGCGGTTGCCGTGGCGCCTGGCCCGGAACACCGCCTGCTCGAGGCGGTTGGCGAGCAGGAGCCGGTTGGCGAGGCCGGTGAGCTCGTCGTAGAAGGCGAGGTCGGCGAGCTGGCGGTGTGACCACTCCCGTTCGAGGGCGATGGACACGAGGTCAGCGGCGGTGACGGCCACCTTGTGCTCCCAGGCCGTGGGCACGTGGTCCGTCTCGAAGAGGCAGGTGATGCAGGCGTGCTGCAAGCCGGTCACCGAGGATGTGACGGGCATCGACCAGCACGAGCCCCAGCCACTGCGCTCGAGCTGGGCGCCGAGCTGCCCGAGCGCGGCGTCCGCCGCCGAGCGGGCGACGAGGACCGGCTCGGCTCCGGGGTGGGGGCGGGTCGCCGCCGAGGCGGGGTGAAGGACGGCGGACAGCGCCACGAGGAGGCTGCGGGGGGCCTTGCCGCCCGTCGAGGCGACCTCGGGCGGCTGGCTCGGCTCGGTGACGACCACGCCGCAGCGCCCACTCCCCACCTGGCTCTCGACCAGCTCGGCGATGGCCGCGAGCGTGGTGCGGCAGCGCTCGCCCCGGGCCACGAGCCGGAGGATGTCACCCTGGCCGACGACCAGCTCCTCGGTGCGCTTGCGCTCGGTGATGTTCCTGGTCGTGACGAGGATGCCGCCCACGTCGGGGTCGTCGAGGAGGTTGACGCCCGTGCCCTCGATGACCTGCCAGGCACCGCTGGCGTCGCGGATGCGCAGCTCGGAGCTGGCCCGGTTGCCGGGGGAGCGGGTGACCTCGGCGAACAGCTCGGCCGCCTTGGCCAGGTCGTCCGGGTGGAGCAGGTCGAAGATGTTGCGGCCCCCCCAGAAGGAGACCGGGTACCCGAGGATCGAGGTGACGGTACCGGTGCCCTCGATCGTCCTGCCCGTGCCGTCGAGGATGGTGATCGTGTCGTTGATGCTCTGGAGGATCTTGCGGAGCCGGTTCTCGCTGGCCAGCAGCACGTCGTCGGGGCGCCCCGCCGGCTCGTCGTTCGGGTCGGACAGGAGCGCGGCCACGCGCCCGTCCTCGAGGGGGCGCAGCTCGACCCGCAGCCAGGCCTGCCCGCCGTCGGGGCGAGCCACCAGGCGGTACGTCGGGTTGGGGCCCTCGGGCCCGCCGAGGGCCTGGCGCAGGTCGAGGGGGTCCTGGCGGGCCAGCGACGCGTCTGGGGCCAGGCCCAGCAAGGTGAGGGCGTCGGGGTCCCACCACAGGGCGGCACCGTCCTCGTCGAGGACCACGATGCCCGAAGGGCGGGAGGACGAGGCGCCGGAGGACGAGGCGCCGGAGACCATGGTCGACAGGTCCTCGCCCGCTCGGGGCGTGCCGGGTTCGGTCGGTGCTGGACCGGCCGTCGGTGTTGTCCTCGCCTGCGTCAATCCCGTCGCCTGATCGCTCGCCGGGCCTCAGCTCGGCACCGCCGGGGCGGCGCCCTGTTAGGGATGATACGGAGGTGCCGTGCCAATCGGTGGCCGAGCCCGGAGAACCGCAGGCCGTGTCGGGCGCCGGGCCTGCTAGATTCGACGAGCCCAGCCCGGGTAGCTCAGTCGGCAGAGCGGCTCACTCGTAATGAGCAGGTCAAGGGTTCGATTCCCTTCCCGGGCTCGCAGGGACGCCACCTGCGGTCTCCAGGCCGGGGCGGCTGATGCCGTCGAGCAGCGCTCGCACCAAGAGCCTTGCCGGAGGCGTAGTCCGCCGGGGGGAAGGCATGGCCGCACCGCAGCCGTTCACGATCGACATCCCACAGCGCGACCTCGCCGACCTGCGGCAGCGGTTGGGGCGGACGCGCTGGCCGGCCGACCCGGGCAACCCCGACGGACGCTACGGGGCGCCTCGCGACTTTCTGGAGGACCTCGTCGGGTACTGGGCCGATGGCTACGACTGGCGAGCGGTCGAGGCCGCCATGAACGCCTACGAGAACTACCGGGCGGACATCGACGGGGTACCGATCCACTTCCTCCGGGTGCGCGGCGAGGGGCCGAGCCCGATGCCTCTGGTGCTCACCCACGGGTGGCCGTGGACGTTCTGGGACCTCCGGAAGGTGGTGGGCCCGCTGGCCGATCCCGCGGCCCACGGCGGCGACCCGGCCGACAGCTTCGACGTCATCGTCCCCTCGCTCCCCGGCTACGGCTTCTCTGTGCCGCTCCACACCTTGGGCATCGACATCCCCCAGGTCGCGCAGTTGTGGGTACGGCTCATGCGCGATGTCCTCGGTTACGACCGCTTCGGCGCCCAGGGCGGCGACTGGGGCGCGTTCGTCACCGGCCAGTTGGGCCACGCCCACGCCGAGCACCTGATCGGGGCGTACCTCACCCTGCCGGTGGTCCCCGGTCTGATCGGCAAGCGGGCACCGACTCGCCACGGCGGCGCCGAGGGGCGCCGAGCGGGCGCCGGCGAGGACGGTGAGGCCACCAGGCCCGTGCCGCAGCGGTGGCAGGTGGCCGGCAAGGGAGTAAGCGAGCTCGCCCCGCGCCGAGTCCAGCATCACGCAGGCCACGGTCGAGTAGGCCGCGTCCGGCGCGCTCGACACGAACCGGTCCAGCCGATCCAGCAGCTGCGCCGGGCTCGGCCGGGTGGCGAGCAGGCCCCGGGCGGCGCTGCGCAGCTGGCCCATGGCCGCTGCGGCGCGGATGCCCCGCCCCACCACGTCGCCCACGAGCAGGCACACCCGGCCCGCGCCCAGCTCGACCACGTCGTACCAGTCGCCGCCCACCTCGAGGCCCTCGACGGCTGGTTGGTAGCGGACCTCGGTGCGCAAGCCCGCGAGCAGGGGGACGTCGGTGGTGAGCAGGCTCCGCTGGAGGGTCACGGCCACCTGGTGCTCCAGCTCGTAGCGGCGCGCCCGGTAGAGCGCCTGGGCGCACCGGCTGGCCAGGCCCGCGAGGGCGACGTGCTCGTCGGGGTTCGTCGGGTGCGGGCGGTCGAAGCCGACCACGATGGCGCCGATGACCTCGTTGGAGTGCTCGAGGGGCACCTCCTGCCAGGCGACGTAGCCCGAGCGGCGGATGGCGTCCGCGTACCGGGGCCAGCGGGTGACGGCCTCGTCGAGCGTGGAGGCGCCGTCGGGCCGCCGCTGGCGGATGGCCTCGCCCAGCGGGCTGGCCGCTCGGAGCCGGAACCGCTGGAACAGCTCGGCCCGCTCCGGGGCGACGTCCGCCGCGGCCGCGACGCGGACCATGTCGGGGTCGCGCTCGTCCCGGAGCAGGACGGCGGCACCGTCGGCCCCGGCGATGCCGGCCGCGGCCCGGGCCGTCGCCTCGGCCACCTCGGTGACCCCCAGCGAGCGCGTCAGCGCATCGGCAGCCTCTCGAAGCTGCTCGGAGCGGTGCCGGGCCCGGACCTCGAGGTCGTAGAGCCGTGCCCGCTCGAGCGCCTGGGCGGCCTGCTCGGCGAAGGTGAGAGCCAACAGGCGCTCGCGGTCGTCGAACGCCTCGCCATCGTCCACGGCGATGCCGAGCACGCCGAGCTTCTGGCCCTCCCAGGACAGCGGGACGGCGCACAGCCCCGCCGGGCGGTCGCGCTCGGCGCTGCCCGGGCCTGGGTCGGCGCGACCACGGGGGCCGTCGCCGTTGGCCCCGCCGTCGCCGTCCTCTACCGGGCCCTGGCCGCGGCCGGCGGGCCAGCCGGCACGCCCGACAGCCAGCAGGCCCGGACGCCTCCGGGCAGGCCGCCCGGCCCCGGGGCGCGCCACGCCCCGTCGCCGGGCACGCTGCCCGTGC
>WHTX01000114.1 GCA_009377505.1 Acidimicrobiia bacterium
GTGGACGCGGTGAGGACGAACTCCCCGGGGCGGTTGGCCAGCAGGACCTCACCGGTCTGGGGGTCGGCGACGTAGTAGAGCCACCTCGCCGTGTCGTACTCCGGCTTCGACATGATCTCCGCCGCGGCGGCGGGGAGCTCGCCGACGGGCGGAGGGACTTCGGGCCCGACGCCGGCCGGGCCCGGGCCGGGCGCCGACGAGTCGGAGGCCGCCGCGTCCGGCGAGTCCGCTGTCGCCGGCCCACAGGCACCGAGCACCATGATCGAGACCAGCAGCGGCAGCCCGACCCGGACGCGTGAGCGACGCCTCCGCCCGCGGCCTTGCCGCACGACGAAGAGCTCCGAGACCGCCCGCGACGTCATCATCCGGCCACCATGGCCCTCCGGCCGTCGTCCGACAATACACCCGGGTCCTCCTGGGCCATGGACCTGGGTACAGGGCGGTCGTCGCCGGTGCCATGCTGGGCGGATGGCACGTCGGCGGGGTGGGCGATCTTCCCTGGCGCGGTCGTTGTCGACGGCGCTGGCGCTGATCGGCGTGCTCGGCCTCGTGATCGGGGGCAGCGAGATCGCAATGTTCGCGAGCGAGGACGCTGGACCGGTGTGGCTGCTCGGCCTGTTCCCCGCCGCGGGGTTCGTCTTCCTGGGCGCAGGCCTCGAGGCGTGGCGGCGCCGGCCGAGCAACCGGACCGGCTCGATCATGGTGGTCGGGGCCGCCTCGTGGTTCCTGGTCGCCCTGGCCAACACCACGGTGACCGCCTTGGTCGTCGTCGGCGTCGTGCTCGCCACCGCGCCGCTCGCCCTCGTGGTCTGGCTGCTGCACGCCTTCCCCTCCGGCCGGCTGCGCTCGGCGGTCTCCCGGCGCACGGTGGGCGCCGGGTTCCTCGTCGCGCTCCTCCTCCAGGTGCCGCTCTACCTCTTCGACCCCACCACCAGCCCCGACGGCGTGCTGTCCGTCGCCGATCGCGCCGATCTCGTGGACGTCGGCAAGTGGTTCCAGCGCGGCGCGGGGCTCGTCGTCATGTTCGTCACCGCGGCCGTGCTCGTCGATCGGTCGCGCTCGGCGCCCCCAGGCCAGCGGCGCGTCCTGCTGCCGCTGTACGCCTACGGCAGCCTGGCCGTGCTCGCTGTGCCGCTCGGCCCCATCCTGGGCCCGTCCCTCGGTCTGTCGGTCGAGCTGGTGGTGACGGCCCAGATCGCGCTGGTGGCCGGCGTGCCCCTGGCCTTCGCCGCGGCCATGTTGCGGGGCGGTTTCGCCCGGACCGGAGAGGTCCAGGAGCTCGGGGCGTGGCTGGCCCTGTCGACGACGAGCCGCGAGCCGCTCGTGGAGGCCCTCGGGCGCACGCTGGGCGACCCTTCCCTCGAGCTCCTCTACTGGTCGACGGACCGTGCCGGCTTCGTGGACGGCGATGGCGCTCCCTCGGAGCCGCCGACCCCCGAGGGACGTCGTCGCACCGTCGACATCGAGCTCGGTTCGAAGCGCGTGGGCACCATCGTCTACGACGCGGCCGTGATCGACGACCCCGAGCTGGTCCGTTCCGCCGGCCAGGTAGCCGCGATCGCCATCGACCACGAGCGGCTGACGGCCGACCTCCGCGCCAGCCGCGCCGCCCTCCAGCGGTCGCGGGCGCGCCTCGTCGACGCGGGCGATCGCGAGCGGCGTCGCATCGCCCAGAACCTCCACGACGGCTTGCAGGTCGAGCTGGTGCTGCTGGCCCTGGAGGCCCAGCAACTGGCGCGCCTCGATGGTTCGGCCGAACTGGCCGGCGCCGCCACCCGGCTGCGAGGGGGCATCGACGGCGCCGCCCGGCACCTGCGCGAGCTGGTGCACGCCGTGATGCCCGCCGCCCTGGTCGAGCGGGGCTTGACCGCCGCGGTCGAGGACCTCGTCGACCGCATGCCGGTGCCGACCCGATTGGAGCTGGTGCAGATGAACGGGCGGCTCCCGGCCAGGATCGAGAGCACGGCCTACTTCGTGGTGGCCGAGGCGCTGACGAACGCCGTCAAGCATGCTGGGGCGACCACGTTGGCCGTGACGCTCGAGCACGCGCCGAAGGGCCTCGTGATCGGCGTCGCCGACGATGGCGTCGGCGGCGCGTGCCAACGCGACGGCGACGGCGTCGGGCTGCGCGGCCTCGCCGACCGCGTGGACGCCGTCGGCGGGCAGCTCACCATCGACAGCCCGCTCGGCCGCGGGACCCAACTGCTCGTGGAGCTGCCGTGCGGGTCGTGATCGGCGAGGACGAGGCCCTGCTGCGGACCGGGCTCACCCACGTGCTCGACGCCGGCGGGTTCGACGTGGTCGCGGCTGTGGGCGACGCCGACGAGCTGGTCCGCGCGGCCGACGACCACCTTCCCGACATCGTCGTCACGGATATCCGGATGCCGCCCGACCACACCGATGCGGGCCTGCGCGCCGCGCTCGAGGTCCGCCGCCGGCACCCGGCGATGGCCATCGTCGTGCTCTCCCACCACCTCCAGCGGGCCTACGCCATCGAGCTGTTGGGAGACAGGTCGGCGGGCGTCGGCTACCTGCTCAAGCAGAGGATCGCCGACATCGACACCTTCACCGACGACCTCCGGCGGGTGGCCGCCGGGGCCACGGTCCTCGACCCTGAGGTCGTGAGCCTGATGGTCGCCCGCGCCCGAGGCGACCACGACGCCCTCGACCGCCTCACGCCCCGCCAACAGGAGGTGCTGGCGCTGATGGCCGAGGGCAGGACCAACGCATCGATCGCCCGGGCCCTGTCGATCTCGGAACGGGCCGTCGTGCAGCACACGTCGCACATCTACGGCGAGCTCGGCCTGGCGGTGAGCGACGACGATCATCGGCGCGTGCTGGCGGTGATCCGCTACCTCACGTCCTGATCCGCCTACTGCACGGCCAGGGCGGGCCGGCTCGCGGCTTCGGCGCCGAGGGGGACCCCCCGGCGACCTCGATGACCACGTGGTCGAGCACGTCGCGGCTCGTGAGCAGGCAGGCACGCGTCGGGGAGCCCAACGCCTGGTGTGCAAGGTCGCCTAGCGAAGCCCTCGGCGGCGAGCCGGTCGAAGGTCGGGGTGGCGATGTCCGAGCCGTAGCAGCCGAGCTGGGCGCAGCCCACGTCGTCGAGCAGCGCGACGACCACGTTCGAGACCCCCCGGGCGGGTGCTGGGTCGGCGGCCACCAGGCCTCTGAGTCCTCGAACGTCCGGCCGATGACGCCTTCGAAGCGCTTCACCACGGCTGGCGCCCTTCCCTGCCCGGACGCTATTGCGGCGAGGGGAGGCCGCCCTACCAGCCGTCGAAGCCATGGCCATCGGCGACAGCCCGCGGCCGCGGCGTCTCTGATCCCGGGGCTTGGGACGCGCCGTTCGCCGGGTACAGCGCCGCGGTCGTCCAGAACGCCGGCGCGAGGCGCGGTGCCGGGTGGACCACCGCGTCACCGCGACCGTCGACTCCGTCGCCTACGCGTGACGCGCCTTGCTGCGGTCCGACAGCCGGGATGCGACTTCCAGATGGCGCCCGAACTCATACCCGAGTCGAGCCATCCTCGTGCTGCTAGCTCGCCCACGGAGCGTCGGAAGAAGCTCGAGCTCCGCGGCCTCGGTGTGCTTCTCGAACGCCTGTCGAAGGGCGGTCAGCACCTCTGCTGCGCTATCAGTCGCATGATCTGCGAGATCGACGAGGAGTCAGAGATCGTCGCTCGCTCCGTCACCGCACGGTCAGCCAGATCGCCCGGCAGCATCTCGTCCACCGCAGGTTGGATGACCGTCGCCTCGGTCGCCATCTGGGCTGACAGCTCGCGTATCAGCTGCTCGACTATCTCTGTGCGGACGCCGGGCGTATCGGTGCGCCGGGATGCTTCGGCGAATAGCCCCCTGGCTCGCTCCTGTTCGGTGTGCAACACGTTCTCGAGCAGGCTGGGACCGTGGGGCGGGACTGGGTCCATGATCGACATCAACGAACCCCGGCTACCCACTCCGAGCGCTCGCTAGCCCTGAACCTGGATCCACCGCCGTGGTTGGTGAGGGGCGGAGTGGATCCGCCAAAAGTGCCCTCTCAGCGGCACCATACGCCCAGGTGGCGCCGTCATGGGGGCCACCGTTGACGACGCCGAGGTAGGTGGTGCCGTCCGGGGTCTCTACCGTGTGGGCGCTCGGCACCACTCCGTAGGTCGCCCACAGCGTTTCGTCGGCCCGTGCGAGCCCTTGCTCGGGGCCTCGTCAGCCGCTGGTCCCGGGCACTGACTGGCGCGCGTAGCGCAGGATCGCGCCGACCCCTTCGCCGAGCTCGGGGAGGCGGGTCACGATTCGCACCGCGGCTCCTCCCGTCCAAGCGGCCCGTATGAGGGTGTCCACCGCACGGCCGTCGCGGTACTCCTCTCCGAGTTCGAGCAGCGTGTCAGCGTCCTCGCTGACGAGCATGGGGTTCTGGGGCGAGAAGAAGAGTCGCCGGGGGCCCGAGGGATCGTCGTGGACAAGGAGGGTCTCCACGGCGGCGGCGTTGAGGCTGGCCACGGTGTCGGCCATGCCCGCGACGGCCCGGTCGCGTTGGCCGAGCTCCTCCTTGAACGCCTCGAGGAGGGCGACGGTGTCCTCGGCCACCGCGGTGCGGTACCAGCGGCGCACCTCGTCCTCGAGGTGGCCCTCGCTGCCCTCGCCGCGACCGCCCGACACGAGCCGCACGAGCCCGGCGACGCGTTCGGGGAGCTGGTCCAGCATTAGCTGGACGGCCCGCACGTCGCCGGCAACGACGACGAGGCGGGCACGCAGCTCGTCGGCGAGCTCCCCCACGCGTCGGGCGACGTCGCCGGCGTTGGCTCGCCAGCGGTTCTCGGCCCGTTGCTGGTAGCGCCGCTGGGACCATCCACCGGGGGCGGAGCGGTGGATGACGGGGCTGTCGTCACCAGCGACCTCCTCGCGGTGGACCCTTCCGTGCCCAGCGGTGATCAGGTCGGCGCCGGTGCGGTCCATGACCACGAGCAATGCCGGGGGGCTCGACTGGTGCCAGGCGACCAGGGGCGCGACGCGCGGGAGCGAGTCCCAGGCTGCGACCTCCGGGCCCAGCGCCGTGTGCCCGACGACGGTCAGCGCCCGGCCCTGGGCGCTGGCCAGCACAGCGACCGCCGGACCACTGGCGTACTCGGCCGTGAGCCGCTCACCAGCCTGGTCCAGCAAGCCGGTGGGGACGCCGCGCTGGGCGAGGCGCTGGCGGAGGCTCGCCCAGCGGGCCGTGAAGCGCTGGGCGGCGTTCTCCATATCGGGTTCGGTATCGAGGAACACGGAGAGGAACGGGCCGGCGAGCTCGAACAGCTCGGCCACGTCGGCCAGTTCTCCGGCCTCGACGCCGAAGGACGGGGTGGTTCCGGATCGCTCCATGCCCCACAGCTACCCCACAACCTGCCCGCCGAGTCCCGCGCCTCGCGCCGTGGGGCCGACTCCGGCCGCGGCGTCTCCGATCCCCGGGCTTGGACAGGGCCGTTGCCCGCGTACAGCGCCGCGGTCGTCCGTGACGCTTGCTCCAAGCACGGCGGAAGGACTTCGGGGGTGGACCAGGGAGGTCGAGCGCGATGATGACGGTTGTCACCCATGCAACGCTCCGGGAGGGCGCGGAACCGGAATGGGACGCCGCCATGCGGCAGCGCCTCATGAGCGTGCAGGGCCGGGCCGGCTTCGTGCGGAGCCAGCTCCTCATCCCCCTCGACGAGCCGAACGGCCGGGTGATCATCGGGACGTGGCTGAGCCGCGCCGACTGGGAGGCCTGGCACGGGGACGAGGCGTTCTGCGAGACACGCCAGAGGCTCGACGGCCTCCAGGAGGCGCCGAGCGAGACGACTTGGTACGAGATCATCACCGATTACGCACCGCCGGGGATCACCCAGGTGGCGGAGAAGGTGGTGGACAGGGGCCGCGAGACGGCCAGGAGCATCGTGGGCCGCCTCCGCGGGCAGCAGCAGGCCTGAGATCTGGCTCGGCGCGACGTCGGGGGCGTCTCACCTCCTTTCGGCGCGTTCGGTGACGATGTCGACGGGGCCGTGCTGTCGCCCCGAGACCGGCGACACCGACGCTGCCGCCGCTCTGCCTCGACCACCGCGCTCAGCGAGCAGGGTGCCAGCGCACGAGCAGCATGGACGCGTCGTCCTGCAGCTGGCCGCCGTAGTAGTCGAGCACCTCATGGGAGAGGCGGCGCAGCATCTCGGCCACGGGGAGCCCGGACGCCAAGGCGCGGTGGAGGAAGTGCTCGAGGCGTTCCAGGCCGAAGTCCGATCCTCTCGAGCGCCTCGCCTCGACCACGCCGTCGGTGTAGAGGAGCAGGGCGTCGCCGGGCTCCAGCTGCTCGTCGAACATAGGTCCCGGCGGCTCCTTCGCCAGGTGCCCGAGCCCGAACGGCAGTCGTGGGGGGCAGGTGAGCGGCCCGACGACACGCTCGTTGCGGATGAGGAGGGGTGGCGGATGGCCGGCGTTCACGAGGGTGAGGCGCCCGGAGCTGACGTCGACGCGCCCGAGCTGGCCGGTCGCGTAGCGGGCATCCCCGAACTGATCGGCGATCATCGTGTCGATCGCTCGCGCCGTGCGGTCCAACTCGTCCCCCGAGCGTCGCCGGTGGCGGTATGTCCCGACCGTCAGCGTGGACATCAGGCTCGACTCGAGACCGTGGCCTACCGCGTCGAAGATGGCGAACTGGAGCACGCCGTCCTGGTAGGCGTAGTCGAAGGCGTCCCCGCCGACGTCGTAGGCGGGCTCGAGCATGGCGGCGACGGAGAGGTCCCGGACGGCGAAGCTGTTGGGCGGCAGCACCTGCCACTGCATCTCGGCGGCGAGTGACATGGCGCGTTGGCGGCGGGTGATGGTGTAGATGTCGCTGTACTGGCCGCGGGCGATGAGCTCCGCCGCGGCGATCGAGGCGAGATGTCGGAACCGTCCCGCGACCTCGTCGGTGGTGGCCGGGACCTCGAGCTCGAGCACGCCGATCCGGTCGACCCCGTCGAGGAGCGGCACCCACATCGGCCCGCGGTCAGACTCGTGGGACGCCTCGACGACCTCACTGCTGATGAACGCCCGGCCGGCCATCGTTCCCTCGATCGGATGCCGCTCGTCGCCGGCTCGTCCCGGCACCCGAACGAGGAAGCGCTGTTGGTGGTCGGCCAACCACACGCTTGCCGCGGTCGCCCCCAGCGCTCGGGCCGTGGTGCTGATGAGTGAGGGGAGCGCGTCGGGCGCTACGAGGTGTGCTGATTCGAGGAAGCCGGCCACCGCCGCGGCGAAGCGGTCGCCTGCCGACGGAGAAAGCGGCTCGAGCGGCACCGGCGCATCGTAGGCGCCGCCCCGGCCGCGGTCCCGCCCCCCAGACGTAGAGGACGGCCTCCGGGACGGGCCTTGGCCACCAACGCGTCGAGTGCCGGCGCCTCCGCCCACCGCTCGACGGCGCTCTGCCAGCGGTGCCCGCCCCCGGCTGGGGGTGACGGGGCGTTGCCGGCGCAGCGGAACCGGCGTGAGTGGTGCGGCCATAGCCGTCGCTGCCCCCCGGGCCGACCCGTCCACCCTCGTGGGCACGGTTGGACGACACGGTTGGACGAGAGGGGCCGCGGGTAGGCGTTCCTGACCGACCAGGGAGACGTCCATGACACCCACTCGCCAGCGGCAGTTGCACGGCGCCACGCGCCCGCAGCGAGGCACCTCCCCTCCCCGGGCCTCGGGGGCCGCTGAGCGAGGTGCTGCTGTCCCGGCTTGTCGGCGACCCAGCGTCGATGCCCGAGCGGTTCGCCGTCGACGACCCGTGGGGCGACGACCTCCACCTGGCGCTGTACTGCTGCTACGAGCTCCACTACCGGTCCTTCGCCGGCGTGGGGGACGGCTGGGAGTGGCATCCACCACTCCTCGCCTTTCGCGCCGGGCTCGAGGAGCCCTTCGAGGCCGCGCTGCGGCAGCGCTGCGACGCGCGCCGGCTTCGGTCCGATGTCGACGTCGTCGCCGCGCTCGGGTCCCTGGCCGAGGCGGAGGGCCCCTCGCTCTCCACGTACCTGGCCACTCGGGGCACGCTCCGCCAGTTCCGCGAGTTCGTCGTGCACCGGTCGCCCTACCAGCTGAAGGAGGCCGACCCCCACACCTGGGCGATCCCCCGGCTGGAGGGCGCGCCGAAGGCGGCGGTCATCCAGGTCCAGATGGAGGAGTACGGCGATGGCGTGGAGGCGACCATGCATTCGACGCTCTTCGCCGACACCATGGCCGAGCTCCTCCTCGACCCAACGTACGGGCGCTACCTCGACTTCGTACCCGGCACCACGTTGGCGACCACGAACCTCATCTCGATGTGCGGCCTGCACCGGCGGCTGCGAGGCGCCCTCGTGGGCCACCTCGCGCTCTTCGAGATGACCTCGGTCGGGCCCATGGGCCGCTACAGCGCCGCGCTCGAAAGGTTCGGGGCCAGCACCCGAGCCCGACGCTTCTACGACGTGCACATCGAGGCCGACGAGGCGCACGCCGAGGTCGCCGCCCACCAGATGGCCGGCCGGCTCGCCGTCGAGCAGCCCCGCCTCGCCGCCGACATCGTCTTCGGCGCCGAAGCCGCCAACCTCGTGGAGGGCCGGTTCGCCGCCGCCGTCCTCGAGGCCTGGGAGGCCGGGCACAGCTCGTTGCGGGCGCCGCTCGGGTGCTGACCTACATCGTGCCCTTCCGGCGGTGGCGCGCCGAACCGGTCGGCGAGCTGGCCGCGTACCTGCGGGGCGTCGCCCGTGTCGCCGACGTGATCGTGGTCGACGGTTCCGCCCCGGAGCTCTTCGCTGCCCACGCCGCCGCCTTCGAGGGCGGTGTGCACACCGCCGCTGGCCACGGCGTGCGCCATGTGCCGCTCGACCCCAGCCGCCAGGGCCGTTCCGGCAAGGTCAACGGCGTGCTCACGGGCGTCGGGCTGGCCCGTTCGGAACTGCTGGTGCTGGCCGATGACGATGTCCGCTACGACGACGCCGGGCTCGATCGTATGGCCGCCCTGCTGGCGGGCGCGGACCTGGTGCGGCCGCAGAACCACTTCTCACCGCTGCCGTGGCACGCCCGCTGGGACACGGCGAGGACACTGTTGAACCGCGCCGTGGCCGCCGACTACCCGGGGACGCTGGGCGTGCGCCGCGCCGCGTTGGCCCGCACCGGAGGCTACGACGCCGACGTGCTCTTCGAGAACCTCGAGCTGATCCGGACCGTGCAGGCGGCAGGTGGAAGGGTACGGCACGCGCCCGAGCTCTTCGTCCGCCGGGTGCCGCCGACCATCGGGCAGTTCGTCGGCCAGCGCGTCCGGCAGGCGTACGACAGCACGGCGACGCCCGTCCGGCTACTGCTCGAGCTGTCGGTGGTGCCCCTGCTCTGCTGGGCCGTGGTGCGGCGCCAGTGGCGGACCGTGGGCAAGGCGGCGGGCGCGCTCGTGCTCATCGCCGAGCGTGGCCGGTGCCGGGCCGGGGGAGCGGCCGTCTTCCCGGCGTCGTCGTCCTTGCTCGCCCCCCTCTGGGTGCTCGAACGGGGCGTCTGCTCGTGGCTGGCGCTGGGCCAGCGCCGCCGGCACGGCGGCGTGCGCTACGCCGGTACCACCTTCGCCCGGGCGGCGACGCCGCGCCGGGCCCTGCGCCGGCGGTTCGCGGCGGCGACGGTCGCTGGGCGATGACGGGACCCCACGACGCCGCCGAGTACGGCCGGTTCATCGCCGCCGACTACGACGCGCTGTACGAGGGCGTTTTCGACACGGAAGGCGCGGTGGCGCGCCTGGCCGGGCTGGCCGCGGGTGGGCCGGTGCTCGAGCTCGGCGTCGGCACCGGGCGGCTGGCCATCCCCCTCGCCGAGCGGGGCCTCGCCGTGCACGGCGTGGACGGCAGCCCCGAGATGCTCGCCCTGCTGGCCGCCAAGCCCGGCGGCGAGGCAGTCTCCACGACCGTCGGGGACTTCGCCGAGCTCGACGTGCCCGGAACGTTCGCCCTCGCCGCCATCACCTTCAACACCATCTTCGCCCTGCCCGACCAGGCGTCACAGGTTCGCTGCTTCGCCAGCACGGCGCGGCACCTGCGCCCCGGCGGCCGCTTCGTGGTCGAGGCCTGGGTGCCCGACGCCGCTGTCGGCCCTGACAGCCAGCTCAGCACCCGCAAGCTGGCCGGCGGGTACGTGGGCCTCGTCGTGGCCGAGCACGACCGGGCCAGCCAGGTGTTGCGCACCACGCAGGTCGTCCTCGGCGGCGCGGCAGGCGTGCGCGTCTACCCGGTCGTCCACCGCTACGCGCACCCCGCCGAGCTCGACCTGATGGCGCAACTCGCCGGGATGCGACTCGAGCACCGCTGGGCGGACTGGCACGGTTCGGCGTACGTGTCGACCAGCCCCCAGCATGTTTCGGTGTACCGCCTCGGGTGAGCCGCCCCGGCCCGGTCGCCTGACCGATCGGCGGGTACCCCACCCGGCAGGCCCTATCCATGGCCGAGGGTGTCTGGGCGCCGTGCCCGGGGGTATGGGGACAAGAACTAGAGAGCAGCGCCAAGACAGGAGCGCTACATGACCACAGCACGTGAGATCATGACCCCCGGCGCGCAGTGGATCGATGCCGGCGCCACCGTGCTCGACGCGGCGCGGAAGCTGCGGGACGAGAAGTTCGGTGCGCTGCCCGTCTGCGACGGCCAGGGCCACCTGGAAGGCATGGTCACCGACCGCGACCTCGTGGTGAAGGTGCTGGCCGAGGGCAGGGACCCGTCGTCGGTGCGGGTGATGGACATCACCGACCAGCCCGAGGTCGTCACGATCGGTGCGGACGACTCCGCTGAGGAGGCGATCAGCACGATGAAGCGCCACAACGTGCGCCGCCTGCCCGTCATCGACGGCACCCAGCTCGTCGGCATGGTGAGCCAGGCCGACGTCGCCCGCGCCCTTCCCGACAGCCACGTCGGAGACCTGGTGGGGGCCATCTCCGAAGCGCCGCCGAACGATTGACCACCGGAGCGCGCCGGGCCTGGGGCCCTGACGCCGTCGTCGACGCCCTCGGCGTGGAGGCGCACGGCCCGCCCGTCGGGAAGGTGGCCCCGGCCCGTGTCGTCGCTGCTGCCCGACTCCCTCGAGGCCAGGCTGATGAACGTCGCCGGGGTCGACCGACTGGCCGCCCTGGGGCGGCCATCGACATCGTGCGGCGCGGGGCACGATCTCCCTCGTGGGCGTCTTCGGCGGTGCCGCCGACCCGCTGCCCATGCTCATGTTGTTCGACAGGCAGTGCAGCCGCGCATGGGCGAGGCCAACGTGCGCCGCTTCGTGGACGACATGCTCCCGCTCCTCGTCGAGGGTACGACCCGCGGCCCCCGCGGGCCGGGTGAGCACGGACACCGCAGCCTGGGCAGCTTCCGCCGGGTCGCACGGTGCCATCCCCGGCGGGGCCTGGGGCGGTCGTCGCGCTCGTCGAAGCACCGGGCGGCCATCCCGCCCGGGGCCGTGGAAGTGATCCGACGGTCTCCCTGACGGGCCCTGCGCCGACGGAGCTGCCCGCCCGGCGCTGCAGACGGGCTCGCCGATGCAGGGCCGGGCGCTGAATTAGGCTTCAACAATGGCCGAGGGCGAACGACGGATGGACGAGCACGTGGCTCCCCAGCACGACGTGATCATCGTCGGTGCTGGGGTGTGCGGCATCTACCAGCTGTACCGGCTGCTGGAGCTGGGGGTCGACGTCACCGTCCTCGAGGCGGGCGGCGACGTCGGGGGGACCTGGTACTGGAACCGGTACCCGGGGGCCCGGTTCGACTCGGAGAGCTACACGTACGGCTACTCGTTCTCCAAGGAGCTCTTGGACGAGTGGGACTGGAGCGAGCACTTCGCCGGCCAGCCCGAGACGTTGCGTTACCTGAACCACGTGGTCGACAAGTTCGACCTGCGCCCGCACATGCAGTTCGACTGCAAGGTGCGGGCCGCCACCTTCGACAACGAGGCGCGGTACTGGAGGGTGGCGTTGGAGGACGGCCGCGCCCTGACGAGCCGGCTGCTGCTCACGGCCATCGGCATGCTCTCGGCGCCGACGATGCGCACGATCGAGGGGGTCGACGACTTCGAGGGCGTCTCGTTCCACACCTACAACTGGCCGGCGGAGCCCATCGAGCTCGAGGGCAAGAAGGTGGCCGTCATCGGCACGGGCGCCACCGGCGTCCAGGTCATCTCCGAGAGCGCCGACAAGGTCGGTGAGCTGACGGTGTTCCAGCGGCGGCCGAACTGGTGCGCGCCGTTGCACAACAGCCCCATCGACGACGAGGCCCAGGCGAGGATCAAGGCGTCCTACGACCAGATCTTCGAACGGTGCCGCCAGACACCCGGCGGGTTCATCCACGGGCCCGATCGTCGCAAGCTGTTCGAGGTGCCCGAGGAGGAGCGCCTGGCGTTCTGGGAGGAGCTCTACGCCTCGCCCGGGTTCGGCGTCTGGCTCGGCAACTTCCGCGACGTGCTGATGGACGAGGACGCCAACGCGGAGTTCACGTCCTTCATCGCCGACAAGATCCGGGGGCGCGTGCACGACCCGGTCGTCGCCGAGAAGCTGGTGCCCAAGGACCACGGGTTCGGCACCCGGCGCGTGCCGATGGAGACCAGGTACTACGAGGCCTACAACCGCGACAACGTGGACCTGGTGGACATCAACGAGACGCCGATCGAGCGGGTCACCCCGACGGGCCTCCGCACGTCGGGCCGGGACTACGAGTTCGACGTGATCGTGTACGCGACCGGCTTCGACGCCGTCACCGGCGCTTTCGACCGCATCGAGTTCACCGGGGCGAACGGGGCGAGCCTGCGGGACAAATGGCGCGACGGGCCCGCCACCTACCTCGGCATGCAGACCGCGGGGTTCCCGAACCTCATCACCCTGGCCGGCCCCCAGGGCGGGTCCGTCTCCACGAACTTCCCCCGCGGCATCGAGGACGCCGTCGACTGGGCCACCGAGCTCGTCACCTACCTCCACGACCACGGCTACCGCTCCGTCGAGCCCACGCCCGAGGCCGAGGAGGAGTGGACCGAGCACGTCAAGGAGATGTATGCGCTGCTGCTGCTGAGCAAGGCGAAGTCGTGGTTCACGGGCTACAACTCCAACGTCGAGGGCCACGACAAGCCCCGCTACCTCATCTACAACGGGGGAGCGCCCCGCTATCGCAAGCGGCTCGCCGAGGTCGCGGCGAACGACTACGAGGGCTTCGTGTTCGGTTGACCGGGATGGGTCCACCAGCCGTGGGCACGCCCCTGACGCCTCCCCGACAGGGCAGCCGGGCCTCGGGCGACGGCGACTGGGTCCTCCACGTCGACCTCGACCAGTTCCTGGCCGCGGTGGAGGTCTTGCGGCGCCCGGAGCTGGCCGGGCGCCCGGTGGTGGTCGGTGGGGACGGCGATCCGAGCCGGCCGCGACAGGTGGTGGCAACGGCGTCCTACGAGGCGCGGGCGTTCGGCGTGAGGTCGGGGATGCCGTTGCGCCTCGCGGCCCGCAAGTGCCCGGACGCGGTGTTCCTCCCGTCCGACCGCCCCGCCTACGAGGCCGCCTCGGCGCGGGTGATGGCGACGCTGCGGTCGTTCCCGGTCGTGGTCGAGGAGTGGGGCTGGGACGAGGCCTTCGTGGGCGCCTCCAGCCGCCAGCCCGAAGATCTCGCCCGGGTCCTGCAGGCCCGGGTGCTCGCCGAGACGGGCCTGTCCTGCGCCGTGGGGATCGGGGAGACGAAGCTGCAGGCGAAGACGGCGACCGGGTTCGCCAAGCCGGGGGGCGTCGCCCGGCTCACCCGGCGCACCTGGATCGAGACGATGGGAGACCGGCCCGTCACCGCCATCTGGGGCATCGGCCAGCGCACGGCGGCACGGCTCCACGACTGTGGCGTCACCACCGTCGTGGAGTTGGCCATGGCCGACCACCATGAGCTGGCACGGCGGTTCGGGCCGAGGACCGGGCCCTACCTCCGGGTGCTCGGCCTGGGCGGTGACGACTCACCGGTGCTGGACGAGCCCCACGTGCCGCGGTCGCGCAGCCGGGAGGTGACCTTCGAGCACGATCTCACCCGCCGGGCCGAGATCGACGAACACGTCGCCCGGCTGGCGACCGAGGCCAGGGGCCCGGTCTGCTCGTCCGCGGGCGGCCGCATCTGCCCGGCGGCGTTCGGGCGCTGCCCGCTGTCCGAGCGGCTTCATCCTTCG
>WHTX01000115.1 GCA_009377505.1 Acidimicrobiia bacterium
CGAGGTGGCGCCGGGCCCGGCCGGGCCCGACGAGGGCGAGGGTCTCGGCGCCCACGCCAGCCAGGTGAGCCTGGCCAGCCCGGGGTCGGGGGCGGGCGCCGGGCTGGGCGCGCACCAGCTCTCGGTGGGCCTGGCGGCCAGCCGGGCGCCCGCGCCGAGCCCGACGCCGCGACGGGGCCCGGCGACCTCGCGGGGCGTGCCAGGCAAGGCTCAGGAGAAGCCGGGTACAGGCGCGCGGGACACGTCGACGCCGACGGCCACCCTGGTGGCGACTGCCACCCTGGCGGCGACCGGCGTCCCCGACGCCGTCGAGGCGAGCAGCACGGGCCCGGGCCCACGCAGCCCGGTCGAGGTGCTCGGCTCAGGGGCGGGCGGCGAGCTCGCCGCTGGCCGTCTGATGACGCGGGGCGGCAGCGGCCCGGTGCTCGGTTGGCCCGAGGTGCTCGCCACCGCCCTCGGCCTCGCCGGGCTGTGGGCCATCCGTTCGAGGCGCCGCCGCCGCCGGCTCGCCCACCTGCGGCGAGCCTCCCGGTTCCATCTGTGACCGGGGCGGGCCCTCGGCCTCAGCCCGGCGCGCTCAGGTCGATGGAGTCGAGGATCCCCCGGGCCCGGCGCTCGCTGAGGTCCTCGGTGTAGCGCACCAGGCCGTACACGGAGCGCCCGTCGATCTGCTCGATGCGCTGCAGGAACCCCCCTGGGCCCCGGCACTGGCTGTAGCGGCGCTCGACGAGGTCGTCCCGGGTCGCCACGTTGTCGATGGCCGAGCAGAGGTTGTTGTCCGCGTTCCACGGCTCGGAGGTGGCGCTGAGCCAGGCCTCGATGCTGCGGCCGGCGAAGACGTCGTCGTCGAAGACCGTCGTGAAGAGGAACGGCCGGTCGTCGCCGATGAGGTCCTCGACCTTGGTCTGGCCGGGGTTCACCAGCAGGGCCACGGGGCCGAGCTCCTGGGAAGTGCCGTCGAGCACCTCGTCCCAGTTCCCCTCCTCCCGGAATACCCAGCTCTCGGGCACCTCGGCCTCGAGCACGCCGACCTCGGCGGACGCCGCGCTCACCGTGGCGTCACCCGACCCCGGCCGCAGGTAGAGGTAGCCGGCCACGAGGGCCAGCGCGGCGGCCCCCCCGACCCCCAGCCTCTGGCGGAGCCGCCGCTGCCGGGCCGCTCGCCGCTGCGCCGCCAGCCCGCTGCGCAGGGCCGCGTCCCCCGTACCGGCTGCTGCTCGAGCGGGGCCAGGGACGGAGGCGGGCGCCTGGCCACCAGGGCCACCTTCCCCGCTCGGGTCGCCCCCCTCCGCGCCCCGGCCTCCAGACGGCGCCGGGCCCCCGGCACCTGGGCCAGGGCCAGCGGGTGGCGCGCCAGCCAGGGCACGACCTGCCGGCGTGACGGCAGCGAGGCGGGGCTCGGCGGCGACGCGGGCGGCGGCGTCGAGGGCCGCCCCCAGCGCCACGGCGTTCTTGGGGTGCACGTCGACGGTCACCGGCCGGCCGAGGCGGTCCGAGAGGCGCTCGGCCACGGCGGGGATGCGCGAGGTCCCGCCGACGAGCAGCACGGCGTCGAGGCGGTCGGCGGGCACGCCGCTCTCCGCCACGGCCTGGCCGAGGACGGTGACGGTCTGGTCGACGAGGGGGGCGATCAGGGCCTCGAACCCGTCCCGCTCGACGACCAGGGACGGGGGCTCGCCGGTCAGCCAGTTGGTGAGGGAGGCGTTGGCCCGGGACGAGAGCGCCTCCTTCACCTCGGTGCAGGCCTGGCGCTGGCGGGCGAGCCGCTGGCGGGCGTCGGTGGTGGTCGGCGCGAACGTGGCGGCCACACCGAGGCGGTCGAGGGTCGCCCCGAGCAGGGCGTGGTCGATGTCGATGCCGCCGAGGTGCTCGATGCCGAGCGGCCTCCCGAGGATGGCGAAGCGGCCCTGGCGCCGGGCGAGGATGGCGGCGTCGAACGTGCCGCCCCCGAGGTCGTAGACGGCGATGGTGGCCCCGTCGGCCAGGCGCTGCTGGGTGGCGTACCAACCCGCCGCCGCCTCGGGCTCGGTGAGCGTGGCCACGGGGGCACCGGGCCCGGCCAGGCGCACCACGTCGTCGAGCAGCTCGCGCTTGAAGGGCCCCCAGTTCGCCGGGTGGGTGAGCACGACCAGGTCGGGCGGCCCGCCCTCCTCGGTGGAGACCTGGGCGAGCACGGCGGCGAGCACCTTGGCGAGCAACGCCTGGGGGGACCAGGGGCGCCCGGCGAGCAGCAGGGGGGTGACGTCGCCGAGGCGGCGCTTGAACTCGGTGGCCAGCCGCTCGGGCTCGGCCAGGCCGGCGGCGATGGCCGCCTCGCCGACGAGCAGGGCACCGTCCTCGGCGGCGAAGACGGCGGTGGGTACAGCGGTCGAGCGGTGACCCAGGGTGACCATGGAAGAGGAGCCGTTGCGGACCA
Organism: Acidimicrobiia bacterium; assembly: GCA_009377505.1. Classification (GTDB taxonomy): domain Bacteria; phylum Actinomycetota; class Acidimicrobiia; order Acidimicrobiales; family CAIXPF01; genus WHTX01. The sequence goes on from WHTX01000115.1 coordinate 2,417, forward strand.
CGGCCGCGGCGGTGAAGGTTGTCCCCAGATCAACACCGACGACGTATCCCACCGGCTCCCTCTCCTCCGCTCGCGATGCTAGCCGTGAGCCTTCACGGGCCCCGTCGAACAGGTCAGGTGACCTGCCGGAACGAGGCCGAGTAGGGCCTCTCGGCCCGGATCGCGCCGGGCGGCCGCAGGGACACAGGTGCGCCATGCCGGCCCGCGGCCGGCCGCGCACCTGTGTGGGAGGGCGAACCGGACCACGCTCCAGCACGGAGGTAGCGCAGATGGCCGACCACAAGGCTCGTCGACGGATCGTGGCGGTGCTCGCCGCCCTCGGGGCGGGGGCCGTCGGCATCCTGGTCCGGCGCAAGGGGCGCCCGACGAAGCCGCCATGGGGCCCGGCGGGCACCGCGGACAGCGGGCTCCCCGAGGAGCGTCCCACGGCCGAGCGCCCGGCCGCCGAGCAGGACGTGACCGATGGGGACGGGCGCAACGTGCGCGTCACGCTGGTGCGCGACGGCGAGGTCGTCCGGGGGGCCAAGGCGGTCGAGCTCGTGGCCGGGGCCGAGCGGGCCCAGCTCGAGCCCGCCCCCGACGGCTCCTACCGGGCCCGGGTGGCGCCGGGGACCTACCGGGTGGAAGCGCGCATCGACGGCGGGCTGCGCCTCGTGCCCGTGTCCATCACCGCCAGGGCGGAGCCCGCGGCGTGGACCTTCGCCGTCGTGGCGCCGGACGAGCCGTACCTGCGCGTCGGGTCCGAAGTGCTGGCGATCCGGCCTCGCCTCGACCTGTTCGTCGTGGCCTCGCCCCGCCCGCTCGAGCCCGAGCGCGCCCAGCGCCTGGCCGGCGCCGCCCGCCAGGAGCTCGGCCTCGAGCTCGTCGACCATGACCGGCTCCAGCCGACGGAACGGCCGGCGGCCAGTGGGTTCATCGTGCTGCGCGACGACCCGAAGCGGGGCTGGGCGGACCGTGAGCGGGCCGAGGGCTTGAGGCGGGTGGCCGCGACCGCCGGCTTCGACGGGGACGACCTGCGGATCGGGTTCATCGTGGACGCCGGCGAGCGGGGCCGGCCCATGGTCGACCGGCGCTACCTGGTGCGCCTCGGCCGGGACGCCACCGGCCAGAGCGGCCCCCGCGCCGAGGCACGGGTGCCCGACGAGGTCCGCAAGCTGTTCGACGGCATCGACGCCGACGTGCTCCGTCCGCTCCCCGAGCCCGACGCGTACGTCGTCGAGTTCCGCGACCGCGACTTCCGGCGGCACCTGCGCGTCGTGGAGTCCTACGTGGCCGAGGGCGTGTTCCGCTACGGGGAGCCGAGCCTGGTCAGCCCGGTCGTGGACCTCGTCGACCTCGGCCTCTACCTGGCTCAGTACCAGGGTGCCCCCCAGCCCGCCTCGGTGCCCCTCCAGCGCATGGAGGCTCCCGACGCCTGGGCGGCGCTGGTCGCCGCGGGCACGGCCGGGGTACCCGGCACCTTCGCCACCGTCGACCGGGGCGTCGTGGCCGCCTCGCCCTTCTTGGCCGGGGTGGACGTGGAGCTGCGCGATTGGCAGGGGGCGGTGGTGGGGGGCCACGCGGCGACCACGCCCGCCCCCCTCCACGGGATGCAGGTCTTCGGGGTGGCGTCGGGCAACGGCCACCAGGGCGTCTGGGGGGTGGCGCCCAACCTGCGCCACGTGGCCGTGCAGCGCAGCGACACGTTCGGGCCCGAGGTGTTCTGGGACCCATTCGACGAGCTGGTGGCGTCGGGGGTAAGGATCGTGTCGCTGTCGTTCAAGCCCAACTTCACCGGCTGGGACTCACACTCGGAGTGGCGGGTCAACAGCCTCGTCGACGCCGGCATGTTGATCGTCGTGGCCGCCGGCAACGACCGTTCCCGGCTGCGGAACGTGGACGGGTCCCAGAGCACTCGGCTCGACGCGACCTCCAACGGCATCACCATCACCTGGGTGGACTTCCCCCTCGCCGCCCACCCCCGCACGCTGACCGTGGGCAGCACCCAGCTCGGCGCGGACGGTGAGGAGCAGTACTGGGACTTCGGCAGCGGGCGGGGGACGAACCGGGGCGACGCGCTGGACCTGTGCGCGCTGGCCACGAACTACCTGACGTGCCTCGACGACGTGAACGCGGCCCCGGCCGAGGGGACGTCGTTGGCCGCGCCGCTCGTGGCCGCCACGGCGGCAGCGGTGCGCGCCCTGCGCCCGGCGGCGACCGTGGCCCAGGTCAAGGCGCTGCTCTGCTCGTCGGCGCGCCGGATCCGGGCCGGAGAGCCGTTCTGGCTGGCGTTGGGGGCGCCGGCCGACTGGGACCCGACGGTGCCGGTGCCGGCCCACCACCTGCGCTACGGCTACGGCCAGCTCGACGTGGCCGAGGCGATCGCCCGGGCGAACCTGCTGCCCTGATGCGCCGGCGGATGCCTACCGACCACGGTCCGCGAAGGAACCTCCACCGCCGCGGTGCACGAACCTTCGCGCTGCTCGCCACCTGGCGCCTGGCGCGAGGCACGGGCCTCGCGGTGTCCTTGGCTGTTTCCCCGGTGACGAAACGGCCAGCCGGCGCGCTGGCCGCTGCCGCCAGCCCGGCCCGGGCCGCGCCCCCGCGTCCCGCCGGCCACGCCGTCCCCGCACGAGCGTTTCATCACCGGAGCATTGCCCAGGGCCGCAGACCAAGCGCACCCACCCCGCTCCGACGGGCGCGCCACCCCGTGTCGCCGAGCTCGTACCAACGACCGAGGCCGGCGGGTGCGTGCCCCGGGGCTGGTCGGGCGAATCAGTCAGTCCCAGTCGTCGTGCTCGAGGTGGTCGGCGTCGGGCCAGGAGCCGTCGTCGGGGCCCTCGTCCTCACCCGGCGGGACGTCGACCGTCACATCGGGCGCGATGAGGGCCCTGTCGCCCACGCCGACGTCGAACGGCTCGTCCTGGCCGGTGACGGTGTGCCCGAGATTTGCGTCCTCTCGTGACGCGTCGTCGTCATCGGTCGGCCAGCTGTCGGCGGGTTGGTCGACCGTGCCGAAGGAGGCCACGGCCCCGGTCCCGAAGTCGAGGTCCAGCCCGGCGGTGGTGAGGCTCGTGGTGCCGGCACCGAGCTCGTCGCTGCCGAGGAGCTCGCCCGGCCCACCGCTGGTCACCAGCGCAGCCCACGAGGGGGGGGCGGCCGGTGCCGCGTCGGGCTCGAGGCGGGAGGCCAGCTCGAGGGCTTCGGCCGGCGGCAACAGGTCGGTGGCGGCGCGCAGCAGGAGCTCGACGTCCGCGGGGTCGAGGTCGCTCCCGAGGTCGACGCTCGAGGTGGGCTCGGGCTGGCCCAGGAGCTCGCCCACGCGTTCGTACCAGCTGGCCACGACGCAGATCCTAGGGCGCAGGCGGGCGGCGACGTATGGGGGAGGGCCCTCACGCGCGCGCACGGTGGTTGGGGGCCCGCCCGCGGGCTGAGGACACGAGGTCGAGGCGAGCGGGGCCCCCTTGTCCCGTGACAAGGTTGTCGGGTGACGATTCCGGGGGGACCGGAGGAGCCGCTCGAGCCGACGTGGCTGGACGAGCCGTCCAACGGGTCACCCTCGCTGCCCCATCGAGCCTTGCCCCCACCGATGCCGCTGCGGCGCGGGGTGGCCGAACCGATCCCCTACACCGTGCAACTGGGCCATGCGGCGGCCCTCGGCTGGGCGGTGTTGTGGGTGTTCGTCGGCCTGCGCGGTGGCCAGGCGCCATGGGGTGGGGTCGTGGCCGTCGTCGGAGGGCTGATGACCTGCCTCGTGCTCGTCGCGCGGTTGCGTTCGGCCCGGGCGTGGCTGCTGCTCCAGCTGTTCACCGTGATCCTGCTGTGCTGCTGCGTGGCCGCGCTGTCGACCGAGCCCAATGACGGCGGGAGCGGTGCCGCTGGCGGCGGTGTGGGGGGCGGCGCTCAGGTCGGGGCCGGCGAGGCGCCCGGCCCCGAGGCGGGCGACGAGAACGCAGCAGTCGTGCTCGTCACCGTCGCCCTCCAGCTCGTGGCGCTCGTCGCGCTCGGCCGGCGCGACTCCCGGCACTGGCACCGGGTCGACCCACAGGGATGGCGCACCCTGTTCGACAGGTAGGCGTAGCGCCCCTTGGGGGGCGTCGATCGGGGATGTCCCCGATCCGGGCGCGGGCGGCCAGTCGTACGGTCCCGAAATGACGTACCCGACGACCGGCAAGCTGCCCACGGTCCCCCCGCCGCCGCCGATGCCGCCTACGCCGCCTCGAGCGCGGCACCGGCGACGCCGGGAGGTGCCGCTGGCCTATGTGGTGGTCTTGTGCCTGCTCACCGGTGTGGTGGGCGGGCTCGCTGGGGCGCTGTTGGCCGGCGGCGGCGACGACGGCACCGGGCCGGTGGCAGCGACCTCGGGGACGCCGGCACCCAGCCCGACGACCTCGTCGACGGGGCCGACGACGACCGTGCCGGCGCCGACGGACGCCGTTCCCACCACCGCGGTGCCCACGACGGCGGCGCCGCCAGCGCCGACCACCACCGTGGCGCCGGGGCCGGCTGGGCTCGTGGCGGACTTCGCCTGGGAGCCGGCCGTTGCCCGGGCCGGGCAGAGCCTGCGGCTCGTCGACCGGTCGACGGGTGAGCCGACGCGCTGGAACTGGGTCTGGAACGGCAACAACATCAACGTGAGCGGCCGGTCACCGAACGTGGCGACGAGCTTCTCCCGCGACACGACGGTCACGCTGACGGCGTGCCGGCGCCCGGTGGGCGGCGGTCCCGAGGAGTGCTCGACGGCGACGAAGGTCGTGGCCGTCACGCCTTAGCGCCTGCCGCTCAGGCCGAGGTGGCGACCTGAACGGGGATGGAGCGCGGGCCGCGCACCTGGCCACCGTTCCAGCGCACGTCGGCCCCCTCCACCAGCGAGAATGTGGGGAAGGCGGCCAGCCACTCCTCCACGGCCACCCGCAGCTCCATGCGGGCCAGGTTCGAGCCCAGGCACCGGTGGATGCCCAGGCCGAAGGCGGCGTGGCGGTTGTGCTGGCGGTCGATGAGCACCTGCTCGGGGTCATCGAACACCGCGGGGTCACGGTTCCCGGCGGGGAAGGGCAGCAGGACCCGGTCCCCCGGGCACAGCTGCTGGCCTCCCAGAGTGGTCTCTGCGGTCACCATCCGGGCCATGGTGACGGGCGCGTACGCCCGGAGGAACTCCTCGATGGCCGTCGGGACCAGGTCGGGCTCGGCCACGAGCCGCTCGAGGTCCTCGGGGTGGGTGGCGAGGTGCAACAGGCTCGAGCCGATCGAGCTCCACGTGGTGTCGATCCCGGCGACGAGGATGAGGAAGCACGTGCCGAGCAGGTGCTTCTCGCTCAGGGGCTCGCCGTCCTCGAGGCGCACGTCCATGAGGTAGGAGAGCAGGTCGTCCGGGTGCTCCTCCATCAACGTGCGCTGCTCGATGAGGTCCTTGAAGTAGGCGAGGACCTCCTTGGTGGCCACCCGGCCCGCCTCGAGGTCGGTGGGGCCGATCTGCAGGACGCGGGTCACCCAGTCGGTGAACTGCGCCTCGTCGGACCGGGGGACGCCCAGCATCAAGGAGATCACCCGCACGGGGAGGTGCTGGGAGTACTCACGCGCCGCGTCGGCCAGGCCGTCGCCGCGGGCGTTGATGTCGGCGATGAGCTCGCGAGCGATGCCACGCGTCGTCGGCTCGAGCTTGTCGACGGGCTTGGGGGAGAACGCGGGGAGCAGCAGCCGCCTGGCCAGGGCGTGGTCGGGCGGGTCCGACGTGATGGGCGGCGCCACCAGGAGGGGCGACTCCCCGGGCTTGGGCCCCGTCACCCCGATCATCACCGAGGAGTAGTGCTCCGTGTCGTGGGTGACCTGGTTCAGCTCTTCGTAGCGACTCGGCATCCACGCCCCGCCCCGCCGCTCGGTGTGGGCGACAGGGCAACGTCCCCGCAATTCCTCCCACACCGGGTAGGGGTCGTTCACGAACTCGGGATCGAAGTAGTCGAAGTCCTTCGCCCAGTCCGTCACCGGCTCCTGCGACGTCATGGCACGTACCCCCTGGAGTGCCGGGCGCGCCCGGCACGTCGCTTTTGGCGACTTTAGCCAGCTGCGCCGACGTCGCCGGGCCCGATTCGGCGCCCTGCTCGCCGAATCGCGCCCCGGAGCCCGTCGATTCGACGGCGAATCGACGTCGATTCGGCGGGCAGGGAGACTTGGCGTCGTGCCCCGATCGCTGGCTGGGACCCTCGTCTTCGCAGCCTCCGCTGCCGTCCTCGTGCTCGAGACCCTCGGCGCCCGCCTCCTCGCCCCCTACGTCGGCGTCACCCTCGAGACGTTCACCGCCATCATCGGCACCGCCCTCGCCGGCATCGCCCTCGGCACGTGGGCCGGCGGCACGCTCGCCGACCGTGTCGACCCCCGCCGCCTCCTCGGCCCCCAGCTCGTCCTCGGCGGCGCCCTCACGCTGTGCGTCGTCCCCGCTGTCCGCGCCGTCGGCCCCAGCGTCCCCGCGGCGGACCCGCTCGCCCTCCTCCTCCTGGCCATCATCAGCGTGTTCCCCGCGGCCGCCGTGCTCAGCTCGGTCTCGCCCACCGTCGTCAAACTCACCCTCGACAACCTCGGCGAGACGGGCAGGGTGGTGGGCGGCCTCTCGGGACTCGGTACAGCCGGCGCCATCTTCGGCACCCTCGTCACCGGCTTCGTCCTCGTCGCCGCTCTGCCCACGCCGGCCATCCTCACCGCCCTCGGCGCGCTCCTGCTCACCGCCGGCGCCGTGCTCTGGGCCTGGCTCCGGCGCCAGCCGCTCGGCCTGCTCCTCCCCCTGCTCGCCCTGGGCGCCGGCGGCGGCGCCCTCACCCTCGTCCTCGACGGGCCCTGCGAGCGGGAGAGCGCCTACTTCTGTGCCCGGGTGCTCCCCGACCCCGACCGTGCCAGCGGCCGCCTCCTCAGGCTCGACATCCTCGACCACTCCTACGTCGACCTCGAAGACCACCGCCACCTGGCCTTCAGCTACACCCAGATGATGGCCGCGGCCATCGACGCCAGCACCGGGGGCCCCGTCGACGCCGTGCACATCGGCGGCGGCGGCTTCACGCTCCCCCGCTGGCTCTCCGCCACCCGTCCCGGCTCGGCCAGCGTCGTGCTCGAGCTCGACCCCGTGCTCGTCGACCTCGCCCGCGACGAGCTCGGCCTCGTCACCGGCGAAGACCTACGCGTCGACGTCGGCGACGCCCGCATCAGCCTGCGCGAGCTCGCCCCCGCAGCGCCGACCTCGGTCATCGGCGACGCCTTCGGCGGGCTCTCCGTGCCCTGGCACCTCACCACCGTCGAGTTCACCGAACAGGTGGCCGACGTCCTGCGGCCCGACGGGCTCTACCTCGTCAACCTCATCGACCGGGCGTCGCTGCGCTTCCTGCGGGCCGAGCTGGCGACCTTGGGCGAGGTGTTCCCCCACGTCGCCGTCATCTCCCCGCCTGAGCGGTTCGAGGTCGGCGGCAACTTCGTGCTCGTCGCCGGCGCCGAACCACTCGACGCGGCCGCGGTGCGCGCCTCCACCGCCGTGGAGCACGACCTCGAGGTCGAGGTGCTCCAGGGCGCGGCGCTCGACGAGCTCGTCGACGGCGAGCGCCCCCTGCGCGACGACTTCGCCCCCGTCGACCAACTCCTGCAGAAGCAGTGACGCCGAGGCAGCTAGAACAGCCGCGCCGTGGCCAGCGCCGCCCCGTCGCGCAGCGAGCGCAGCTTCTCCCAGGCCACGTCGGCGGCCACGAGACCGAAACCGGCGGCGGTGTCGAAGCCGCAGTCGGTGCAGGCCAGCACCCGGTGCGGGTCTCCCACCGCCTCGGCCACCCGCTCCAAGCGGTCGGCCACCACCTCGGGGTGCTCCACGTAGTTGGTCGTCACGTCGATGACCCCGGCCGCCAGCACCATCCCCGCGGGCAGCGGGTTGCGGGCGAGCTCGCGGTACTCGTGCTCGTGGCGAGGGTTGGCCATGGACAGCAACAGCCCGCCCACCCGGGCCTCGTAGAGGTGCCCGAGCAGGTCGGCGAGGGCGACGTCGTGGACGTGGGGCCCGCCGTAGTTGCCCCAGCAGACGTGGAGGCGGACGCGCTCGGCGGGGATGCCCTCGAGGGCGCGGTTGACGGCGCCCACAACCAGGTCGACGAAGTCCAGGAACTGGCTGAGCGGTCGCCCGGCGAACAGCCCGTGGTGCTCCATCGCCAGGTCCGGTGCGTCGATCTGGAGGACGAAGCCCGCGTCGACGATGCAGCGGTACTCGACGGCGAGGGCGTCGGCCACGGCCGCCACGTAGTCCTCGAGGCTCGGGTAGTAGGCGTTCGCCATGGCCGTGGCGATGATGCCCGGCGACGGCGAGGTGAGGAAGCTCTCGGTGAAGGCGCCGCCCGGCGCCCCGGCCGCGGCGGCGAGCCGGGCGCAGTCCGCCTCCACCGCCGCAGTGTCGCCGTAGCGCACCTCGTCCACCGCCCGCGGCGGGCGCACCAAGCTCACCTGGGTGTGCGCCGACCGCTGGCGCGAGCGCACCTCGAGGTAGCCGGGGAAGTCGGCGATGTCCTGCCACACACGTGGCGTCTCCCCGGCACCGCCGAACCCGCTCATGCGGTGTTGCACGTACGTGAAGAAGCTCTCGCGGCCCTGCTCACCGTCGTTCCCCACGTCGATGCCCACGTCGCGCTGGAGGGCGACCACGGCCGGCACCGCTCGAGCCACCTCGGCCTCGAGCGTCGCCGCCTCCACGGGCTCGCGCCGATTGGCGCGGGCCAGGAGGTCGACGAGCGCTGCGGGCCTCGGCAGGCTCCCAGCGTGGGTGGTGAGGATCCGCTCGTCGCTGCGCTTCACTCGTCACGCCTCATTCGTCGTGCCTCACTGGCAATTGGCGATGGCCTGGTCCCAGGCGCAGGGCGCCGACTCGCCCGACAGGTCGATCGTCGCCCCCTCCTGCACCCATGATTGCTGGGCGCTGTCGAAGCGGGCGAACTCGGTGCCCTCGACCAGGTAGGCGTCCTTGTTGCCGTTCAGGGTGAGGCGCACGCCGGGCAGCATGAAGGGCGACTCCAGGTCCATGGCCCGCCAGGCCAGGATGAAGTTCGTCCTCGTCAGCCCACCGTCGAGCTGGCCAGCGATACGGAACGCCTCCACCAGCGGCCAGCCGAAGTGGAAGCCGGCCGACAGGTTGCCCGAGCTGCCCGGGTCGATGCCAGCGTCCTCGAGCAGGCCCCGCGCCCACTTGATGGCGACGTGGTCGGCGAAGCCGCTGTCGTTGATGTCGATGTAGCCACCGCCGGCGATCATCCAACCGTCGGAAGAGTCACCGACGACGTCCTCGCCGACGAAGGACAGCGCCTTGCACACCGAGGGCTGCCACAACAGCTCGGCCGACTCGTTCAGCCCGTTCTGCGCCGCCTCCTGGATGGCGAGCGTGCACGTCACCCCGGTGGTCATGGCGATGAACACATCGGGGTCCTCGGCGGCCAAGGTGGTCATCTCGTTCTTCACGTCGGGCGCCGTCGGCTCGATCGTCTCGTACACGAACTCGATGTCGTGGTCGCTCTGGGCGAGGAAGCTCTCGAAGCCGGCGATGTAGGCCGCCCCGAAATCGTTGTTCATCGCCAGACCAGCGACCTTCGCACCCGGGGGGAGGTGCTCCTCGATGTAACTGCCCCAGAGGATCGCTTCGGTGAAGTACGAGAGCAGGGCGCCGGTGGTCCACGGGTGGTTGACGGGGTCGCCCCAGGCGGGGTGGCCCGTCCACGCCAACGGGTGGGGGACGCAGCGCTCGTTGATCTTGTCGTAGGTGCGCATGACGATCGCCGAGCCGCCGTTGTGGATCATGAACGTCTGGTCGCGGTCCAACAGCTCGTCCACGTTGGGGATGCCGCGGGCCGGGTCGTAGCCGTCGTCCTTGGCGATCAGGTTGAACGTACGGGTCTTGCCCTCCGAGTCGGTGACACCGCCGTTCTCATTGACGTAGTCCAGGTACACCTGCATGGCTCGCGACATGTTGCCGTAGTCAGCCAGGGTGCCCGAGAACGCCGTGCTCTGGCCGACCTTGATCTCGGTGTCCGTCAGGCCCTGCGTGTTGCTCCAGTTCGACGGGCAGGCGGACAGGTCGATCGTGAAGCCCTCGGGGCCGTTCAACGTGTTCGTCGCCTCGTCGACGCCCCAGCCGTTCGTCTTGATCTTGTCGACGATCACCTGGCGCTGCTCGGCCCAGAACGCCTCGTACTCCTCCATCGAGGAGATCTCGGCGGCCGCCGCCGACGTCGCCGTCGTCTCGCCGATCTGGCTGGCCACGCCTTCCTTGACCGACGCGTCCAGACGGGCCTCGCCGCCGCCCGACTCCCCGTCATCGCCCCCACAGGCCGAAGCGACGAGAGCCACACACATGAGCAGGCCGAAGACCGTGCGCGATCGCTTCATGCCCCATCTCCCCGGCACGGCAGCCCGTGCCTCGCTGAACCGCCGTCCATGAGCCGGGGGTCACACTACACAGCAACTGTCATGGCGTCAGATCGGGGAACGGAGGCCGAGCACCAGGGCAAGGCGGGCGACTGGCGGGTCGAGCAGCGCCTACCCGCAGTTGGCGATGGCCTGGTCCCAGGCGCAGGGCGCCGACTGGCCGGCCAGGTCGATGATGGCGCCCTGTTGCACCCAGGACTGCTGGTTCCCCTGCGCGATCGCTTCATCGTCATCCCCCCGGCGCGGCGGCCCGGCCGCCTGAACCGCCCCTCAATTGGTGTCGTCCGTCACACTTGACAGCGTTCGACAGGGCGTCAGAACGACGACGCCGGGAAGATCCCCCTACGGCGGCCCCCCACGACTAGGGGTTCCCCCCATTCGGGCGGCACCGACCTCGGCATACCGTCATCCCCATGACCCGCCGCACCGCACCGCCCGAGCTCACCACCGACTTCCAGCGCCGCAACTGGGCCGTCGTCGACGTGTTCGCCAGGGTGGAGCGCGCCAGCGCCGCCCGTGCCGCGCTGGACGCCGCTCGGGACAGCGGGAACGCCGCCTGAGGCCCATCGCGACCGGCAGCCCGCCGCCCGCTCGCACCACCTCGCCAGCCCCGCCATCGCCCCCCTCCGCGCCACCGCCGGGCCGTCCAACACCTAGCGTGACCAGCCAATCACGCTGAGGGCGACGGCCGATCCTCCGCCGACGGAGCGATTGCCCATGACGACCGTCCAGGGTTACCGTGGCGTCGTCACGAAATCGTAATGAGACAAGAGTGTCGGCGGAACGACCTGCTCGTCTCTCCGGTCCACCTTCCTGACGAACTGGTGTCGCGACGTGGAGGATGTCGCGGCCTGCCAGCCATCCACCCGACGGCTACAGCCGTCGGCCTGCACGCGGAGGCAGACCACACATGGCGGGAACGACCCGACTCCCTCGTCGGCCGCGCCCTCAGCGCGCCCAGGACGGGGCGACGACGAGCGGCGCGTCCCCCGACGCCCGATGTGGCCCCGAGGGAGGCGTCTCCGCCGACGCGCCCCAGGCCGAGGCCGTCGGGCGCGGCGAGGACGAAGCCGACGCAGTCGGGCGCGGCGAGCGCGGCGAGCGCGGCGAGCGCGGCCTGAGCGTCGGCCGACGCGAGGCGCTGCTGGCCGCAGGTGTCGGCGCTGTCGGGCTGGCCTGCACGAACCTGCCCGGGCTGCCGCCCACCACCACGCGGCCCGTGGGCACGCC
>WHTX01000116.1 GCA_009377505.1 Acidimicrobiia bacterium
AGGCGACCTCGAGGTCTCGTCGGCCTGGTCGTAGCGCCCGTCGTGGGAGGGCAGGTCCCCGAGGCCCAGGCTCGCGGCGGCGTTGGGCAGGTAGGACGTCACGATGTTCCACGCCACCCGGCCCCGGGTCAGGTGGTCGAGGGTGGACACCTGGCGGGCGAAGGTGAAGGGGTGGGTCTGGAGCACCGAACTGGTGAAGGCGAAGCCCAGGTGCTCGGTCACGCTGGCCATGGCCGGGATGAGGAGCATGGGGTCGTTGACCGGCACCTGCATGCCCTCGCTGATGGAGGTCTCGGCGCCGCCCCGGTACGTGTCGTACAGGCCCACCACGTCGGCGAGGAACAGCGCGTCGAAGCAGCCGGCCTCGAGGACGCGGGCCAGCTCGAGCCAGGGGTCGAGCGTCTTGTACTCGACCTGGCGTGTCTCGGGCCGCACCCACAGCCCCTGCTGGATGTGCGAGACGCAGTTCATCGAGAAGGCGTTGAGCGCCAGCCGCTTCGGTGCCGTCACCGAACCCCCTTGCCGTGGCCTTCACGTGGCGACGGGGGCCAGCCTGCCACGTCGGCCTAGGCCGAGCGGAAGTACTCGGCCGGGGTCGTGCCGATCTCCCGGCGGAACGCGGCCACGAAGGCGCTGGCCGTGGCGTAGCCGACGCGACGGGACACGGCGTTCACCGAGCCGCCCGAGGCGAGCAGGGGCAAGGCGGCGGCGAGGCGGGCGTTCGTGCGCCACCGCTCGAAGCCCATGCCGGTCTCGGCCCGGAAGAGGCGGGCCAGCGTGCGGCTGCTCGCCCCCACGGCCCGCCCCCAGGCGGCCAGGGCGCGCCCGTCGGTGACGTCGGCCTGGAGGGCCTCGGCCACCCGGCGCGCCCGCTCGTCGGTGGGCATCGGGGTGGACAGCGTGGTCACGGGCAGGGGGGCGAGCAGGTCCCACAGCACCGCCTCGGCCCGCGCCCGGGGCCCGGGGGCGAGGTCGTGGAGGGCGAGGCGGGCGATGAGCTCGCCGAGCAGGCCGCGGGCGCCGACGACGGTCGGCGCCTCCCAGCGCAGCGGGCAGCGGGCGGGCTCGAGGTACAGGCTGAGCATCCGCGTCGCCCCGGCCGTGGCCACGGCGTGGGGCACCCCGGCGGGGATCCACAGGGCCCGCGACGGGGGGAGCACCCACGTCGCCCGGTCGACGCTCATGAGCAGGGTGCCCTCGCCCGCCCAGGCCAGCTGGTGCTGGGCGTGCTGGTGCCAGGTGAGCGGGCCTCGGGGCCGAGGTCGATGGTGACCCCTGACGAGCCCCGGCCGGTGCGGACCTGTCCGTCTGCCGCCTGCGCCTGTCCGTCTGGCGACATTGCTTGGCAGGCTAGGCCGTTCCCGCCAGGCGGGCCCCGCCGTAGTGTCCCGGCTATGAACCAGGCGCACCTCGAGTTCCTCTCCAGCGACGCGTGGCACGAGCTCTTGCGCGACACGATCGTCCCCTACGCCCTGGGCGCGGCCGACCTCGGTGACGATCTGCTGGAGATCGGGCCCGGCCCGGGCAAGACGACCGAGCTGCTGCGGGCCAGGGTGGCGGCGCTCACCGCCGTCGAGCTCGACGAGCTGCTGGCCGCCGAGCTCGCCGAGCGCCTGGCCGGCACGAACGTCGAGGTGGTGCACGCAGACGCCACCGACATGCCCTTCCCCGACGGGCGCTTCAGCGGCGCAGTGTCCTTCACCATGTTGCACCACGTGCCCACCGGGGCCCTCCAGGACCAGATCTTCGCCGAGGTGGCGCGGGTGCTGCGGCCCGGGGCGGTCTTCGTCGCCTCGGACAGCCTGGCCAGCGAGCGGCTGGAGTCCTTCCACGAGGACGACATCTACAACCCCGTCGACCCGGCCACGGTCGAGTCCCGCCTCGTCGTCGCCGGCTTCGCCTCGGCCGACGTCGACGTGCACGACTACGGGTGGTGCGCCCGCGCCGTCGCTCGTTAGCCGATCGTCAGCCGACGGCTAGGGCGGTTCGCCGTCATCGGGCGAGGTGGGAGCCGCTCGGCGGTTGCGGAGCCGGTTGTGGTGGGGGCAGGCGAGGCGGCCGTTGTCCTGGGTGGTGGCGCCGCCGGCGGCCCAGGGTTGGACGTGGTCGACCTGGAGGCGGGTGGCTCGGTCGCAGGTGGGGTGGTAGCAGGTGCGGTCGCGGATCTCGATGGCCCGGCGCGCCCCGCCCACGAAGAAGCGGGTGTGGGCGCCGACGTCGATGACCCGGGAGGGGCCGGCGAAGACGACGCGTTCGATGTCGGCGCCGTCGAGCCAGGGGACGAGGGCGCCGGGGGCGACGACGGCGCCGTTGGCGAGCTCGCAGACTCGTCCGGCGAAGGTCTCGTAGCCGACGTGCACGGTGAACAGGGGGGCGGGGCGTCGCCCGCCCGGCGGGGCGGCGCGGGCGCGCACGGCCATCTCGACGAGGGCGTCAGCCCGGCGCTGAGGGGGCGTCCGGCCCAGGTCGGCAACGGTCACCGAGTCGCCGACGCGTGTCTTGGCTTCGGCCCAGTCGGCGGCGAAGAGCTCCTCCTCGATGAGCGCCAACGTCTCGGCGACGGCGGCGCCGCCCAAGGGGTCGAGCACCAGGTCCCCGAGCCACATGCCGTCAAGAGACTGGGACAGGTGCATCTGACGACGGGCGACCTGGTCGGCGGCGGCGTCCTCGGCGCCGTCGGGGTCGGCGTGCTGGGACCAGTAGGCGACCACCTTGGCGAACTCGCCGAAGCGCAGCTGGCGGGCGGCGTCGACCAACACCTTCTCGTCCCGGGCGAACGCCTCGGCGGTGCGGGCGGTGCACGCCCGGGCCAGCAGCGCCACGTGGGCGGCGCTGACCTCGCCTTCCCGCCACGCCCTCTCCACGACCGGCGCGTCCCGTACCCAGCGGGCGAGGCGGACCCGCCGGCGAGCCTCGGCCCGGGGCAGCCGGCAACGCCAGGCCAGCCACGCCGCCCCGCTGCGCGCCCCGTCCACCGCCCACGCCTTGCGGGCGTCCCACATCGCGACCAGGCGGGCCTCCGCCGCGTCCAGGCGCGCCCGCTCGGCCTCCAACCCGACCAGCGCCTCGGACAGCTCCCCGTCCGACAACCCGTGCGCGTCCACCGACAAGAGACCATCGACAGCGGCGGACAGCTCCTCCAACACCCCACCAGTATCCCCGTTAGGTATGACACTCAAGGGCCCACGGACGGGTCCGGACGGGCCCGACTTCTCGACGTTCGACGAGGCCTGGTCCCAGCTCGAGGAGGTCGGGCCGCCTTCGACGACGCCGGGGGGTGACGGTCTGGTTGGAGCGGTTGGTGTTCCGCCCGGCGTCGGCGGCGCTGCAGCCGGCGGTGCCGCAGCCGGAGCTGATGGCCCGGTCGTCGCGGCTGGCGGCGACCCGGCGGCCGGCGGGGGTCGTAGGTGTACGCGGCGCTGGTGTCCGCCCCGCCCCACAGCCGCCTGTCGAGGGCGCCGCTGAGGACTCGGCCGGTGCGGGACCGGGTGACCGTGTCGGTGGCGGACGCGCCGGATGCGTCGGACGCGTAGCTGATCGAGCTCGTGAGACCGTTGCTGTCCCGGGTGATGGTGACCGTCGAGCTGCCGTCGCCCATGCCGCCGAGCCCGTTCGGCGGGCCCCAATGCGGGTAGTCGACCGAGGCGAGCTGGAACCGGTCCGCGGCGCTGCTGGCGGGGTGGTTGGTGAGCATCGCCGCACGGGACCGTCGATGCACTGCACCGTCGGGCGACGTATTGCATCGTCGGGCGACCGTCCCGCGTGTAGTCGTAGGTGGTCGACCCGGCTGGGCTCGAGTTCGACGGCACCCGCCCCGTGGCCGGGTCGTACACCGTCGTGGTGGTGACGCCGTTCATGTCGGTGTAGCTGACGGGCCGGCCGAGGAGGTCGACGGTGGTGGTGATCGCCCCGACCGGGTCGGCGTGGCGGCCTACCAGCGGGTTGCCGCCCCAACGCGTGGTTGGCCGTGACGGTGTCGGTGCGGGACGGTTCACCCCCATAGGCCGGCACAGTCTGGGAGATGCCCCTGCCCCGGGCGTCATAGGTCGTGCACGACCAATCCGTCTCCCTGCTGTCCACGCCCGCCGAGTCCCGGGTCCCGTAGCGGGCGGCCCCAAGCCGTGGTGGACACCTTCGGTCACCACGGACACCCCGTTGCCGGCGGCGGGATCTCGGCCGTCTTGCGGCAAGCCTCCCTGGTCGACGGCGGTGATCCCGGCGCACCCAGGCCGTCACTGTCCAAGCGGCGCTTGAGCGAATCCGCCTTGTTCAGCTGCTACTCAGCAGTTGAGCCCTCAAACGTCAGACCGATTCCTTCGATAAACATACGAGTGCGCGTGACCCGCGTCCTCGTTGTCTTGCTCGCGAACGACGCCACCCCCCAAAGGACGTCGCTCCAGATGCTCACGCCGCTCGCTCGGCAAGTACGGCCGTCGTAGCACCGAACCTCGAGACGCGCGGCGAGCCCGGCTGAACATGGCTCGGCAAACTTTACACAGTGAAACTTCGCCAGAGGTACCGCAATGGTGCGGAAGAAGTTCGAGATAACCAGATTTCCACCTTGGTGACTCACTCGAGCTTTCGCTGTTCGGATGAACACTACTGTAGCGAGGACGGCGAGCGCGGCAGCCGCTGCAGGCCCATAGCGCGGTACCAGCACGGTACCGAGCAGGAAGGGATAGGCGATCGCCATGGCTCTGCGGCGGAAGCGAATGGGGCCGAATGCCAAACAGTCCCGTTCAGGAGAAAGCGCTCCTCCCATCACATTGTCGCGGGTTACCATGACCCCCCGCCGCCGCCTGGTGGCGTGCTGGCTCGGCTTCCAACGAAGCTGCGAACCATCCCTTCGGCCCACCCCGGCACGATCCCGGTGTAGACAGCGACGATATGGCCACCGTATCTCTGGCCTGCGGCAACCATCGCAACCGTCGAGAAATAGGTATTGCCGTCTCGCCCTGAGAAGACGCATCCTTCGGTCCCCAAGGCCGAGAAGCCAGCGCCTCCGCATGTCGACCATCCGAGGGTGTCGAAGACGGTGGGAGCGTTGGAGTAGTAAGCGCCAGCGCCGCCCGAGACCTCCAGGCCGCCGCCACCCCCAGCGGCGATCGTCACGATCGCATTGCCAGCGGAGTCCTGCAGGACGCAGAAGTTACCTGTCAGCGTGAGCGCCCATCCCACACTGCCAGAAGCGCACTGTCCCCAGACGGCTTCGCCGATCAAATCGCAAACGTTCAGAGCGCTTCAAGCGTATGGGATAGAAGCGAACAGCCCAATCCAGAATTCGCTCGTGTGCAAAGCGACCTCGCGGAAGTAGCCATCGATCTCCGGAAGCTCGTCATCGTTCCATTGCTCTGGCGGATGGGCCGCCGAGACGATCCCGAGGACTCTCACGTTCGTGTCGCCTACTGCAGCGAAGACGTCGACAGCCACGCCTTCTCCACACACTGACATCGGGCGTCCGACTCCCCGTTCGTCCGGCTGGAACTCGTTCCCCCAAACAAGAGTCAGTACATGCCTCCAGCCTGGATGCTTGTTTCGCGATTCTGCCCTCAATTCTGACCATCGGGCGTCAGTAGACTGTTCGAGAGGAGGAAGGGATATCTGGTCTCGAGTGGCGATAGCGCTCCAGCCGATGCTAGTGCTCGTCGTGCGAATCCGTCCGGAGAGTCCGAGTCGATGAGCCCGTCTGTTCAGCATGTAATGCGCCAGGTCCGGCTGACGTAGGTAAACGACGAGTAACGGCCGTCCGGCGCTGCGGTCTCAAACGTGACGACCGCCCAGTACGTATGCTCGCCGCCGGCGCACCTCGCCTCAAAGTCCTGTGGTCTTAGAGTATTCTGACCGCCCGTTGCTGTGTACGTGTTTGATCCCATATTCTCGGTCCAGAACCAGGCTGTCCTACGGTAAACATCGATTGTTGCTTGCATCGTGCCAGGATTGTGCGGGCACCATAGGCGCGGCTTGAATCCAAGGCGGGTGTAGTTGGAACTAGCTCGCTTGTATAGCCAATTGCCGTTCGGAAAGTCGAACGTGCAGCCAAACTGATTTTCGCCCCACCAGATTGCTCTACCGTTAAGGTCAATAGTTCCAACTGGATCCCCTGCGACGTATTCGTAGTTGTTGGCTGAGCCGGCTTCGATGGGGTCTGTTTGGAGGAAGCGGCCGAGGGCGGGGTGGTAGGGGCGGGCGCCCATCTCGATGATGGGTTGGAGTCCGGTTTCGTGTTCGGTGGGGCGTTGGTGTTGGCCGAGCCAGCCGTAGTCGAAGTCGCCGTCGGTGGTGTTGGTGTCGGGTTGGCCGCGCAGGGCTTGGCCGTAGGGGTCGTAGGCGAAGGGGCCGTCGAGGTAGTAGCCGGCTTGGTCGAGGATGGCGATGATGTCGCCGTGGATGTTCGGGTAGTTCCAGCGTTGCTGCCAGCTATGGCGGGTCATGACGACGCCGCCGGGCAGCGCCCAGGTCTGTTCGGTGACCTGGCCTTGGGCGTCGAGGGTGAGGTCGGCGGTGTCGCCTGTGGCGGTGTACGAGTAGCGGGCGACGACGGCGCCGTTCACGGAGCGGGCGACGATGCGCCCGGTCAGGTCCCTCGTGTAGGCGACGCCGGTGCCGGCCTTGCTGGTGGCCCGGTGGCGGTTGGCGCTGTCGTAGGTGAGGGCTTGGCCGGCGAGGGTGGTGGTGTTCCCGCGGCTGTCGTAGCTGATCGTGCCCGCATAGGCGGGGTCGGTGGTGGAGGTGAGCCGGTCGGAGGTGTCGTAGCAGTACGTCGTGGTGGCGGGGCTGCCGCCGTTGGGGGTGACGGTCTGGGAGGTGCGGTTGGTGTTCCGCCCGGCGTCGGCGGCCCCGCAGCTGGCGGTGCCGTACCCGTAGTTGATGGCCTCGTCGTCGAGGCTGGCGCCGACCAGGCGCCCGGCGGGATCGTAGGTGTAGGCGGCGCTGCTGTCCGCCCCGCCCCACAGGCTCCAGTCGAGGGTGTCGCTGAGGACCCGCCCGGTGCGGGACCGGGTGACCGTGTCGGTGGCGAACGCGCCCGAGGCGTCGGACGCGTAGCTGATGGCGCTGGTGGCCCCGTTGCTGTCCTGGGTGAAGGTGACCGTGGAGCCGTTGCCCATGCCGCCGAGCCCGTCCGGCGCGCTCCAGTGGGGGTAGTTCACCGACGCGACCTGGAACGCGTCAGCAGCCCCGGACGGGTGGTAGGTGAGCATCGCCACCCGGGACGCGTCGATGTACTGCACGGTGGGCCGCCCGTCCCGGGTGTAGTCGTAGGTGGTCGCCCCGGCGGGGCTCGAGTTCGACACCACCCTGCCCGTGGCTGGGTCGTAGACCGTCGTGGTGGTGATGCCGTTCACGTCGGTGTAGGCGACGGGACGGCCGAGCAGGTCCACGGTGGTGGTGATCGACCCGACCGGGTCGGCCTGGCGGGTGACCAGCGGGTCGCCGCCGAACGCGTGGTTGGTGGTCACGGTGCGGGACGGCTCACCGTCGTAGGCCGGCACGGTCTGGGAGACGGCCCGGCCCCGGGCGTCGTAGGTCGTGCACGACCAGTCCAGTTCCATGGTGTCGGCGCCGGCCGAGTCCCGGGTGCCGTAGCGGGCGGCGACGGGCCGGCCCCAGTCGTCGTAGACGGCTTCGGTCACCACGGACACGCCGTTACCGGCGGGCGCATCGATCGTCTTGTGGGGCAAGCCGGCCTGGTCGACGGTGGTGTCGTCCTGGGCGGTGCAGGCCACGTTCGTCGCTGCGGCCGCGCCCGGCGAGTAGTGGGTGTAGGTGGTGGTGTTGCCGGCGGGCAGGGCGCGGGACGTGGGTCTGCGGAACCCGCCCGTTTCGTAGCTGGTGGCGGTCTGCAGGTTCAGCCCGGCAGGGTCGACGGTCACCTGGGTGACGAGCCCGAGGGCGGGGTCGATGCCGCCGGTGTCGTAGGAGGTGTGGGTGACCTGGCTGGGTGCGGCCCCGCCGGTGTCGTGCGCGGTGGCCCGGGTGACGAGGTTGTAGCGGGGGCGCACCGCGTCCGCGGGTAGGGCGACGGCGCTGCCGCCGGGTGGGGCCCAGGTGACGGTGAGCGCGGCGTTCCCCGCCGGGTCCTGGTAGTCGACCCGGAACCGGCGGGCGTGGCGGCTGTCGGGCGTCTCGAGGGCGGCGATGTCGGCGACCTGGTAGGCGCCCGACGCGCTCGCCGTGCCGGCCGGCTTGGTGGCGACGAGGGTGTCGTCGACGTAGAGGCGGGCGGTGTCGTCGGCGTCGCCGCTGACGGTGAGGGTCCACGCCCCTACGTCGGGGAAGAGCACCTCGCCGGTGGCCCGGAAGGAGAAGTCCGGGGCGGGGGTCCCGTCGGCTTTGACGGCCCCGGCCGGGGCGCCGGCCGCCCAGTTGTGGGCCAACGGGCCGGCGTCGATGCCGGTGGTGGCGTTGGTGGGCCTGCCGGTCATCGTCCCGTTCGGCCACCAGCTGACTGCCAGGCCCTGGTACGGGGCGGAGGAGCCGTTGGCGTGCAGGGACGTGTCGTGCTCGTAGCTGGTGTGGGGGGCCGCCGGGTTGGCGCAGGTGCCGTTCGGCAGCCGGTACGAGCCCGACGCCGGGTCGAGGTCGAAGCAGGTGCTGTTGGCCGGCCCGTAGCTGGCGACGGGCTGGAGGCGGTGGTCGTAGAAGGTGGTGGCCGCCTTGCCGTCGGCGATCGTGGCGAGCAGCCGGTCCGAGGCGCTGTCCCAGCGGTGTTCGGTGCTCATCGCCTGGTCGGCGGCGGCGTTGACCGCCCGCTGGTCGACCAGCACCCGTCCGGCGGTGTCGAAGGTGACGCGCCGGTCCCAGTCGTCGGGGTTGGTGGGGTCGTCCACGCCGGTGACGTGCACGCGGGTCTCGTCGGTGCCGGCACCGTTGGTGGCCAGGTACTCGAGGGTGAGCTGGGCTCGGGCGCTGTCCGCCGGGCTCGCCTTGGGGGCGGTGACCGACGCGACCCGACTGCTGGCGGTGTCGTAGGTGACCTCGGTGCGCCAGTCGTCGCTGGCGGTGACCACGCCGGCGGCGAGGGCGTCGTTGGCCAGGGCGTCCCGCACCCACGCCAAACGGCCCTGGTCGTAGCCGAAGTCCGCCGTCGGGTGGCCGACCGTGCTGCTGCCGGGGTTCTCGACCCGGCTGAGGTAGCTGACACCCAGCGTGCTGTCAGTCTGGTAGTAGAGGCGGGTGGCGGACCCGTCGGGGAAGGTGACCTGGCACAACATCCCCACAGGCGCGGGGTCGAACCCGGCGGCGGCGGGGCACGTGCCCGCGCCCACGCCCTGATAGGTGTAGCTGACCTCGCGGCCCGACACCGGGTCGGTGAGCTCGGCCAGCCGCACGATCGACGTGCTGTAGCCCGAGGGCGTGGTGTCTGCCGTCCACGTCGGCACGGGCGCGGCGGGAGTGCGGGCGTCGACCGGCCCGGTCACGGTGTCCAGCTGGCCCGAGCTGCGGAACCGGTAGACGGACCCCGCCGGGTCGGTGACGGTGACGAGCCTGTCAGGCCCCACGGCGACGGTGTCCGACACGCCCGGCGGGGGCGTGAACCCGGCCGGGCTGGCGCCGGTGCGCACGTAGGCGACGGTCGCCCCGTCCGCCCGGGTGAGCACCACCTGGGAAGCGTCGACCGGGCCGAGCTGTAGGCGGCGGCGAACCCGGACTGGGTCGACATCGTCCACCCTGCCGGAAGCGTCATCCCGTCGGGGGTGAGCCACGACGTGGGCACCTTCACGTAGCGGGCCTTACCGTCGACCGGGTCGACCGGCGTGGTCGGGGTGACCATGTACAAGGCGAGATGGCCCGCGCCGCTGGTGTTGTGGTAGGTCAGCTTCACCCGGTGAGGGATGTTCGCCGTCAACGCCACCCCCCCAGCCGGTGCGGACACGTTCCCCAGGGCAGCGTAGGCGTCGACGCTGAGCAGCTCGGGCCGGGTGGCCGGGATCGTGTCGACCGTCGAGCCGCTGTTCACGTCCACCACGGCCACGCCGTCGAGCTCGAGACGGGCGCGGTCGTCGGTAGCGAGGCCGAAGTGGTACGTGCCCGTGGCGGGCACCGTCACCCATCCCGTCCACGTCCCCGAGAAGCCCGCCGCGCCGGGGGCGGCCTCACCGGAGGACCAGGAGAAGTCGATCCCCGGGTCGACCCGGTCGGTCACGAACTCGCCGGCGTCCACGGCGCCGTCGGTGTCGCTGTCGACGTGGACGCGGCCCCGCAGCCCGCTGTCCTGGCCGCGCGAGTTGTAGGTGAACGTCGAAGCCGAGGGCGCCGCCCAACACGGCGACCGCCGGGGTGGCCACCGACGTGGTCACGTTCC
Organism: Acidimicrobiia bacterium; assembly: GCA_009377505.1. GTDB lineage: Bacteria > Actinomycetota > Acidimicrobiia > Acidimicrobiales > CAIXPF01 > WHTX01. The sequence continues at coordinate 10,304 of WHTX01000116.1, forward strand.
CGGTGGCCAGGTTGACCGTGGCCGCTCCCAGCGCCTGGGTCGGCGAGGGCGAGGTCACGCCCAGCCGCTGCTCGAACTTCGCGGCGCTCAACGCCGCACCGGGGGCGTCCAACAGCTGGGGCTCGCCCATGGAGTGGTAGGCGTGGGTGCGCCACAAGCTGTCACGCGCCTCGACCGTCCACTCGTACTGCTCGCCCTCGAGCAGGGGCGCGCTGGCCGGCAGCGCCCACGAGAGCGGACCGGCCGCCGTCGTCTCGGGCGTCCACGCCGAGCGGTAGGCGACACCGTTCGCCGCGGGCTCTCGCACCTCGAAGCGGAACGAGACCGGGTCGCCCTCCGGTTCGAGCTCGGCGTTCGAGTTGATCGTCAACATCGGCGGCGCGTTGCTCGCCCAGCGGAACCCCGCCGCCGGGGCCGCGAGCGCAGGAGCCGCGGGCGCCTGGTTCTCGAGCCGCCAGGTGTTGAACCACGGCGACGACCACACGTCGCTCGCCGCCGGGTTCGGCGAGTTCGCCAGCTTCACGCCCCAGTAGTACGTGTTGTTGTACCAGTCGTAGTTGAAACCCTGGCCCTGCCATTGCTGCCAACGGTTCAACGTCTGGAACCCGGAGTCACCGCCGAGCGGGGTCACACACGTCGACCAGTCCGGCTGCTGGCCGCGACGGTCCTGCCCCTGAGATTGTCCCTCGCGGGACGGTGCTGTAGGCGGCGTCGGCCCCGACGATGGCGTCCGTCGCTTCCTCGGGCCCTTGGAACGCCTCGACCTCGGCCCCGGGGTCGCGCCGCCCCACAAGCTCACCGAGCCCCGGGGACCAGCTCACAGGAAGCTGAGGTCGACGTCCTGGCCGGCGAGGACGGCGCCGGCGAGGGTGAAGGTGTCCCCCTTGAGGGCGAAGTGCTGGGTGACGGCGTGGGCGTCGCGCAGCCTCCGCTGCAACGGGCTGCTGCAGTACAGCGCCGTCCCGCCGCCCGCCGTGTACGCGGTGTCGACGACCTCGGCGGCCGCTTTGGTCGCCCACGTCGCCGCGGCTCGGGCCCGCGCCAGCTGCTCGGGCGCGAACTCCCCGTCGACGGCCGTGGCCCACGTCGAGGCGACGGTGGCCTCGAGCAGGGCCGCGGCGGCGCGCAGGTGGGCGTCGGCCTCCCCGAGCTGGTGGCGGAACAGAGGGTTCGCCGCCAGTGTCGCGTCGGCGAACATCGGCACCTTGCCGGTCGCCAACGTGGTGACCTCGGCGAGCGCCCCGTCGGCGATGCCCAGCGCCACGTGGGCGAACGCGATCGACGAGTACGACAGCTCCGGGATGTTCCCCAGGGGCCCCTCGACCCCGCCCTCCCCGAAGGCGCTGAACGTGCGCTCGTCGGGGACGAGCACGCCGTCCACCGTGTAGTCGTGGCTGCCGGTGCCGCACAGGCCGGAACCGACCAGGTGTCGAGGACCTCCACCTCGCCCGCGGGCAGCACCATCATGCGCAGCGGCGGCATGCGGCCGTCGTCGACCATGCAATGGGCGATGAACCAGTCGGCGTGCTGGCAGCCACTGGCGAATGACCAGCGCCCCGTGACCCGGAACCCGCCGTCCGTGGGAGTGGCCACGCCGGTCGGGTTGAAGGCGCCGGCCAGCGCCACGTCGGGGCCGCCGGCGTACACCGCGTCGAACGTGGCCGGGGGGAGCTTGCCGAGGATGACCGGGGCGGAGCTGCCGATCATCACCGTCCACCCCACCGACGCGTCGGCGCGGGCCAGTTCCCGCACCATGGCCAGGTGGGTGGCGAGGTCGGCCCCGGCGCCGCCGAGCCTCGGGGGCACGACCATCCGGAAGCACCCCGCGGCCCGCAGCTTCGCCACCAGGTCCGGCGGCAGCCGGCGGCCCCACTCGATCTCGTCGCCACGGGCGGTGATCTCGGGGGCGAGCGCCCGCACCGCCTCCAGGATCGTGGCCGCGCCCCCCTGGTCTGCGCCCGGATGCCCGTCCTGGTGCGCGCCAGCGTCGTCGCCTGCATCGCGCCGGGCCCGGTCGGCGGTGTCCGTGGTCATGGTGCGCTCCTGTCGGTGGGAGGTCTCCCGTCGACGCGAACGGTAAGGAGGCGGCGGGCGGCGGCGCATCGGGCGAACCATCCAAACGCGGCCCGACCCGCGTGGGTGGTTATGTGTACGGCGCCTCACGTGGCCGCGGCCGGTGGGCGAGCCCGTGCTCGTAGGCGTAGCCCGTGGCTGCCGAGCGCGACGACACGCCCAGCTTGGTGAAGATGTTGGCCACGTGACGGGCCACCGTCTTCTCGCTGATGCCGAGCTCGGCGGCGATCGCCCGATTGGTGTTGCCCGCGGCGACCCAGGCCAGCACCTCGAGCTCGCGCCCGCTCAGGGGGCCCGCTGGGTGACGGGCGCCGGCCGCGGAGCCCCGTTCCAGTCGGGCGAGGTCGGCCAGCGCGCCGAGCTCACGGAAGGCGCTCGCCGCGGCGTGGTGCTCCAGCGCCGCGCCCTCCTCGTCCCCCAGCTCGTGGCAGGCCCGACCGACGGCGACCCGGGCCCGGGCCGCCTCGTAGGGGGCCTCGAGGTCGCGCCAGGTCGCCCACGCCGGCCGCAGCACGCTGAGGGCGGCTCGGGGCTCGCCCTCGGCGAGCAGGACCAGCCCGGTGGCGTGGGCGGACACGGCGCGCAGCAGCGGGGCGCCGAGATCGGCGGCGACGGCGGCCAGCTCGTTCGCCGCCGAGCGCGCCGCGGCGACGTCGCCCGCGGCCAACACGATCTCGACGTAGGCGGCCAGCAGCTGCGAGCGCGTCACTCGGTCGACGGCTTCGTCGACGGCCCGGCGAATGGCCGAGGCGGCCACGGCGACCTGGCCCTGGGCCAGCCGGAGCCGGGCCAGGCCTGGCTGGGGCTCGCGTCCCCGCTCGCTGGCCCGGCGGTAGGCCTCCTCCGCACGGGCGAACTCGCCGCGCAGCCGCAGGAGCTCGGCCTGGCGGTACAGGGCCTGGCCCACCGCTGGGTGGCCCGGCGGCCGGGAGAGGTGGTCGTAGGCCCGCCGCGCCTCGTCCATGGCCGCAGGCCAGGCGCCGTGGATCTCCAGGATCTCGGCCCGGTGCACCAGGCATTGGCCCCGGTAGGGCACGAGGCCCGGCTGGGAGGCGCACCACCGGCTCAGCGCGGCCGTCCACTCCTGGGCCCGGCGCACGTCGAACGTGGCCTGGCACATCTCGATCACCGCGCAGTAGACGATCCCGGCCACGAGCGGTGACACCTCGCCGGCGGTCACGGCCACCATCACCTCGTCGAAGGAGGCGACGCCCTCGGCCTGTCGCCCGGCCATGACGAGGGCCTGGCCGCGCCCGAGCCGCCCGAAGGAGGCCACGTCCACGTCCCCGAAGCGCTCGCCGATGGCCAGGGCCTCGGCGAACACGGCGAGGGCGGCGCCGGCGTCGCCCTCGAACAGGTGCCGCAGGCCCGCCGGGACGAGCACCAGGCCCCGCTCCACGCAGTCCTGGCCGCCGTCCTCGAGGACGCGTTGCGCCCGGCTCAGCCAGCCCCCCGCCGGGGCCATCTCCCCCCGCAACATCAACCCGACGGTGAGCCAGAACGCGCACCGGGCGGCGCGCGCCGCGTCGTCCTGGCGCAGGCACTCGTGGTGGGCGCGCGCCCACATCGCGGCCCAGTCGGCGTCCTCGCCGACGAGGTAGGCCGACACGGCCAGTCGCTCGAGGTCCTCGACGCCCAGCGGCGCCTCCCGGTCGGCCGCCGAGAG
>WHTX01000117.1:0-12977 GCA_009377505.1 Acidimicrobiia bacterium
CGCCAGGTCCGGGCTCCGCTCCACCACGCCATCACCGGACACCACCACATCCACCGGCACCGCCGAACCATCCACCGGGTCCTCAGGATCCACCGGCGGACCGCACGGACCGGTCGTGGCGACAACGGCCTCCGACGAGGCGACGTTGCCGAACAGGTCGGTCGACTCGGCCTGGAGGTAGAAGGCCGTCTCGCACGCCAACCCGGCGACCGTGAGCTGGTGCTCGGTGGCCATCGTCGGGTCGGACAGGGCTCCAGCGTCTACGTCAGCCGTCGGCCCCCAGCGGACCGTCGCGTTCGCCGTCTCGTCGGTGAGCCAGGCGATCTGCAGCGCGTCGGGCCCTCCGGGCTCGATGGCGAGGTCGGTGATGAGCGGCGGGCTCACGTCGGAGCCCTCGGCCTCTCCTGTCCCGATCGTCACGTCGGATCCGGCCTGCGCCCGTTCGGCCAGCTGGCCCACGTCACCATGGTCGAGGCTGTCGATGAGAGCGACGGTGAAGGACCGCCCGGTCCCCGTGAGCGAGGGGGTCACCACCGATCGGCCGAAGCCGAACACCGTCATCTGCTGGCTCTGGGTGCGCAGCAGCTCCGGTTCGTCGTCCTGCACGTGGTTGAGCACCAGCAGCGAGCGGCCGACCGCCGGGTCGCCGAACGCCACCCACTCCTCACCGGGCAGGTCGGCCAGGATCTTCTTCGTCAGCGGCTGGACGGTGCCGTCGGGCAGCATGAAGACATCCGTCGCCGGCTCGAGCAGGCCGCCGGGTGTGCCCTCGTAGAGGAACCAGTACGGCGCGCCAGCGGCCAGCACCGTGGCCGTCGAATGGGTGGGGTAGAAGTCCCAACGGATGCTCCAGAGGCCATCCGCCGTCGTCGAGGTGAGGGTGGCGCGGAGCGGGCCGGCGTGGTCGATGCTCGTCGTCGCCGAAGTCGCGCCCGGGTGCAGGTGCCCTTGTGGGTAGACGAGGTTCGGGATGCCGCGATAGGAGCCTGCGGCCCCACCCGTCGGGTGGTAGCCGATCCAGTCGTTGCCGCCGGCGTCGACGAGGCTCGACAGCGCGCCACCGGCCTTCTGGTAGTACCACTCGCCTGAAGGGGTCGCGATGCGGACGCTCTCCTGGCCCTCGTCGACGTGGCCGTCGTCGACGAGGACGCGTGACGTCACGGCGGCGGTCGGCGCTCCACTGCCGAGCGTGTCGAAGTAGACGAGGAACCGGCGAGCCCCCGACGGTGTGCCCGGGGCAGTGATGAGCAGGAGTAGCTCACCCGTCGCTGCGGTGGCGGCAGAGAAGTCGGACGCCGGGTCGAACTGGAAGGCGACGGATGGGTCGACGACCTCGCCGGGCCCGCTGACCTCCTGGACCGCCAAGGTGGCGGGGTCGAAGGCGGCGCCGGGCTCGGCGCCGGCCTCGTGGAGCGCCGCCGTGAAGTCAACGGTCGCGACGACGACCGCCTCGGGCGCGACCTCCCCGGACGCGACGACCACGGGGAGGCGGAAGCGGTGCTCGGGCGAGCCCCACGGTGCTTCGTCCGCCGACGCGCTGGTCGTTCGCACGCCGGTCACCAGGGTGCAGGACATGGCGAGGACGGCGATGGCCGACAGTGCCGTGCGCAACGATGTACGACCGCCTGCGCCCCTCCGGCCCGCGCTGGCCGCCTCGGGGACGGCGCGACGCCCACCCCGCGGCGGCACGGATGCCCCCGTCCCGCCCGACATCATCGGTTCCATCCGCCCTCGCTCCGATCCGCTCCAGCCCCTCCGCCAGGTGCTGGCGACCACGCAGGCCTCAGGCCCCGGGATCGGGCGGGAGCCTATCAGTGCTGGCTCGGCCGTCTCTTGTGTGAAAGGGCTGGCTTCACGAGGAAGGTGCACGACCGAAATCACACCGACATGGAAGGAGGGAGCGGCGTTCCTGTGGTTCCCAGCTGAGCGCGCCTATTTCTGATATGCGTCCGTGTGCCGGAACGCCAACGGCCGCATTCCGCGGGCGCTCTTCACCACCTTGCCGTAGTGGCGCCCCCGCTCCGGAGCGTGGTCGGCCGGCAGCAAACGGTGCAGTGCCCCCGTCAAGCCGATGATCAGGAACATCAGGACGCCGAACGTGGGGAAGTTGAGCGAGTCGAAGGTGAAGGAAGCGACGAAGGCGGCGGCGAGAGAAGCCGCGAGCGCCGTGGCGAGATGGCGGTCCTCGGCCTGCTGTGCCGATCGCGACAGGCGGACGGCGGTCGAGTACGACCCGAGGAAGAGCACGAGCACGGTCGTCAACCCCACGAGCCCGGTGGCCACGAGAGCGTTCAGCATGTAGTTGTCGACGACGAAGTACTCCTCCGGGCGAAAGGTCCCCCCACCGAGGCCGAACCACGGTCTATCGGAGAACAACTCCGAGATGAGGGCATAGTCGCTGGTCCTCCCGGCGACGCTCCTGTCCTCATCGGTGTTCGCGAAGAAGGAGACGAACGTGCCCACCAGGCCAGGGATCGCGACGCGAAGCAGGAGGACGGTCCCCACGGTCGCCAGGATCGCGATCCGTTGGGTGCGCCTCTCCCACACCCGGAACATCACGAGGAAGGCGGCACCGAAGGCCAGGACCCCCGAACGCGAGAGGGAGAAGGGGACGCCTACGGTCACCAGGCAGACGACGCACCACCTTCTGAGGCGCGCCGCCTGTCCAGCCGCGCCAATGGCGTAGTGGAGCGCGATCGGGAACAACATCGCCGAGAGCACGGCGAACTCGATCGAGTGCTGCGCGGTACCCGAGGCCCTGTTGAACTTCTCGGCGCCCCGTTGCCGGATCCCGAGGAGGTCGTCGCTCAAGCGGAGCCCGGGGATGGTGAGCCGCTCGACCAGGTTGTAGTCGAACTGGAACTGGAGGAAGCCCACGAACCCCATGAACGCTCCCACCCAGGTGAGCCTCCTCAGGAGCACGTCGACGCTCGAGCGGTCCGGCATGAGGTCAGCCGTGGCGAGCGCGATGCCGCACAACGACGCCGTGATGAGGAAGTAGCGATCGGCGCCGCTCGCCTCAGGGGGGCTCATGCCACGCAGGTGCGCGAGGCCGACCGTGAGGCTCCAGACACCGACGTAGAGGCCGACGAACACACGCACAGGCTGCAGGGGGCGTCTCTCGACCAATGCGAAGAGCGTGAGCGCCCAGACCAGCAGGAGCAGGAGACCGACCAGCAAGGACGGCCGCCCGGCTGCACCGAGCGGGCCCTTGACCACGAATCGTGCTGGTAGGAGGAAGGCCGCCCCGACCAGAACGGTCAAGAGCGTAAGGATGGTCGGCCGCCAGGTCGTCTCGGCCTGCTCGTCGAGCACCGTCGGCGAGGACGTCGTCTTCACCGGCTCGACCTACCGATGAGGACCGCTCGGCGTCGGCGGCGCCCCAGGTGCAGCCGACTCCTCCGGCGTTGCCGGGTCCAGGTCCGGTCGCTCTGCCGGGGCCGTCGGCAACGGCCGGATCCGGGCTGACCTACGAGAGCGAGGGCTCACGTTGCCCGGCCCGGTCCGGGCGCCGTTCGCCGCGCTACCGGCCGGCGCCGGTCCGGCCCCAGGCGCGTTGCCGTCCCCCGCGACCGCGTCCCGAGCGGAAGCCTCGCCGGCCAACAGGTCGGCTCGTCGGGCTGCAGCCGGGTCCCGGCGCGACAGGGCAGGGGGTGGCCGGTCTCTGACGGCTGCCTCCTCGTGCCCCACAGCAGCCGTCGGGGCTGCGTCCGGCTCGGCACCCAGGGGCGCGACCGTCGTTGGCTCACCGCTCGTGCGCGCGGGCTCCCCCTCGGGCGGCGCCAGGCGCGCCGCAGCCTGGGCCGGGTTCCCAGTCGTCGCCGCCACGCCGTTGCCGACCTCCCGGTCGCCAGTGGCGCCGTCGTGAGCGACCCGACCAGGAAGCCGTGTCGCCTCGAGGGGGTTCGAGGCGCCGGTCTCCCGCTGGCCGAAATGGTGGGCACCTGCGAGTGCGCCCGATGCGACAAGCGCCGGGGGCGGACCATCCGCCTCGTCCTGGTCGCTGATCACGGCGTCCGCAGGTGACACGGCGGCGGCAGCACCCGTCCGGCGACGACGAGCCCGAGCCACGAGCACGTCGACCACCACGGCGAGGAACAACGTGGCCAGGACGCCGACGCCTGTGAAGAGGATCTGCGACCGGCGCCGGTCGCCGTAGCCGGGGAGCGGCTCGTTGTCAGCCGAGATGCGCTGGACGCCGATCCGCTCGTCCATCGGTGCCTCGAGCGCGTCCTGCCTGCGGTCCAGGTCCTCCTCGACGAAGGCCATCAACGCCGACATGGTGGAGAGGGCGACCGTCCGGTCCTTGCTCACCACCAGGAACTGCAGGATGGGGGAGCGCTCGTCAGAACCGATCACGTAGCTGGGCTCGAGGCCGTTGGACCACAGCTCGGCCCGGGTCGCCTGGCTCCCGAGAGACAGGGCGAGCGCCTGCGCCACCGTGCCGAGGGAGGAGGGGAACGCCAAGAGCGGGTTGTTGACCTGCGTGCCGAGCTCCTCGAGGGACTCCGCTTCGCCCAATGGTGCTGGTGAGGTCTTCGGACCGAGGAGGATCAGCGCGCCGTCGACCTCGTACTCCGGGTCGATCGATCTGGTCACGAGGTGAGTCGTCAGGATCGTCGCAGCGAGGAGCGGGAGCACCACGAGCTTGCGTCGTAGCACGACGCGCATGAGAGACCACAGGTCCACTGAGGAGACGCTCCTTGATCCGCCGATCGACGAGCGCTGGTGCTGACTTGGTGGAGCGACGTCGAGAGGACACGAGCGCCCCATGCCTGTGCACATTGCCCGCCATGGCCGATGATAGGCCACGCCGAACATCGTTTCCTCGACGCACGGCAGTACTATCCGCTCGGCGGCGGCGATCGTCATCATTCGGTCGCACACAAGGACGGGGACGAGACGAGTTGGGCGGAACCTCGGCAGGGCCATCAGGCCTTTGTCTCTTTGGCGCAGCGACGGACACCTGGAACCTCGGTGTCTCTGCGCTCGCCCTCAGCACTGTGTTGGCTACTCATCGTGCTCGTGCCGAGGCGCCGATCACGATCTTCGACAACGGCTTCGGAAGTCGGGCCACGGCTTTGAGGATCGGGGAGGACACCGTCGATGTGTCGCTCCTCGGCGCCCGGCATTCAAGGCGGTTGCATCGGGGTGACACCTTGCTGACGATTCGAGCTGCCGGCGCGCTCGGGAGCCGGAGGAACGCGGTGATCCGGTGCATCCGCGCCTCGGACGCGGTGCTCGACCTCAGCGGTGGGGACAGCTTCACCGACCTCTATGGTCGGGCCCGGTTCCAGCAGGTCCTGCTGCACAAGCGGATCGCCCTGTCCCAGTCCCGGCCGCTCCTGCTCCTCCCCCAGACGTACGGGCCGTTCCGGTCGCGGACCAGCGCCCGGGCAGCAAGGGCCGTGCTGGTCGGCGCGGCGGAGGCGTGGGCACGAGACCGGCCGAGCTACGAGCGCATGGCCGAGCTCCTCGGCCCCGACTTCGACCCCGCTCGGCACCGCCTGGGCGTGGATGTGGCCTTCGCCCTGCCGGCGGCGACGACGATCCCGCCCCTCCCGACGCCCCTCGCGTCATGGCTGGGGCCGGATAGGGGCCGACCTGTGATCGGCCTCAACGTGAGCGGGCTGCTCTTCCTCGACGAGGCCAGCCAGGAGCGGTTCGGCCACCGCAGCAGCTACCGAGCGGTCGTGGCTGCGCTCCTGCGCCAACTGCTCGAGCGGACCGAGGCGCGCGTGGTGCTGCTCCCCCACGTCCTCGCCCCACCCGGGCACCCCCAGTCCGATCTGGAGGCGTCGCTGGCTCTCCTCGCCGGCCTCGACGACGGCCACCGTCCCCGCGTGTGCGTCGCACCTCGTCCAGCAGGTGCATGCGAGGCGAAGGCCCTCATCAGCCACCTCGACTGGTTCTGCGCCACGCGCATGCACGCCGCCATCGCCGCCCTGTCCTCGGGCACGCCGTGCTCGGGGATCGCCTACAGCGTCAAGACGCAGGGCGTGTTCGCCACCTGCGGCCAGGAGGCACACGTGGCCGACCTCGAGACACAGCCGGCGGACGAGGTGTGCGCTCGGGTGCTGTGGTCCTTCGAGCGGCGTGACGAGGTACGCCACCTCCTGGCCGAGCAGGCTCCACTCGTCAGGGAGGCGGCGGCCCGTCAGCTCGGTGAGGCGCTCGCCCGCGTCGCGCCATTGCGCAGCGCCCCGGGTGTTGCGTCAGGGCGACAGACGTGAAGAGGCGGATCGCCACGATCACCGACGTGGCCGAGCGACACCTGTGCACGGGGTGCGGCGCCTGCGCCTACGTCCAGCCCGACGACATCACCATGGTCGACGACCTCGACGCCGGGAGGCGGCCCCTGGTCCGTGAGGGCACGACGAGCTCACGGGCGCTGGCAGCCTGTCCCGGTGCCGAGCTCGAGCACCCGCCCACCCATCCTCCGGGAGCCATCGAGGAGCTGCTCGGCGCGTGGGGGCCGGTGCTCGGGGTCTGGGAGGGCCACGCCCTCGACCCCGAGGTCCGCCGGTCGGCATCGAGCGGCGGCATCGCCAGCGCTCTCGCCCTCCACTGCATGGAGGCCGAGGCGATGCACGGCGTGCTGCACATCCGCCAGCGCGCCGACGCAGCGCTGCTCAACGAGACCACGCTCAGCACGACCCGCGAGGAGCTGCTCGCCGCCACCGGGTCACGGTACGCGCCGGCCAGCCCGTGCGACGGCCTCCAGATGGTGGTCGACGCGCCGGGCGAGTGCGTCATGATCGGGAAGCCCTGTGACGTGGCCGCCACCCGTCGGGTTCGAGACGCCGACCCCGCGCTCGATGCCAAGCTCGGCTTTACCATCGCCATGTTCTGCGCCGGGACGCCCTCGACGCGGGGCACCATGGAGCTCGTGCGACGGCTCGGCCTCGAGCTGGGCGACGTGCGGTCGGTCCGCTACCGCGGGAACGGCTGGCCCGGGGACTTCGTCGTCGTGGCGGGCGACGGCGAGCACGAACAGGTGCGGTCCCTGAGCTACGCCGAGTCCTGGAACTTCCTCCAGCGCTACCGGCAATGGCGCTGCTCCCTGTGCGCGGACCACACGGGCGAGTTCGCCGACGTGGCCGTCGGTGACCCCTGGTACCGGGAGACCACGCCCGACCAACTGGGGAGCTCGTTGATCCTCGCTCGGTCGCCTCGGGGTCGCGACGTCCTCCTACGAGCCGCCGAGGCCGGCGCGATCCAGCTCCGCCCGCTCGCTCCCTCCCGCCTGGTGGACGCCCAACCGAACCTGCTCGCCACGCGGGGGGCCGTCTGGGGCCGGGTGCTCGTGTCCCGGGCCGGCGGGGTCGTGCCCCCCAGGTACCGGCGCATCCCGACGTTCGGGACCTGGTGGTCGCACCTCCCACCGAAGGCCAAGGTGAGGTCGCTCACGGGTACGGCGCGACGGCTCGTCTCGAAGCGCCTCTACCGTCGCCGCCCGGTCGTCGCGGCGACCGTCCGATCAGGCGAGCCGCTGGCCTGAGGCGCCCGCACGGGCGCCGGGCGAGCCGACGTAGCCCGCCACCCACCCACGGCGCGAGGCCCACGCGGTCCGCCAACGACGGCCGACCACGTCACGGCGCCGGGCCGTAAGGCTCTCGACCGCAGCCCGCCCAGCCACGCCGCCCTGCAGGAGCGCCAGCCCGATGAGCTGGGCGGGCTGCGCCCATCGCTTCCGGAGATAGGTCGCGCGGCCCCTCAGGAGCAGGATCGTCCGAGCCGCGGCCTCAGGCGTGCTCCCACCCACGGCGTGGACCACCTGCGCCGTGGGGACCACTACGGGCCTGAAGCCGGCAGCCCGCGCCCGGGCGCCGAGGTCGATGTCCTCCCCGTAGAGGAAGAAGTCCTCGTCGAAGCCTCCGAGCGCATCCCACGCCGATCGTCGAGCGAGCAACAGGCAGCCCGAGATCGCGCCCACCTCCCGCACCGTGTCCCTCCCCCACCCGGGCAGGGCCGTCGGGTTGAACAGCGGGGACGAGTCGAAGACGGACGACAACCCCGTCGCGAAGCAGAACATGCTCCACAGGCTGGGCAAGCCCCAACAGGACTTCGGGTCGAGCGTCCCGTCAGGCTCGACAGCTCGACCGCCGTAGAGACCGTGTCCCTCGTGGGCGTCGGCGAAGGCGACGAGCTCGGCGATCGCCCCGGGGGCGAGCACGGCATCGGGGTTGACGAGGAGCAGGTACAGAGCGCGACTCGTCGCCGCTGCCTGGTTCACCGCGGCCCCGAACCCAACGTTCTCCTCGTTCCGTACGACCCGCACCGAGTGCCCGAAGGACCTGGCGACCCCCACGCTGTCGTCCGACGAGGCGTTGTCGACCACGACGATCTCGGCGCGCGGCGACGTCCCCTGCCCGCCGAGGATCGACGACAGGCAGTCCCCCAGGAAGGGCGCGCAGTTGTAGGCGACCACGACGACCGTGACGTCCGGCCCCGGCGCGCTCAACGGCCTGACCACCCCGCAGCGGCGCGACGCCGCCACCGGCCGATGGCGTTCCGGGCGAGGCGCGTGCCCATCACGGTGGGGATCGTCGCGAGGCAGGCGGCCCGTTCTGGGGGCACCATCGACTGGTCGAGCACCGACCTGCAGTACTCATCGAGCAGACGGCGCTTCACCGAGGTGTGCGGGGTCGTGGCTGCCACGTCGAACCACCGCTGGACCTCGTCGTCCGTGACGTTGGCCCGCCGCGAGGACGCATCATGGAGCCGGCGGTACATCAGCACCTCGGGTACCTCGATGATCGAGCCCAACATGGCGAGCTCGACGAGGAGCACGTAGTCCGACGCGATGAACGGCCCGATCAGCCGGCTCTGCTCGAGTGCCGAGGAGCGGATCAGCCCGAACACCGCGTTCGCCATGTTCACCCGAGCGAGCACGCGGCCGAGTCGCAGCGGGGTCAGCGGCGAGCCGGTCGCCAGATCGTCGCCGTCCGGGTGGGTCACCTGGCCGGTCGAGTCGATGAAGTAGGCACGGGGCTGGACGAGGACGACGTTCTCCGCCGCAGAGTCGAAGGCTTCGACGCACGCGGAGAGGAACGACGGGTGGCGTACATCGTCGTGCGCCAACCAGCAGAAGAACTCCCCTCGGGATTCGAGGAAGGTGGCGTTGTAGTTCGCTGCCGCTCCAAGGTTCGCCACCTGGCGGTGGTAGGAGACCCGTGCGTCCCGGGAGGCGAAGGCCCGGCAGATCTCCTCCGTCCCGTCTTGGGAGGCGTTGTCCGAGATGACCACCTCGAAGTCGTCGAAGTCCTGGGCGAGGAGCGACTCCAGCGCGTCCTCGAGGTACTTCTCGCCGTCGTGGACGGGGAGGCCGACGCTGACCCGTGGGCCGCCGGGACCGCGCCGCGGGCGCGCCGAGCGGACCTCCGCCGCGCGTCCCGTCACCATCCGACGCTTGGCGCCCAGTGCTCGGCTGAGGGCGGCGGCGCCGGCGCGCCCGATCGAGCCCGGCCCGTCGACGCGCACGTCGACGAAGCCGGCCCGCCGGAGCCACGTGGCCACGGTCGACGGGCCGACGAGGTGGGCGCCGAGGTCCTCGAAGGTGCCCCGAGGCACCGGCGCGGCGGCGCGGCCGGCCAAGCCCCGAGCGAGCTCGCGGCGGAAGTTGGGGACCGTGGCCACGACGGCGCCACCAGGCCGCAGGGCACCGCGCACCTCCCGGAGAACGGACACCGGGTCCTTGAAGTGGTGGAGCACGTCGACGGCGACGAGGGCGTCGAACTCGAGGCCGGCGACGTCCTCGAGGGCGCCGGCGACGCTCGGGCGGGTCACGGGCACCCCGCGGCGCCCAGCCACTGCGCCGATGACGGCGTCGAGGGGGATGCCCACCGTCTCGTGGCCCGCCGCGCCGAGGGCGAGCTCGAGCTCGCCCGAGCCCGTGCCGAGCACCAGGACACGGCGCGCCGAGGCCGGCACGGCTCCGAGCACATCATGGTCGACGGGCTCGTAGAAGCGCTTGTCCCAGCGCGCGTCGTCGAGCGGCTTGGTCGGGCCCAGCAACTGCGACGTCGGCACGTCGCCGGTGAGCGTGCCCAGCAGTGCGTCGACCTGCACGCGGACCTCGCGAAGCGGCAGGCCCAATCGCCCGACGTACTTGCTGCTCAGGTGCTGCAGCAGGAAGTCGTCCAGCCGGGAGAGGCAGATGACCTTCGTCATGCCGCAGCCCGTGTACACATCTGTCGCCGCGGTCTCGAGCATGCCATACCTACCGGAGCGCGGAGGGCGCAGGTACGCCCCAGAGGTGAGTGCTCTCTCCAAGTGGTGACGCTGCATCATGTAGCAGGCGCTGTGGAGGTTGCTGAACTGAGCGAAGTGTTCACCATCCACCGCGAACGCAGAGTGCGGCAGCCAGTGGAAGTGGTTGTGGACGGACGAGCAGGACGCTTCGCCCTCGGGGAGGCGCTCCCAACGGAGGAAGCCGGCCAGCTTGTCCGGCGGCAGAACGTCGCTCGCCCACAGGAAGGCGTCGATGTTCCTCTCGGCGACGAGCGTGTCATCCTCGGAGTAGATGAAGAGGTCGTAGCTCGACCGGCGTGACGCGAGGACGCGCTTGTGGGCGAACGGCAAGGATCGGGGGTTGCGGGCCGGTGTGCCGATGACCTGTTCGATCGATGCCGGGAGGTCTTTCTCCCTATCGGTCACCACCACGACATCGACATCAAGGCTCATCGACCTGTACTCGTCGATGAGTTGCATCAGATGCGCGCGGTTGTTCGTACCGTAGTACGCGATGGCCACCAACGCCTTCATGTGAAGTTCCCGCCTCGTGTCCGCCGACGACGACTCGGCGGCCAAGGAAACGTCGCGGCACGCCGTTCGAGGAGAGTACCAGCGCCTCCCCCACACCCGGCGCGGCCGGCGGGCGCCCTGGGGCGCGGCGCCGCACTTGACCGCCGGATCGATGAGGCGTACCTTACGGCGACCATTGAGCCGACCTCTGGGTCCAGGTGCAGTATGCTCGTGTGCCACTGCTGGGCAGTGAACGACAAGCAAATCAGGCGTGAGATCCTCGACGGCGCCAGCGGGGTCGACGAGGTCGGCGAGCGGTGCGGTGCCGGCACGAGCTGCGGAGGGTGCCGGGTGGCGATCGAGCGCCTCCTCTTCGTGCACACGCCCTCCGGCGTCCTCGCTGCGTAGTCTCTCCCGGGACGCCGTCCCAGGAGGCCATGTGCAGACCGACCCCGCTGTCATCGAGCTTCTGAACGAAGTTCTCACCGCCGAGCTGACGGCCATCAACCAGTACTTCGTCCACGCGAAGATGCTGGAGAACTGGGGCGTCTACGGGCTCGCCGCCAAGGAGCGCACCGAGTCCATCGACGAGATGGAGCACGCCGACAAGCTCATCGACCGCATCCTCTTCCTCGAGGGCACGCCCAACATGCAGCGGCTGTTCCCGGTGCGGGTGGGCGAGAACGTCGAGGAGATGCTCCGGCTCGACCTCGAGCTCGAAGGGGAGGCTGTCGCCCGCTACCGCGCGGGCATCGAGCTCTGCGTGGAGAAGGGCGACCAGGGCACCCGCGAGTTCCTCGCCGATCGGCTCATCGACGAGGAGGAGCACGTCGACTGGCTGGAGACCGAGCTCGACCTCGTCGCCCGGATCGGCATCGACCTCTACACCACGTCGCGGCTGTCCAAGGAGACGAGCGGCTGAGCGCGAGCCAGGCGAGCCGGGCCCGTGGTGCCCGGGGCGGGATTCGAACCCGCACGCCTTTCGGCAATCGATTTTGAGTCGACCGCGTCTGCCGATTCCGCCACCCGGGCTGGTGCGCCCGCAGATCCTATCCACCGCGCTCCCCGCCCTCGGTGCTCCCCGCTCCCCGCCGCTCGGTGCTCCCCGCTCCCCGCCGCTCGGTGCTCCCCGCTCCCCGCCGCTCGGGCGCCTCGCCGCCGCTCGGTGCTCACACCTCGGCGAGGGCCACGCCGTCGCCGGTGACCGCGGCCTGGTAGGCAGCCGTGTCCGCTCGGCGCAGCAGGACGCCGGGGGCCACCCGCACCGAGGTGTGCACCACCCCCCAGTTCAACGCAGCGGCCTGGGCCTCCCCGACTGCGCTACCGGCCCGGCCGACGAAGGCGGCGGCGAGAGGCGGCCGGGGGCCGGTCGCCGCGGCCAACCGGGCGGCGAGGCCGAGGGCGTCCTCGGGCGAGGCCACGCCCTCACAGGCGAGCACGACCGTCCGCTCGTCGAACTGGCCGACGAGGTCGCTCTCGCGGAGGTGGCCCTCGAGGCGGCCGGCCATGGCCGCGGCGTCGAGCACGCCGCCGCTGGGCACCTCGGCCGCGACGCCTGCCGGACGGATCACGGGCACCGCTGCCTGGCAGGCCAGCACGGCCACGCCGGCGCCGCGCTCGCGGTCGAGACGAGCGAGCATGCTGCCGGCGAGGACCAGGAACAGCTTGCGGTTGGCCACCCCGCTCGACTCGTCCACGGCAGGCCGCGCCGCCGCGGCCGCAAGGTGCTCGGCGCCGACGAGGAGAGCGCCGGCGCCGGTGAGCATCGGCACCCAGCCCTCGTCCCAGATCCGCGCTCGGTCGGGCCAGCCGAGGACCACGGCCCACGAGGCGCGCCCGCGGTCAGGAGCCGTGACGGGCACGACGCTCACGCCGGCCACGCCGAGCCGAGCCGCCAGCTTCCCGCCCCAGCGATGCGCCGTCGCCTCACCGGGCGGGAGCGCGGGCAGCACCTCCACCCCCCACGCTGACGGCCTCGCCGTGCGCCATTCGTGCACGGCGGTCGTCGTGCCGTCCTCGTCCACCGCGACGAGCGCGGCCGCGTCGGCCCCGGTGGCCCGAGCGAGGCCCTCGAGCCCCCCCGTCGCCACCGTCACGTCGTGGACGCCCTCGTCGAGCACGTCGCGACCCAGCGAGCCGAGCACCGCCGCCAGGGCACCCCGCGCATCGGGCCTGGGCCGAGCAGTCGTTGGCATTCGTCCAGTTTGCGGGCGGATGACGGTAGAGCGACG
>WHTX01000117.1:12987-14032 GCA_009377505.1 Acidimicrobiia bacterium
AGGGGGACTGGGATGAAACCCCAGCCGGCCCTCCGGGGTCAGAAGCGTCAGCGGAGCTGAGCATCAGCCGCTGCGCACCACCCGGAGGACCCCCGCCACGATGATCGCGTTCACCTTCCCCGGACAGGGATCCCAACGCCCGGGGGCCGGAGCCCCCTGGCGGCACACGCCGTCCTGGGACATCGTCCGGGCCGCCTCCGACGCGGCCCGTCGCGACATCGGCCACCTCCTGCTCGACGCCGACGCGGACGAGCTGAGGCTGACGCACAACGCCCAGCTCTCGACGTACGTCGCCAGCCTGGTCGTCCTCGACGCCGTGCGGCGCGTCGGCCTCGACGCCTCCTACGTCGCCGGGCACAGCCTGGGCGAGTACACCGCGCTCACCGCCGCCGGAGTGCTCTCCCTCGAGGACGGGGTGCGCCTCGTGGTCGAGCGCGGCGACGCCATGCGGGCAGCCACCGAGGAGCGGGTGGGCACCATGGCCGCCGTCCTCGGCGCCCCTGGCGCGGAGGACACCGTCGAAGCCGCCTGTGCAGAGGCCCGGGACGCGGGCCACGAAGTCTGGGTGGCCAACTACAACGCTCCCGGCCAGGTGGTCATCGCGGGCTCGCCCAGCGGTATCGAGGCCGCGGGGACCGCGGCCAAGGCCCGCGGCGCCAAGCGGGTCCTGCCCGTGGCGGTGAGCGGTGCCTTCCACACCCCCTACATGGCCCCCGCACAGGCCCGCCTCGACGCGGCCATCGCCTCGGCCCGCTTCGGGCACGCCGCCGTGCCCGTGGCCGCCAACGTCGACGCCGCCACCCACACGCGAGCGGCCGACTGGCCCGGCCTGCTCTCGCGCCAGCTCTGCGCCCCGGTGCGCTGGGCGCAGCTCCTGGGCACGCTGGCGGCGGGCGGTGTCGACACGTTCGTGGAGCTGGGCCCGGGGACCGTGCTCTCGGGCCTCGCCAAGCGAGGCGTCGAGGGCTCGACGCACGCCGCGGCCACGCCCGAGGAGGCCGCTGGCCTCGCCGGCGAGCTCTCCGGGCGCGCCAGGCCCACGCCC
>WHTX01000118.1 GCA_009377505.1 Acidimicrobiia bacterium
GTTGCGGTCATGGCCAACCAGCTCCGGGCGCAGGACGTCCTCGTCGTCGGGCCCAACCCGATGTTCCTGGACTACGCCCGCCGGGTCCTGCCCTCCCTCGGTGATGGCGATGTACGCCTGGCCACGACCCAGGACCTCGCTCTCGGCGCGCTGACGCGGTCGGCCCGGGACCGGGTGAAGGTGGCGAAGTCCGACGAGGCGGCGGTGGCCAGTCTCAAGGGTGACGCGCGCCTCGCCGCGGTGATCGAGCGGGCCGTGGGGGCAGCGGTGAAGGTGGCCGGGCCCGGGGTGCAGGTGAGCTATCGGGGCGTGACGGCCGGCGTGGCCGGGCCCGAGCTCGAGCGTGAGGTCGCCCGGCTCCGGGCCACGGGCACGCCACTGCAGGAGGTGCGCCGCCACCTGATGGACGGGCGCCGCCAGATGGAGACCGGGTGGGTCGAGGACAGGCTGTGGACGGCGTACGTGAGCAAGCTGTCGGCGTGGGACCGGGTGTACAGCAAGGACGGCGGCCGGCGCGACTTCGCCCTGGCCTTGCGGGGCGATCGGCGGGTGGCGGCCACCCTGGACAGGGCCGCCCCGACGCTCGACCCGGTGGCCCTGGTCCGTGCGCTGCTGTCCGACTCCGCCCACCTCGAGCAGTGCTCGACCGGGCTGCTCGACGTCGCCCAGCGCGAGCTGCTGCACCGGCGCCCGCCGAGGCGGGGGCGGCGGTTCGTGTGGTCCGAGGCCGATCTGCCGCTGATCGACGAGGCGACGGCGCATTGCCGCGGCGTCGACGCGGCGTACGAGCACGTGGTCATCGACGAGGCCCAGGACCTGAGCCCGATGCAGGCCCGCATGATCGCCAGGAGGTGCCAGAGCGGTTCCCTCACGGTGCTCGGCGACGTCGCCCAGGTCACGCACCCGGCAGCGGCGGCGCGCTCGGCGTGGGCGGAACTGCTCGCCCATCTGGCGCCCGGGGCCGACGCGGCCTACGAGACGTTGGGCACCACCTACCGGGTCCCGGCAGCGATCCTCGACTACGCCCGTCCCGTCGCTGCGGCGGCGGCCCCGGGGTTCGCCGTGCCGAGGTCGATCCGCGATGGCGGGGAGGTGGCGGTGGGCATGCGGGCGGCCGACCTGGCCGCCGCGCTGACCGAGGCGCTCGGGGCCGTGGAGGACGAGGACCGCCTCGTCGGCGTGGTGACGGCGCGCTCCGACCTGGCCGGGGTGCGGGGGATGCTGACCGATGCCGGCGTGGCCTTCGCCGA
This sequence comes from Acidimicrobiia bacterium, assembly GCA_009377505.1. Lineage (GTDB taxonomy): Bacteria > Actinomycetota > Acidimicrobiia > Acidimicrobiales > CAIXPF01 > WHTX01. Next base: position 1,251 of record WHTX01000118.1, read on the forward strand.
GGCCCCGTCGCCGATGGGCGGGGCGTCCGTGTACCTGGTGCCGGCCGACCTGGCCAAGGGCCTGGAGTTCGACCACACGGTGGTGGTCGAGCCCAGGGCGATCGTGGAGGAGGGCGACCGGGGACATGCCCTGCTGTTCGTGGCGCTGACCCGCTCGACGCAGGAGCTGGTGATCGTCCGGGCGCGTGAGCTGCCCGAGGTCCTCGGCGGCCCCGCGGGCGAGGAGGCGCCTCTGTGGGCGCCGGTCGATCCTGTCGAGGGGCCGAATGAGGCGCTCGTGGCGGAGCTCGCCCTTCTCAGGACGGCGAACGAGCGTCTGGAGGAGGAGCTGGTGGGGCTCCGCCACAACCGGGCCGACGTTCACCGTCAGCTGCACGACGTGGTGGCGACGCTCCAGGGCATCAGCTGCTGAGCGTGCGCAAGGGCTTGCCGCCGGCGGCCTGTCCGTCTCCGCTCGTCAGGCGTCGATCACCAGGCGAGCGGCGACGGTGGCGCCGAGGTCCCAGCAGGCGTCGGTGTCCTCACGGGTCGGCCCGCCGAGGACGCGGACGTGGTCGTGGACCTGGGACCACTCGAGGCCCGTGACGATGCGCTCGACGTTGCGGACCGCGCCCTCGACGTCGTCGTTGCCGTGGACGTACAGGCCCCAGGGGCGCCGGGCTGTGGCGCCGAGGCTCGGGTAGTAGGCGCCGTCGAAGAAGTGCTTGAGCGCGCCGGACACCATGCCCAGGTTGGCTGGCGTGCCGAGCACGTAGCCGTCGCACTCGAGGGCGTCGAGGGCGGTGGCCGTCAGCGCCGGGCGCACCCGCACCTCGACGCCCTCGACCTGACGGGCGCCGTCGAGCACCGCCCCCAGCAGCGTGTGGGTGGCCGGGCTCGGCGTGTGGTGGACGACGAGCAGGGTCGGCACCCGGGCAGGATCCCATGTCGTGCTGCCGGCCCGCACGGACCCGGGTAGTCGGCCGGCTTGGGCCCTGGAGCCCGAGCCCTGCCGGCGTCGCCGGCCGTGCGGGTGCGCCTGATGCCGCTGGCCGGGCTTGGGCGCTCCCGGGGCGGGGTCCTGCCGGTGTCGCCGGCGGTGCGGGTGCGCCTGATGCTGCTGGCCGGGCTTGGGCGCACCCGGGGCTGAGCCCTCCCGCGGCGAGTACCGAGGCCGGAGCTCAGCGAATGACCCGGACGGCGCCCCTCGAGGCAGAGGTGGTCGTCAGGGCGTAGGCCCGCAGCGACGTGGGGACGTGGCGCTCACGCGCCCTCGGCGTCCATCCCCTGGCCTCCTCTTCGTCGCGCCGGCGTCGGAGGGTGGCCTCGTCCACGTCGAGGCTGATCGTCCGCTCCGGGATGTCGACGACGATGACGTCACCGTCTCTGACCAGGGCGATGAGCCCTCCTTCGGCCGCTTCGCGCGAGACGTGGCCGATGCTCAGCCCCGAAGAGCCGCCCGAGAACCGCCCATCCGTGACGAGGGCGCAGGCGCCCGCCAGCCCCACGCTGCGCAGGTAGGTGGTCGGGTACAACATCTCCTGCATGCCCGGGCCGCCCCGGGGGCCCTCGTAGCGGATGACCACCGCGTCGCCGGCCGCCACCGCTCCGCCGAGGATGCCGTCGACCGCCTCGTCCTGGCTCTCGAAGACGCGAGCCGGCCCCGAGAAGGCCAGCATGTCGTCGCTGACGCCCGCGGTCTTGACGATGCAGCTGTCGACGGCCAGGTTGCCGTAGAGCACGGCGAGGCCGCCACCCTGGCGGTAGGCGTGCTCGACGGAGCGGACGCAACCTCGGGCCCGGTCGAGGTCCAGCGTCGGCCAGTACGTCTGCTGGCTGAACGGCCGCTGCGTCCGCACGCCCGCCGGCCCGGCCCGGTAGAACCGGCGCGTCGCGGCGGCCGCCTCCTCCTCGCCGCTGCCCCTGTGGTCGCCGCCGTAGCCGCCGCTGTCGCCGTCGCCGTCGCCGTCGCCGTCGCCGTCGCCGCTGTCGCCGTCGTCGTCGCCGTCGTCGTCGCCGCCGCCGGAGCCGCTGTCGCCACTGCCCTCCCGGCGGACGTCCCACTGCCCGAGCGCAGCGGCCAGGGTCTCGGCGTGGACCGTCCCCACGCTGGTGTCGACCAGGCCCGCCCGGCCGAGCTCGCCCAGGATGGCCATGACCCCGCCGGCGCGGTGGACGTCCTCGACGTGGTAGCGGTCGGACGCCGGGGCCACCTGGCACAGGTGGGGGACGCGGCGGCTGAGGGCGTCGACATCGGCCATAGTGAGCTCGATCCCGCCCTCGTGGGCGGCGGCGAGGAGGTGGAGCACGCTGTTCGTGCTCCCGCCCATGGCGATGTCGAGGGTCAGGGCGTTGAGGAAGGCGCGCCGGTCGGCGATCCTCCGGGGGCGAGCGGCGTCCTCGCCAGCCCTGTAGTAGCGCCGAGTGAGGGCCACCACCGCCCGCCCGGCCCGGCGGAAGAGCTGCTCGCGGTCGGCGTGGGTAGCGAGGAGCGTGCCGTTGCCCGGCAGGGCGAGCCCGAGCGCCTCGGTGAGGCAGTTCATCGAGTTGGCGGTGAACATCCCCGAGCACGAGCCGCACGTCGGGCACGCCGACCGCTCGACCTCGGCGACCTCGGCATCGCTGGCCGAGGGGCGGGCGGCGATCTCCATGGCGGAGATCAGGTCGACTTTGACGGCCCTGCCACCGAGGGCGGCGTTGCCGGTCTCGTCCCCGAGGGCGTCCCGGCCCGCCACCGTGGGCGCTTCGCCGAGGGCGATCTTGCCCGCCTCCATGGGGCCCCCGGAGACGAACACGGTGGGGACGTCGAGGCGCATGGCGGCCATGAGCATCCCCGGGGTGATCTTGTCGCAGTTGGAGATGCAGACCAGCGCGTCGGCACAGTGGGCGTTCACGACGTACTCGATCGAGTCGGCGATGAGGTCACGGCTGGGCAGGCTGTAGAGCATCCCGGCGTGGCCCATGGCGATCCCGTCGTCGACGGCGATGGTGTTGAACTCCCGGGCCACGGCCCCGGCGGCCTCGATCTCGCTCGCCACCAACCGGCCGAGGTCGCGCAGGTGGACGTGGCCGGGCACGAACTGGGTGAACGAGTTGGCGATGGCGATGATCGGTTTGGCGAAGTCCTCGTCGGTCATGCCGGTCGCCCGCCACAGGGCGCGCGCCCCGGCCATGTTGCGGCCCGCGGTCGTGGTCCGTGAGCGGTACTCGGGCATCTCGTCCTCCCCGGCGGGTCCTGTGGCGGCCAACGTCGCGCCGGCGCGGGCGGCGGGGGAGCCCCGGTGAGTGGTGGCACCGCCAGGAGTACCATCCGGCGGGTGCGCCGGGTCGAGCTGGGCGAGTTCCTCCGCTCGCGGCGGGCGCGGGTCGACCCCGCGGTGGTGGGGTTCGGGGCCTCGGGTCGCCGGCGGGCCCCCGGGCTGCGCCGCGAGGAGCTGTCCTCCCTCGCCGGGGTGGCCGTGTCGTGGCTGGCGAAGCTCGAGCAGGGCCGCGCCCACTCGGTCTCGCCCGAGGTGCTCGACGCCCTGGCCGGGGCGCTGCAGCTTGACGCCGCCGAGCGCGCCCACCTGTTCGCCCTGGCCGGCCTCCGCCCCGAGCGGCACGGCGACGGCTGGGCGACGCCCCAGGTCACGCAAGCGCTGCGGGCCCTGCTCGACGGCCTCGGGCCCAACCCGGCGTACGTGCTCGACCGGGTCTGGGACATCGTGGCCTGGAACGACGCCGAAGGGGCCCTGTTCCCGCCCCTGGCCGAGGTTGCGGGGCCGCCGAACCTGTTGGAGCTCACCTTCTGCGACGAGGGCCTGGCCGCGCTGATGGCCGACCACGACGAGGAGCTCGTCCGCTTGGTCGCCCAGTTCCGCCTGCACCGCACGGACTGGCCGAGCCCCGAGCTCGACGAGCTGGTGGAGCGGCTGCGCGCCCGGGCGCCGCGGTTCGCCCAGCTGTGGGCGGCGAAGGACGTCGCCCCCTTCGAGACGACCCGGCGCCTCTTCGACCACCCTCTCGCCGGCCGCCTGGTGTTCGACCACCACCGGCTGGGGATCCTCGACCAGGCCGGTGCGCAGCTCGTCGTCTACACCTCGGCCGGGGGCACCGACAGCGCAGCGCGACTGGCGGCCGCCGCGGGCCTGTCCTCGCTAGCGGACGTCGCCGCCGGTCGGTGAGCCGGCGGCGGCCGGGCTCAGGCGGCGGGAGCGGCGGGCACCGGTTCCGCCGAGAGCTGCCGGTACGAGTTGGAGGTGCGGGCCACGGTGGTGGCGATGACTCCGACCAGCCCTGCCAGGGTGAACATCAGGGCGATGCCTCGTTCCGGGCCGGTCCCGAACCAGCCGCCGATCCATTCGGCACCTCGGCCGTCGGTCATGAAGGGCATGAAGAACACCTCGGCGAGCGGGGCGACGAGGAACGCCGTGAGCGGCGAGGCCGCGTTCTCGACGAGCTGGGCGAACCCGAAGACCCGCCCCTGGCGCTTGAAGGGGATCGACCGCTGCAGAACGGTCTGCTCGGCGGCCTCGATCACGGGGATGAGGGCGAGCCAGATGGCCATGCCGAAGGTCAGCAGCACGATGGAGGAGCGCAGGGCGAACGTGCAGCACACCGCCCAGTTGACGAGGTTGCCGATCAGCACGACGCGCAGGGGGTTGCGACCGAGGCCGAAGCGGGCGACGGCGATGCCCCCGGCGATGAAGGCCAGGCTGATGACCCCGAAGAGCAGGCCCCAGGCTTCGACGGACACGAGCGACAGGCCGTACCCGTCCATCAGCGCCATGAACACCCCGGCGAGCAGGTTGTTGACGGCGGCGAGCAGGATCAGCAGCTTGAGGCCCGGCACCGCCCGTATGGCGTCGAGCGCGCCGCGCAGGTCGAACTTGGAGGCGCCGCTGTCGCCGTCGGCCACCACGACGTCGGGCTCGTCGATGCGGATGGTGCGGAGGTGCACGAGGGCCACGGCGCTCAGCACGAAGGCGCCGATGAACGCCCAGCCCATGCCGAGCATGCCGACGACCAGCCCGCTGAACACCGAGGTGAGGGCGAAGGAGATCCCCGTGGTCGTGCCGACCATGCCGTTGGCCCGGTCGCGGCGGTCCTCGGGGACGAGCAACGTCACGCAGGTCGACAGGGCGATGCCCCGCATCTGCCCGGCGACCGACCCCAGCAGCGTGCACGCCACGAGCAGCCAGAACCACGGGTTCGTCAGCCGGAGCAGCTCGTCGGTGCCTACGGCCAGGAACACGGCAGTGGCGACGGCGAAGCAGAGGACGGACGTCGCCGCGGCGACGACCATCGCCGTGTGCTTGCGGTGCCGGTCGACGAAGGTGCCGAAGAAGGGGCCGAAGACGGCGGAGGAGATGCTGAACGCGCCGCCGATCACCCCGGTGACCACGACGGAACGGGTCTCGAGGAACACCCAGAAGGTGACGGCGAACCACAGGAACGTGCTGGTGACGCCGCTGACGAGCGTGTTCGCCAGCAGGTGGCGGAAGGCCCGGAGCGACGCCGGCGCCGTGGGCCCTGCCTTCGCCCCCTCGGCCAGGTCGGCCTCGTCGGCCACGTCTGCCTGGCGCACGGGGGCCACGTCGGTGGTCGTCGGCTCGTCGAGCACCAGCTGCGTCATCGGTCCTCCCTGGTCGGCATCGAGCGTCTTGCCCATCAGACGGCAGGGACGGCCGCGACTCATCGCCGGCCAGCGAGAGGGCTACTCGGCGGCGCTCGCCGAGCGGCTCACGTCCTCGAGCGCGAGCGCCTCGAGGGCCCAGGAGAGCTGCTCCAGGTTGTCCAGCGCACGGCGCAGGGCGTCGGGGCCCACGCTGTCGGCGAGCCGTGCGGCGAAGGCGCCGTGCTGGGGGGTGATGGCGCCCACGGCCTCGAGCCCTGACGCCGTGGCCTGGAGCAGGTTGGCTCGCCGGTGGGCCGGGTTGGGGAGCCGTTCGAGCAGGCCGCTGTCGACGAGCAGGTCGGCGGTGCGCTGCACGCTCTGGCGGGCGAGGCCCATCCGGCGGGCGATGGCGGCGACGGTGAGGGGCTCGTGCAGCACGGCGCCGAGCACCTGCCAGCGCGCCGCCGTCAGCCCGGCCGGGCGGGCCAGCTGCTCGGCGACGTCGAGCAGCTGGCCGTTGAGGCGGAACGTGGTGAGCGCCAGCCCGCTGAGGAGTTCCTGCTCGGTGGTCACCCCTGGCCGGCGCTCATCAGCTCGAAGAAGCCGGCGGGGTCGCGCTGGCCGTAGAGCTTGTACCAGGAGGCGAGCACGCTGGGGGTGTAGAGGTCGAGCCGGGCGAGCACTTCGCGGGCGAACTCGGCCGGGGCGACGCCACTCCCGGTGATGAGGTCGCCGTCGGTCACGGCCGGCTCGTCGACGTAGTGGTCGGCGCCGGCGTAGCCCGTCGCCGCCAGGAACTCGGGCGCGTTGCTCGTATGCCGCCGCTCGTCGAGCAGGCCGGCACTGGCCAGGCCCGCGGTGGCGCCGCAGATGGCGGCGACGGGCACACCGGTAGCGAGGAAGTCGGCGGCCTTGGCGGCAAAGGCCCCGTTGCCGCCGCTCAGCCACGTGTCGGCGCCGGGCAGGATGAGCATGGCGCTGTCGGCGGGGTCGAGCTCGTCGAGGGCGAGGTCGGGCACGATCGTCATGCCGCCCATGGTGGTGACCGGTCGCCGGGCCTCGCCGACGGTGCGGACGCGGGAGCCGCCGGGCTCGCGCTGCCAGTTGCCGTTGTTGATGTGGGCGGTGGCGTGGCCGACCTCCCAGTCCGCGAGGGTGTCGTACACGGCAAGGTGGACGGTGCGTGTCGTGGGCATGTCGGCCTCCGCTTCGAGATTGACAGCAGTCTGCCAGTTCGACAGCTCTCTGTCAACACGACAGGCTACTGTCGATCTACGAGCCCGTCGCACGCGTCACGTGACGCGTCGGAACAGGCCCACCGGTGACGACGTTGGCCGGGCTGGACAGCCGCATCAGCCAGGAGGAACAGCATGACGACGATCGATCTCGGGCCCCTGGGCGCCGTCCTCAGCCCGGCGGGGGAGGGCTTCGTCGAAACGGCGGTCGAGCTCGAGGGCCTCGGGTTCTCCACCATCTGGGTCACGGGCGGTCCGATGTCGAGCCTCGACCAGCTGGCCGACGTCGTGCGGGCCACGCGCACCGCTCGGGTGGCCAGCGGCATCATCCCCGTCGACAGCTTCGGCGCCGACGACGTCATCGCCCTCTACCAGGACCTGGAGCGGGACCACCCGGGGCGCCTCGTCGTCGGGCTGGGAGGTGCCCACGGCGCTGGCCCCATGGCCACCTTGGGCGCTTACCTCGACCGGCTCGACCGCGCGGTGCCGCCCGCCGCCCGGGTGATGGCGGCGCTCGGCCCCAAGATGCTGCGCCTGGCCCGGGACCGGGCTGCTGGGGCACTACCTGTCCTGGTCACGCCGGGCTACACGGCCGGAGCGCGCCAGGTGCTCGGGGACGGCCCGACGCTGGCCATCGAGCAACTGGTGGTGCTGGAGACGGACCCCGGGCGCGCCCGCCAGTTCGCCCGGGGGCCGCTCGGCTTCCTGGGCCAGGTCCCCGCCTACCAGGCCAACTTCCGGCGCATGGGCTTCTCCGACGACGACATCGCCAGCCTCGGCGACCACCTGGTGGACGAGCTGGTCACCTGGGGCGGCGCCGACCGCATCGCCGCCCAGGTCGCCGCGCATCGCGAGGCCGGCGCCGACCACATGGCGCTCAGCATCGTGGCGGAGGCCCCGGTGCCGCCGCTCGAGCAGTGGCACCAGCTGGCCCGAGCGCTCACGGCCTGACGGCGGGGTGGCGGCGGTTCAGAGGGGGCTGAGGGAGATGGGCGCGGGGCTGAGCGGGCGCACGGCGGGGAGGACCTGGTCGGCGAACAGCTCCATGCTCCGCTTGGCCGTGGCGTGGTCCATGCCGCCGTAGCGGAACACGCACATGACTTCCGAGGTCCCGAACTGCTCGGCCAGCTCGCTCAGCTTGTCGACGACGACCTCGGGGGTGCCCCAGGGGTGGCGGTCGTAGAAGCCCCGAAGGAACGGCGTCGGGTCGGCCCGGAGCGCGTCGGCCCGGGCGGCGTAGCCCTCGTAGCCCTTGATGCCCTCGAAGTGGGTGCCCGTCATCTCGTAGTGGCGCAGGGCGCTGTCGCCGTACTCGACCATGTACTTCTCGGAGCCTTGGCGCGCTTCCCGCTCGGTCTCTGCGCAGTAGATCCAGAGGGCGAGCTTGGTGTCGCTCGGCGCCAAGCCGTTGTCCTCGCGCAGGCGCATGAGGTGACGCGTGCCCTGCAGGCTGAGCTCGAGGCTGGTCGTGGGGATGACGAGGGGAGGCACGTCCTCGCGGGCGATGACCTCCATCGTCTCGGGCGAGCCGGCGGCGCAGTACAGGGTGCCGGACAGGTCGCCAGGAGGTTGGGGCCGGAGGCGGGCGTCGTCGACCTCGAAGTGTTCGCCTGAGAAGGTGCAGCGCCCGGTGCGCAGCAGCTCGCGCACGATGTGGAGGCCTTCGTCGAACCGGCCCCGGGCGGCGTTCTGGTCGATCCCCAGCCCGCCGTACTCGCGTCGGCCCAGGCCGCGCCCGACCCCGGCGAGGACGGAGCGGTCCCCGAGCAGGGCGTCGAGCATGGCGATGTCCTCGGCCACCCGCACCGGGTTGTGCCAGGGCAGGACGATGACCATCGTGCCCAGGTCGACGTTGGTGGTGACGCCGGCCAGGTAGGAGAGCAGCTGCAGGGGGTTGGTGACCATCGTGTAGGGCGTGAAGTGGTGCTCGACCGTCCACACGCTGTCGAACCCGAGGCGGTCGGCGAGCTTGGCGACCTCGATCTCCTCGGCGAAGATGGCGCGGTCCTCCGTCGCCGGCCGTCCGGGGACCTTCTCGCCCCGCTCGTCAGCCTCGTACCGGTCCCAGTCGGCGTAGTTCTGGCAGAAGATCGTCGCGCCGATGCGCATGCGGCCCCCCTTGTTGACGTGCCGGCAGTGTAGGAGGACGCGGTTGCCCGGTGCGCCGAGGGCATGGTCGGGGCCGCCGGCGATGGCTGGCCGGCGCGCGGGACCACCACTGCCTGGCCGCCGACGGCGCCAACCCGAGCGGCCGCACCTTCCGGCCGTGCGCGGGGCGTCGCATCGATCACCTTCTTCACGTCGACGAGGTGGTCGGGGAACCTCGCACCCGGGGTCAGGCGGTAGTTCGCGCTGATGCACACCCACCCCTGGCTGGCGAGGCGGTAGACGAGGGGACGGGCCTCGTGGTTCTTCCTGCCGCTGCGGAACGCTCCTCCGTGCAGGTAGACGAGTGTGGGCCCGCCCGCCGGACGGGAGCGGTGACGGTAGACGTCTGCCAGGTTCTCCTTGCCGGCGTCGCCGTAGCGGATGTTCGCGACCCGCTCGACGTCGCGGCGACGGGGGAAGAAGGGCCAGACCAGGATACGTGCCCAGGGAAGGCGACGGCGGAGCCCGGCGGCCATCCCGGCGTCGATCTCGGCGCGCCAACCGGGACCGAGGCCCTCGCTCGAGGCGTGGTCGACTGCCGGCCCGGCCTGCAACCCTCGCCAGGTGACGACCGCGAGCCCGACCGTCGCCAGGACGGCCAGCGCGAGGGCCGCCAACCCGCCGGGCGAGTCGAGATCACCCTCGGCGAAGGCCAGCAACGTCGAGGCGAGGAGCCAGTAGAGGGCGAAGAACGGCAGCTCGTTGACCAGGAAGGCGAACCAGTAGCTGGGGTTGGACGGGCTCGAACGGCGCGGGTGGGGCGGCCTCAGGGCGAACAACGTGCACCACGCGATGATCGTCGCCGTGATCAGGTAGCCGATCGGCACCGCAGCCTCCTGGCGCGCGGGGAAAGGGTCAGCCCCAGGTGGCGGCGCCCGGCAGCGCTTGAGCCGCGTAGGGGTCGTCTTGGTCGTCGGGTCGGGCTCGGTGCGGGTCGAGCGGGGCGCCGATGGTGAGGTCGGCGAGGTCGGCGGCGAGGCTGCCGGCAACCCAGCCCCCGTGGTGGGTGACGGCGACGCTCCGGCTGAAGGTGTCGGGGAAGAGCTGCTCCATCGTCCGCTCGACACGGTCCTCCCGGGCGACGAGGGCGGGGAGCAGCGCCCCGTCGGCCTCCGCGCCGGTCGCCTCGTCCACGGCCGAGGCGGTCGCGGCGGCGAGGCGTTGGCCGATGCGGGAGGCGTAGGCGACGAGGAACGATCGTCGGAACGAGGTGGTGCGTCGGCGGCCGTCGGCCCGGGCGGGCACTACCGCGCCGAGCATCGCCTTGTTGGCCTGCACGAGCAGGGAGGTGAAGAGCAGCTCGGTGGCGATCAAGTCGGCCTCGAAGCCGACGATGCTGGAGAAGCCGAGCTTGGCCGACCACATCGGCCGGCAGCGGTTGGCCCCGGCGACCGCCTGGAGCAGGAGGGTCTTGGCGTCGGCGTAGGGGTCCTCGATGGCGATGCGGACGCCGATCGGCGGCTCGTCCAGGCCTCCACGGAGCCCGACGAGCACGGCGTCGACAGCGTGGCGGCTCATGAGCAGCTGCGCCTTGGCCGACAGGGCCTCGGCCTCCTCGGGGAAACTGGTCGACTCGGCCTTGGCCAACAGCCCCCGGATCTTGCCGAGAACCTTGGCGTCGAGCCCAGCGGGGACGTCCGCGTCGAGGGGCGAGTGGGCCTGGCCAGGCGGGGGGAGGAGCTCGGCCAGGCGGGGCAGCTCGTGGAGGAGGGCGAGCAGTCGGAAGGCGATGGCGCAGACGGCGGGGCGCTCGTGGCCGGGGACGGCCGCCACCGCCGGGGCGAGGGCGCCCGACGCCGCGCCGGGCGGTGGGGGCCAGGCTCCGAGGTCGGCGAGCTGGGCGCGCCAGCGCCGATGGAGCTGGGCACCGCTCCAACCGGCGTGAGCAGCCTCCTCGGTGATCACGGCGGCGATCAGCGCCTTGGCTGGCGGCAACCGCCGGCGGGCGACCAGGGCGATGTCGGCCGGCTGCCAACCGTTCGAGTAGAGGATCCCGACCAGCTGCACGAGGCTGTGGTCGAGGAGGCGGGCGCCGGCCGGCCCGCAGGTGGCCAACCGAACGGCGGCGTCGGACAGGGCGGCGTCGTCGCCCACGGCCGCGGCGTGCGCGCCGAGCAGCATGGCCGCCTCGGCGCGGTCGTCGCCCTCTGTCCTCGCCCAGCTCGCGCCCGCCCGCGGGTTGTGCCGGCGACCGTCGCGCTTACGCTGCTTCGTCGCCCGCCGTTCTCGGTTCCGTGTCCCCATCGCCCCATCCTCGCGGGCGGGTATGACAGTTTCGAGGATGCACCTGGAGGGCGGAGCGAGGGTTGGGCGACCTCGGGCCGAGCCATGCTGGCCGTAGCCTCGGGCGATGGGCCGGCTACGCCCGGCGTCGTAGGCGCGCAAGTCTCCCCGGAGCCGACGACCGCCGGTGATCGCTGCCTCACGATGAGGCCATGACCACGATCACGACGACGACCGCAGCTCAGCGGCGCCAGGTCCGGGGTTCGAGCGAGCTGCCGGAGGACGGCCGCGTCCGCCGCGCTGTCCCCGAGCGGCGCCTCGGTCGACGAGCGAGACGGGCGGTCCTCACGACGCACATCGTCGCCGCCGCCGCCTGGATCGGCATGGACGTCGTCATGGGCGTGCTCGTCTTCACCGCCATGCTCACGAGCAGCACCAGCACCGAAGCTCTGTGCTACCGGGCCCTCGAGCTCTTCGCCGTGTGGCCGCTCCTCGCCGCAGGTGTCGCCACCCTGGTCAGCGGTGTCGTCCTCGGGCTGGGGACGAACTACGGGCTGGTCCGGTACTGGTGGGTGGCGATCAAGCTCGGCATGAACGTGCTGCTCGTGACGCTCGTGGCGTTCGCCCTGCGCCCCGGCGTGGCTGAAGCGGCGAGCTACGGCGAGGCCCTGGCCGCCGGCGCCCCCAGCGATGCTGACGTCAGCATGCTGTTCATGCCGCCGCTGGTGTCCACCACCGCGCTCATCGCCGCCACGATCCTGTCGGTGTACAAGCCGCTCGGCCGCATCCGGCGCCCGGCGGGCTGAGGGGTGCGGTCTGGAACCGCGAAGGATCTTGCACCGCCGCGGTGCACAGACCTTCGCGGTGCTCACGGCCGCTGGCCTCGGGCCCCCTGCTGGGCCCCGCCGCTCCGAGGCGGCTCAGGCGCGCAGCTCGTAACGCAGCCCGTGACGCCTCACGGTCCCGGCCGGGGCCGATGAGTCCGGGTCCTGGCGAGCGTCGAGCAGGGTGGCGCTGTCATCGAGCCGCCGGGAGGAGCGCTTCCATGGCCACCTACATCCTGATCCCCGGAGCCGGGTCCGGGCCGTGGTACTGGCACCGGGTCGCCCCGTTGCTCGAAGTGCTCGGCCACGACGTGGTGGCGGTCGACCTGCCGGTCGACGACGATTCGGCCGGGCTGGCCGAGTACACCGACGTGGTGGTCGAGGCGATCGGCGACCGAGCCGAGGTCGTCCTCGTCGCCCAGTCGATGGCCGGCTTCACGGCACCCCTGGTGGCTGACCGGAGGCCCGTCGACCTGCTGGTCCTCGTGGCGGCGATGGTGCCGAAGCCGGGGGAGACGGGCGTCGAGTGGTGGGAGGCCACGGGCCAGGGCGAGGCGATGCGCGCCCAGGCCGTGCAGGACGGGCGGGACCCGGACGACGACGACCCCGCCTCGCTGTTCGTCCACGACGTCCCGCCCGAAGTGGCCGCCGAGATCCCCGCGCACGTGAGGGACAGTCGGGCACCCCC
>WHTX01000119.1 GCA_009377505.1 Acidimicrobiia bacterium
CCGAGGGTGGCGGCCGCCCGCCGGGACGCGTCGGCCGCTTCGCTGTGGGCGGCGTCGGCCGCGGCCCGCTCGTCCTGGCGCTCGCGCCGTTGCCGGCGGGCGTCGTCGAGGGCGGCCTCGCGCAGCCGGGCTCGGGCGGCGGCGTCGGCGAGGGCGTCGGCCCGGGGAAGGGCGCGGCGCAGGCCGAGCGCCTCCTCGAGCCGGGCCGAGACCTGCGCCGAGGAGGCCTCCGTCGCCTCGAGCGCGGCGCTGGCCTCGGCGAGCTGGGCGGCCCCCTCGGCCCGCTGGCGCTCGAGGGAGGCTCGGCGGGCGGTGACGCCGACGTGCTCGGCAAGGGTCTTGGCGTGCCGACCTCGCAGGGCGCCGGTGCGGAACTCGCCACCGGTGGTGACCACCGTGCGCTCGTCGTCGGTGTGGAGGTCGGCGGCGTTGGTGGAGACGGCGTCGAGCACGGCGGCGAGGCCGTCCCGGTCGACCACGCCGGCCAGCTCGTCGGGGATAGTGACGCTGAGCAGCGCGCTCAGCGGCTCGGGCACGGGGCCGGCACCGACGACGATGAGCTGCCCGTCCCCGAGCTCGACGCCGGCACCGGCCGCCCGTACCTCGGCGCTGAGCAGCCCGGCGGCTTCGAGGGCCGCCTCGAGGCCGGCCCGCGCCGCCGGCGCCAGCGTGGGGGCGAAGTCCACCAGGTCGGCCAGACAGGGGGCCGCCCGCGCTGCCTGCCAGGCCAGGGCCGGAGGCTCGGGCACCGTGCGGGCGGCGAGCTCCGCGGCCCGTGCCCGGCACTCGGCCAGCACGGCCAGCCGGTCGTCCCGCTGGGCGGCGAGCTGGGCCTGGGCCTGGCGATGGCGGTCGGCGGCCTCGTCCACCGCCTGAGCCAGGGCGGCCGAGACCTCGGCCCTCGCGTCGACCAGGTCGGCCCGCTCCAAGTCGACCGGCGCCGGGGGCGCGAGCCCCTGCGACGAGCAGTGCAGCAGGAGCGCCTCCCACCAGGACCGCAGGTCGTCCCGCCCTCGCGCCGCCATCGCCGACAGCGCAGCGCGTGCCTCGTGGAAGGCGGACAGCGCAGCCTCGAGGGACCTCTCGGCCCCCTGTAACGCGTCCTCGGCGGACCGGAGCTGGCGCTCGGCCCGATCGGTGACCTCGAGGGCCTCGTGCACCTCGACCACGTCGCCCACCCGCACCTTGGCCGCGGCCCGGACCTCGCCGAGGGCGGGCGGGTCGACGTCCACCTCCGAGCCGTCCTCGGGCACCTCGGCCGCGAACGGCGCCTCCCCCGGGAGCGCGCCCGCCGGGAGCGGGCGGACGGCCAGGGCCGGAGCCTCAGGCGGGCGTGGGGAGAGCCCGCCGGAGAGGACCAGGGCGGCCAGTTCGGACAGCTCGGCGGTGAGCGCAGACTGGTCCCCGACCGCCTCATCGGCGGCGGATCGGAGCGCGCCACGTGCCTCGTCACGCCGCTCGGCGCGGCGGGCGGCGCGGGCCCGGGCGGCGGCTACCTTGTCGGCCAGGGAGCGGACGTGGGCCCGCAGGTCGTCGAGTTCTGCCCCCTGCTGGTAGGCCTCGCTGGCCTTCAATGCGGCGATCTCCTGGCTCAGGCGGCGCTCGTCCCGCTCGAGGTCGGTGACGGCCTGCTCGGTTGTGGCCAGTGCGGCTGTGGCCCGCTCCCGGGCGTGGCGGGCGGAGGACTCGGCCCGCACGAGGGAGGCCCGCTCGGCCAACGAGTCCAGGGCGCTCCCGGCCCGACGGCGCAGCTCGCTGCGGGCGTAGCCCCGGAAGACAGCCTCGAGCGCGTCGAGGGCGGCGGCGGTCCGGCGCAGGTCCTCGACGTTGCGCCGGTGCTCCTCGAGGTCCTCGAGGGGCTGGGCGGCGTCCTCGAGGGCGGCCTCGGAGAGCTGGGGGAGGGCGTCTTCGAGGTAGCGGGGCAGGTCGACGTCGATGCGGTCGCCGACCCGGGGGCTGCGCACGACGTGCAGGAGGCGGACGTGCTGCTCGATGTCGGCGCCGCCGTAGAGCCTGTTGCGCACCTCGGCCCGGTAGGCGGACCGCTGGTCCTGGGTGAACAGCGCCCCGGCACCGAGCTCGGCCCGCAGCGCGTCGGCGCTGAGGGGCACGCGGCCCTCGACGAGGGCCAGGTCCACGCCGGGCCGCCGTGGCGTGACGAACCACCAGGTCGTGATGCGGTCGGTCGAGCGGTTGGCCCGGATGCTACAGCCGAACACGAGGTGCTCGTCAGTGTGGCCGCCCTCGCCCGCGTCGCTGGGCCGGCGCAGCTCCACCCACAGGTAGCCGACGGGCTGCCGCTCGTCACGCCCGGAGAGCATCCAGGAGCGGAGCACCCGGGATTGCTCGCCGGCGGCGTCGATGCGTCGGGCGTCGGCGTCGAGCAGAAAGGGGAGCAGCATGTTCATCGCCGTGGACTTGCCCGACCCGTTGACCCCCCGCAGCAGGAGGCGACCGCCTGCGAAGTGCAGGGTCTCGTCCGCGTACTGGTAGACGTTGGTTATCCCGGCGCGGTGCAGCACCCAGCGGGCGGGCATGGCGGCCAGCGTAGGGAGGCTGGCCTCGTCGCCGCTGGCGTGAGTGCCACCAACCACCGGCGATACCGCGCCGTCAGAGTGCACGATCACGGGCGCCGCCCTCGAGGCGACCGCGTGGTCCTCGATGTCGCGGCCGAAGTTACGGCCGGGCCAGCCGCTGCTCACCCCCGCACCGTGCGTTTCGTTACCGACGAAATGCTGAGGACGGCGAGCCGAGGCGCCGGGCGCGTGGCCCGGCCAGCGAGCTAGCGCAGGGCGTCCTCCTCGGCGACGGCGGCGATCTCCTCGTCGGTCATGCCCAGGAGCTCGCTCATGACCTGGTAGGTGTGCTCGCCGAGCATCGGCGCCGCGGCGCGCGGCCCGTGGGCGTAGCCCCGGATGCGGTACTGGTGCCCGGCGTAGGGCAGGGCGCCGCACTCGCCGTGCTCTAGGCGGTGGTAGAAGCCACGGTGCACGTACTGGGGATCGACCGCCAGGTCGCGGCTGCGCTGCACCCTGCCGGCAGGGATGCCCGCGGCCACGAGCGTGCGCTCGACCTCCTCGGCGGCCCGGCGCGCGGTCCACCGCGCCAGGTGCGCGTCGACCTCGTCGTGGCGCGCCAGCCGCCCTGCCGCGGTGGCGAGGGCTTCGTCACGGGCCCACTCGGGGTCCCCGAGCACGCGACACAGCGTCGCCCAGCAGGCGTCGTCGACGATGCTGAGCGTGCACCACTCGTCCTCACCGGCGCATGGGTAGGCCCCCTGGGGGGCGAGGTGGCGGTCGCGATTGCCGTTCTTCGTGGCGGTGCTGCCGCTGACCTGCTGTTCGAGGACCTCGGGCGCGAGGAACTGGAGGCCCATCTCGAGTTGCGCGCCCTCGATGTGGCAGCCCTGGCCGGTGCGCCGGCGGGCATCGAGGGCGGCGAGCAGCGCCGTGGTCAGGAAGCGGGGCGCGATGGTGTCGGTGTAGGCCATCCACGGGCCGTCGGGCCCGAGGTCCGGCCAGCCGACGAGGTCGGTGAACCCGGCGATGGCCGAGGCGTGGAACCCGTAGCCGGCGAGGGACGAGAACGGCCCGCCGCCGCCGAGGAGCGACGTGGTGGCGGTGATGACGGAGGGGTTGTCAGCGGCGATGTCGTCATGGGAGAGGCCGAGCTTGGCCATGGTGCCCGGGCGGAAGCTGTCCATGACGATGTCGGCCCAGCGCACGAGCCGCCGGGCGACCCCGAGTCCCGCCTCGTTGGTGAGATCGAGGGTGATGGACAACTTGGAGGTGTTGAACGAGCCGTAGAAGTTCGACCGGTTGAGCCCGAACTGCCCGTCCTTGAACGGCGCCTGGGCGCGCACGGTGTCGAGGCGGCCCTCGCTCTCGACCCGCACGACGGTGGCCCCGTGGTCGGCCAGGGCCTTGGTCGTGATCGGCCCGACGCCGATCCAGCTGAAGTCCGCCACCCGCACCCCGGCGAGCGGTAGGCCGCCGTCCCGGCCCGCCGGCCCCGAGGTTCGCCGCACGCGCCCCATCGAGGCGCGGAGCTCGTCGCCGTGCTCGTCCACAGCCGGGGCCGACGTCGCCTGGTCGAGGCGCCAGCCGCCCACCACGAGCGGCCCGCCCACCCGGCGGACGGCGGCGGGCGCCTGGGCCAGCTCCGTGCTCGCCCAGAAGCCGCGCACGTCGAGGTGCTCGAACACCAGGAGGTCGGCCACCGAGTTCACCGGGGCGAGCGTGGCCCCGTAGCGCGTGCCCCCGACCAGGAGCTCGTGGCGGGTGTAGCGCGAGCAGAGCTCGTCGAGGGCGAGGCGGAGGTCGTCGTAGCTCATCGCCGTGGGCTCGCCGGACAGGAGGCGGTGGTCGTAGGTCGCCCAGTCCTCCTCGGCCCAGGAGCGGTCGACGATGCCTTCCTCGACGAGCCAGGGAACGAGCGGGCCGGCGTTGATACCGATGGGCGCAGCCATCACGAAGCCGTCCTTGGCCGCCCGCTTCAGGGGGATCGTCACCGCCAGGGAGAGCGTGGCGCCGGCCCGTTCGAAGTCGAAGCCCTGCACCTCGTGGGCCTCCATGGCGTTGAGCATCGTCCACGTCATCACGCTCTGCGCCGACACGTCGACCCACTGGGCCTCCCCTGTACAGCGCGCCCGGGCCAGCCCCACCATGGCCGCCACGGCGGCCTCGGCTCCCGTGTGGCGCCACACCTGGGGCACGGACACCTGCAGCGGCGCCCGTTCGCGGATGCCCTGCAGGCTCATGGGCCCGCCGAGCGCGGCGAGGGTGAGCTCGGAGCACGCCTGTTCGGCGCGGGGGCCGTCCGACCCGAACGGCGTGACGAGGACGTGCACCAGCTCGGGGTTCGCCCCCACCAGCTCGCCCTCGGTGAGCCCGGCCATCGCCGCGAACCCTGGTGGGCCGCTGTCGAACATGACCTCGGCCCCGGCCACCAGGTCGAGGAAGGTCGCCCGGTCGGCGGGACTCGCCGCGAGGTCGAGCGCGATCGAGCGCTTGTTGTCGTTGTAGGACGCGAACTGCAGGCTCTCGAACCCCGGCGGCGCCTCAGCGACCACGGGCTCGGCCCGACGGGCCGAAGTCCCCCCGGGCGGCTCGACCTTCACCACGTCGGCGCCCAGCCGGCCCAGCAGCCAGGCGGCGACCTCCCCCCGGTGGTCGGTCAGGTCGAGCACGCGGTACCCCTCGAGCAGCACGATCCCCCCGATCGGCGACGGCGCCACCCTATCTCTGCCTGCCCGGCCCCTCGCGCCCCGCCGCGGGCCCCGCAGCGCAGAACTAGCTTCACCGCTCATGAGCGACAAGGTTCGTGTCGAGGTCGACGGCGCCGTCCGCACGGTGACCCTCACCCGCCCCGAGAAGGGCAACGCCATGGACGCGGAGATGCTGCGCGCCCTGGAGGAGGCGTTCGACCCGTCGCCGGGGCCGGGCGACGCCGAGCGCGTCGCCGTGGTCCGTTCCGAAGGCCGCGTGTTCTGCGCGGGGCTCGACCTGCGCGGCAGCCTGGGCAAGGACCAGGACGTGGAGACGCTGTTCCACCGGGTCGAGACCTGGCCGTTGCCGGTCGTCGCCGTGGTCCAGGGGGCGGCCATCGCCGGTGGCAACGAGCTGGCACTGCACTGCGACCTGGTCGTGGCGTCGAGCGTCGCCCGCTTCGGCATGTCGCTGGCCCAGGTGGGACTGGCCCCGTCGTGGTTCCTGACCAAGAAGCTGCTCGAGGCCGGCGGACCGGTCCTCACCCGCGAGATCCTGCTGATCGGTGACCCTTTGCCCGCCCAGCGCATGGCCGATCTCGGCCTGATCGCTCGCTGCGTGCCGCCGGAGGAGCTGCAGCCGACCGCCTCGGGGATCATCGACCGGGTGGTCCGCAACGCGCCGCTCAGCCTGCGGGCCATGAAGGCCACCATCAACCGGGAGATGGCCTTCCGCGACGCCATCGAGCACGCCGACACCGACCAGTTGGTGCGGGCCGCCCTGAAGAGCAACGACGCCCGGGAAGGCGTGCGCGCCCGCATGGAGCGCCGCGACGCCGACTTCACCGGGGCCTGACCCCGCCTACCATCGCCCGGGCCGACAACCGGGGGCCGTCGATGCAGGAGCTGGTGGACTTCTACGAGGGGTACATCGCGGCGTTCAACGCCCGTGACGCCGTCGCGTTCGGGGCTTGCTTCCACCCGCCGGTGACGATGATGCGGCCTGCTCGTCACGACGGCCGCGCCGACGAGCAGGCCTTCACGGTCGTCGAGGACCCAGGCTCGTTCGCCCTGCAGATGCCGGCCCACTGGTCGCGCTCCACCATCGACTCGTTGGTCGCCCTCGGGGAGGCCGCGCCCTTCGCCGTCAGCCTCGGCTTGCCCGCGCCCCGAGCCCGCCGGCTGGGCATCATCGCCGACGTGAGCCGTTGGGACCACGACGGACAGCTCTACGAGCAGGTGCAGGCCCTCTACCTGCTCGCCCACCGTGGGGGCCGGTTGGGCATCAAGTTCATGGCCGACCTCGGCTTCACCCGGCGGCCCCGCGAGCCGCGCCCGTCCTGAGGCCGCCTGCACCGCGGCCCGAGGCCCCTATCGTCGTTCATGACCGACGCGTGCCGTAGACGTGGCCGGCTCATGGACGCGGCGGAGCTGGGTCGCTGACTCGTGCGCACGGGTTCGGCGACATCGTCGCGGGAGCGGGTCACCCGCCGGATGCGGCCGGGCGCTCGGGCGTCGACGATCACGACCGGGCCGCGAGGGCATAGCCGAGGAACCACGTCGGCAGGGCCCGGATGAGCGTCCGGTCGCCGGCGATGCGGGTCGTCGGTCGGGTCATCAGCTCGCGCCAGCTGCACTCCCCGAGCCACCACCGCACGACGTCGGAGGTGGTGGCCCGCAAGGTGACGTCGACGGGGTCGCCGGTGTCGGTGGAGCACAGGTTGGCCCGGCCCCGGTCGAGTTGCAGCCAGTAGCGGCGGTCGCCGGCGGCGCGGTCCACGAAGTGCAGCTCGACGGTGACCTTGCGGGCCGGCACGGCCTCGTGGTCGATGCGGCGTTGCAGGTCCCAGGTGAGGGCTGCGGCGTCGAGGTGGCCGGCCTCGAGGGGCACGTGGCCCGGCCCGAGCGCCCAGGCGGCGAGGGCGGCGACGACGGGCCGCAGCGCCTCGCCCGCGGGGGTGAGGGTGTAGCGGCCCCCGTCGATCTCGACGACGCCCGCAGCGGTGAGCGCCTGCAGCCGCTTGGCCAGGGTGCCGGTCGGGATGCGGGGCAGGCCCCGGCGGATCTCGTTGAAGCCGGTGCTCCCCATCAACAGTTCCCGCACGACGAGCAGGGTCCACCGCTCACCCAGGACCTCGAGCGCCCGGGAGACGGGGCAGAACTGACCGAACCCTTCCATGCGGGCCGCATGGTAGGCCCGGCCCGGCCTCGCCGGCGCTGCAAACTTTGCACTTGTCGGGCGTCGGGGGCCGGCCCAGCATCTGGTCGCCGATGCGTGGCCCTCACGGGCCGCCGTGACCCCGACGAGCTGCCAGATGACGATGCCGCACCGCCTTCCGCCCGGGCCGGACCGCCCCCGGGTCAGCGCAGGATTGCTCGCCTTCAGCCTGACGCTGGTGCCGCTGACTGCCCTGGGCCTCGGCCGCTTCGCCTACGGGCTGCTCCTGCCCGACATGCGGGCCCAGCTCGGCTGGAGCTACCTGCAGGCCGGCGCGGTGACGACGGCCAACGCCGCCGCCTACCTCCTCGGAGCGCTCTTGGCCGGCCGGGTCATGGCCTGGGTCGGCATGCGGGCCAGCATCGTCGGCACCAACGCCGCCGTCGCCGTCAGCCTGCTCGCCACGGCCGCGAGCCCGCTGTTCGCGGCGATCGTGGCTGCCCGCTTCTGCGCGGGCGTGTTCGGCGGGGTGAGCTTCGTGGCGGCCAGCACGCTGGCGGCGGCCCTATCGGCCGGCGGGGTGCCCAACGCCCTGGTGTGGTTCCCGACCGGAGCGGGGGCCGCGATCGTCCTCACCGCCGCGGGCCAGGCGTTGCTCCGTCCGCTCGACGTGGGCTGGCCGGCGGGATGGTTGCTCCTCGGCGCGCTGGCGTGCCTGGCCACGGTGGGCCTGGCCCGGGCCGTCCCCGCCGAGGACCGCCGCCACGACGCGGCCGCGCCGCGGCGAGCGGCCCGGCTCCCCCGGCTGGAGGCGTCCTACGCGCTCTTTGGGTTCGGCTACCTCGGCTACCTCACCTTCGTGGCGGCCTCGCTCCGGCGCCTCGATGCGTCGGCCCGGGCGACGACCACGTTCTGGTTGGTGCTCGGCCTGTCGGGGCTGCTGGCGGCGACCGCGTGGCCCCGCCTCATCGGGCGCCGGTCGTCGGCCGGCGCCTATCCCATCGCCGTGGGACTGAGCGCCGCGGGTGCGGCCGTCGTGCTCGTGGCCGGCCCGGTCGCGCCGCTGCTGTCGGCCGTGCTCTTCGGCGGCAGCTTCATGGCGG
The DNA here is from genome assembly GCA_009377505.1 of Acidimicrobiia bacterium. Classification (GTDB taxonomy): domain Bacteria; phylum Actinomycetota; class Acidimicrobiia; order Acidimicrobiales; family CAIXPF01; genus WHTX01. The sequence continues at coordinate 8,468 of WHTX01000119.1, forward strand.
TCGTCACCACCATGACCGGAGCGGCCCGGGACGCCGTCCCCCGCACGTCCTGGCCAGTGGTGCTCGGCCGGCTCACCGTCGCCTTCGGCATCGGTCAGGCGGCCGGGCCGCTCGCCATCGGCCGCCTCGCGGACACCGCCGGCGGCCTCCGGGCCGGGCTGGCGGCATCGGCCGGGCTGTTGTTCCTGGCGGCCGTCGTCGGCCGTCGCCCGTCGAAGCCCAGGGACCGGACAGGGCGTCCCGCGGCCGGAGCCGGGCGATGAGGACACCGCCCCCGGCACTATCGTCGACCGCGTGTTCGGCCGGACCAGGCGGGATACCCCACGGTATGGCCAGCACGGGGCGCGGCGCCCGCTGATCACCGCGCCCGCCGCTCACGCGTCATCCTGTCTACAGGACCCAGCGCGGCGGGCGATGCTCGAGAAAGGCCTGGACACCCTCCCGGAAGTTGGCGGTCCCGGCGAGGGAGATGGCGAGGCCGCGCTCCAGCGCGAGGCCCTCGTCGAAGCTCGTGGCCCCGCCGATCGTGATCGAACGGCGGATCGCCGCCAGCGCCTCCGGTGGCTTGGCTGCCAGGGACCGCGCGTAGCCCTGGACCCGTTGGCGCAACTCGCCTGCTTCGACGACCTCGTCGACCAGGCCGAGCATCTGCGCCTGCGCGGCGGACAGCAACTCGCCGTCGTAGAGGTAGCGCAGGGCCCGGGGCCGGCCGATGAGCCGAGCGAGGGCCTGCGTGGCGCCGACCGGGGGAATGAAGTTGATGTTGACCTCCGGTTGGCCGAGGCGGGCGTCACGGGCGGCGAAGCGGACGTCGCAGTGCAACGTCATCTCGAGACCACCGCCGACGGCGACGCCACCGATGGCGGCGAGGAGCGGTTTGGTGGACGAGCGGAGCTGGCCCACGATGCGATGGACCAGCTCGCACCACTCGGCCATGCCCGCTTCGCCCAGGTCGCGGAACGTGTCGAGGTCGGCCCCGGCGCTGAAGTAGCGCTCCAGCGCACTGGCCATCACGACGACCCGTACCGTTGCGTCATGTTCGAATGCGTCGAGCGCGTCGCTCACCTGACGCACCATCGTCCATTCGAACGCGTTCACCGGCGCACGATCGAACTCCAACCAACCCACATGCTCCTGCACCCTCGTGCGCACGTACCGCGGCCGTTCCTGCAGGTCACTCATCGCGAGAGCGTACTTGACCTTAAAAGGGCTCGCGCGGATAAGTGACCATCCACCGGTCGTTGGGTTGGCTTGGTTTTGATTTCGAATGCGACCCAAACCCAACGACGCGGTTGAGGACCCCATCATCATGCGCGCACTCGAGCCAGAGATGGTCGATGTCATCTGGCAGGCAGTCGAGCCGTTGCTGCCGGCCCAGGTCGAGCGACGACCCACAGGTTCCCCGTGACGTCGTGAGAGACGGTCCCCTCGAGCAGCACCTTGACAGCCGCAGCGACATCGCTCCGAGCATGGTTCTTCGGCAGCCGCAACACGACGATCCCCGCGCCGGCGCCAGGATCGAACACCAACGGGTTGGCGAAGTCGAGGTCGAGCGTGACCAGCACACGGCCCTCGCTTGCGCACGTGCCGAAAGCGGTCCGATCGTCAGTGCCGCTGAGCCGGTTCGAGAACAGTGGCGTGTCGTACCCGGCCGCTCGGAAGAGGTCGGCGACGCTGCGGCCGCGAAGCGGAACCATTGCCGGGCGGCCGAAGGCCCCGGGACTTCTGTCACATCGTCGGCCGACGAGCGGGTAGCGTCCTGTCGACGGCTGGCCTTGGGGGGGACGGGCGCATGAGCGACACGACCACGAGCCCGGGGGCGACGGGGCCGCTGGCAGGCATTCGCATCGTCGACCTCTCGGCCGTGATCTCCGGCCCGTTCGCCACGGCGATGCTGGCCGACCAGGGCGCCGACGTGATCGTCGTCGAGCAGGCGCACGCACCGGACATCATCCGGGACTCCGGCCCGCTCGGCCCCGGCACCCAGGGCGTCAGCGCCCTCTACGCGGCGATGAACCGGAACAAGCGCTCCATCGCCCTCGACCTCAAGCACGAGGCCGGCCGCGCCACGTTGCTGGACCTCGTGCGCACCGCCGACGTCGTCGTCCAGAACTTCCGCCCCGGGGCCCTCGACCGCCTCGGCCTCGGCTGGGAGGCCCTGTCCGTCGTCAACCCGGAGCTGGTGATGTGCTCGGTGTCCGGGTTCGGCAGCGACGGGCCGTACTCGAACCGCCCCGCCTTCGACCCCATCGTCCAATCGGTCGCCGGCTACCCGTCGGTGCAGCTCGACGAGCATGGCGCCCCCAAGCTCGTCGCCACCGCGGTCTGCGACAAGGTCACGTCGATGCACGTTGCCCAGTCGATCTGCGCCGCCCTGGTCGGGCGGGCCAACGGCAAGGGCGGCCAGCACATCGAGATCGCCATGGTCGAAGCCGGCATCCACTTCCTGTGGCCCGAGGCGATGTGGAACTACACCTACCTCGACCACGAGACCGACATGCCCGACCTGTCCGACATCTACAAGCTCTACGAGACCGAGGACGGTTGGGCGATGGTCTACCCGGTGGCCACCGACGCCCACTGGCGCTCGATGTGCGAGGCCCTCGGCCGGGGCGACCTCGCCGTCGACCCCCGCTTCGCCGACCTGCAAGGGCGGGTCCGCAACGGCGACGAGGTGAACGACGAGCTGCAGGCGGAGACGAAGCGCTTCACCACGGCGGACCTCGTGGCGCTGATGGACCGCGCCGACGTCCCGGCGGCACCGGTCAACACCCGCCAAGGGATGATCGACGACCCCCACGTCCGGTTCCGGGGCACGGTGGCCGAGTCGGTCCACCCGACCGCCGGGCGCATCCGCCAGGTCCGCCCCCCGGCCCGCTTCTCCAAGACGCCCTCGAGCCTGTTCCGACACGCCCCCTGCTTCGGCGAGCACACCGACGAGGTGCTGCGCTCCGTCCTCGGGCGCTCGGCCGAGGAGATCGCCGAGCTTCGGGCCAGCGGAGCCGTCCGGTAGGCGGCGTCGGGGAGACCGCGTCAGCCGAGCACGGGCTCGAGGTCCTCGGCGCCGGGCTCAGCTGGGGCAGCGGGCGGCTCGGCCGGGGCCGCGTGGCCCTCGACGTCGAGCTGGGGCAGCAGGCGGTCGAGCCAGCGGGGGAGCCACCAGTTCCTCGCCCCGAGCAGCTCCATCGTCGCCGGGACCAGCAGCATCCGCACCACGGTGGCGTCGAGGAGGATCGCCGTGGCCAGGCCGGTGCCCACCAGCTTGATGACCCGGTCGCTCTCCAGGAGGAAGCTGCCGAACACGACGACCATGATCGCTGCCGCCGCGGTGATGACCTTCGCCGTCGCCGCCAGCCCGTCGGCCACCGAGGTCCGGCTGTCGCCCGTCCGGTGCCACTCCTCCCGCACCCGGGACAGCAGGAACACCTCGTAGTCCATCGACAGCCCGAACACGATGGCGAACAGGATCATCGGCGCCCACGGCTCGATCGGCGCCGGCTGCACGCCGGTGAGGTCGCTCAGCCAGCCCCACTGGAACAGGGCCACGACGATCCCGTAGGCCGCGCCGATGGACAGCAGGTTCATCACCACGGCCTTGAGGGGCACGAGCACGGAGCGGAACACCACCAACAGCAGCAGGAACGACAGCGCCAGCACCGCGGCGAAGAACCAGGGCAGTCGGGCCGCCAACAGGTCGGCGAAGTCCACGTTCGCCGCCACCATCCCGGTCACGGCCACGTCCACCCCGGCTGACGCCTCGGCCGAGGGCAGCACGGCGTCACGCAGCCGCTGCACCAGCTCGTTCGTCGCTTCTTCCTGGGGGCCGCTGGTGGGCACCACCGTCCACAGCGCCGCGGTCGGCGCGGTGGGGTCGTTCGGCTGGGCCACGGAGACGAAGGCCACGCCCGGATCGGAGGCGGCCGCTTGGCGGATGGCGTCGAGCTGGCCGAGGTCGGACCCGGCGGGCACTTCGGCCACGAGCCGGAGCGGGCCGTTGAAGCCGGGCCCGAAGCCCTCGACGAGCAGGTCGTAGGCCTGGCGTGTGTCTGTCTCCTCGGCGAAGTTGCTCTCGTCGGAGAACCCGAGGCGCAGCCCGAGCACGGGGACGGCGAGTGCTACCAAGACGAGCGCCCCGGCGCCGGCGGCGAGCCACGGCCGGTGCTGGATGACCCGGCTCCACCGGTAGGCCAGGGTCTGGCGCAGGGGCTTGGGCGCGCGGTGGGGCACCTCGGCCCGCAGTGGCCGCACCGCCAGCCCGGCGAGCAGCACGATGACGGCGAGCGGGGCGCCGATGACGAGCGGGGTCAGCTCGAGGCCCACGCCCACCAGCGCCACGGCGACGAGGCCGGCGGCGATCAGCCCCCGCCACCGGGTGCGCTCGACCCGCTGGCCGGCGAAGCCGAGGAGGGCCGGGAGCAGGGTGAGGGAGGCGGCCACGGTGACGGCGACCACGGAGGCGGCGCCGACGGCCAGGCCCTGCACGAAGCTGATGCCCATGAGCAGCATGCCGAGCAGGGAGATCACTACCGTGCACCCGGCGAAGAGGACCGAGCGGCCGGCCGTGTCGACGGCCACGGCGACCGACTCGCGCACCCCGAGCCCGGCATGGAGCTGCTCCCGGTAGCGGGTGACGATGAGGAGCGCGTAGTCGATGCCGACCCCGAGCCCGATCATCACCCCGAGGAAGGTGGCGAAGTCGGGGATGGTCAGCACGTTGCTCAGCAGCGTGATGGCCGCGGTGCCGATGCCGATCCCGAACAGGCCCACGCCGATGGGCAGGCCCATGGCCAGCACCGACCCGAAGGCCACGATCAGGATGACGATGGCGAAAGCGAGGCCCAACAGCTCGGACGAGGGCTGTTCGACCTCGGCGAAGACCATGCCGCCCAGCTCTGTCCGTAGGCCTTCGACCTCGGGCAGCCGCTGGGCGATCTCGTCGCGGACCTCACCGGCTTGGGCCATGGGCAGGTCGGGGGTGAGCTCGACCCGGGCGAAGGCGATCCTGCCCGCGGCCTCGCCCTGCGCCGCCACCTGGACCTCGCCTCCCGGCGCGTAGGGGCTCTGCACCCTGGTGACGTCCTCCAGCGTGGCCACCTCGTCGAACAGCGCCGTCATCGCAGTGCGCACAGCCAGGTCGTCGACGGCCTGGTCGGCCTGGAAGACGATGGTGCCGACCTGGCCGGTGCCCTGGCCGTCGAAGTTCGCCTCGAGCAGGTCGAAGCCGGTCTGCGCCTCGGCGTCGGGGAGGTTGAAGTCGTTGCGGAACGCGTCCCCGACCGCGCCCGAGATGGCGCCGCCGAAGACGAGCGCGCCGAGCCAGAGCGCCAGCACCAACCTTCTGCGGTCATGGCACCAGGAACCGATGCGGCTGAACATGAGCGGCCTCCTGCCTCTGCGATCACTCCCCACGACCGAGTGGCGGGCACGGATGTGACGCGGCCCCTGCTGTCACAC
>WHTX01000120.1 GCA_009377505.1 Acidimicrobiia bacterium
AGGCGGAACGAGTCAGCGTGCTTCGCCCCCCGGGCCCCGAGCTCGCTGAGATAGCTGTACGAGGCGGACAGCGCCCCCGCCTCGACGAGCGCCGCCACCCCCGTGGCCATGAGCGCGACCCCGAGCAGCGCTCCCGCGCCCCCGCCGGGGGTACAGCCCGCCAGGGCCGCGACCGGCCGTCTCGCCCGCTCGGGACGTCCCATCCATCCTTGTTACCCGCTCGCCGGTGGCCTCGGCCACCTCGTGCCGAGCCCGGACAGTACGGATGGTCACGGCACGAGTAGTTCCAAGGGGTCGGCGGCAGGCTCGGCGATCATCGAGCGCCGGGGCCCCGCTGGCCCCCGGGACCGCGTGGGCCATGAGGCGCCGGCGGCCGAGCTTTGGGTGCGCTCGTTGCCGGCAGGCGGGCTCGCACGCACCCGAAGCCCCGAGCAAGGGCGACGGCCGGCCGCGCCTGGGTGCGCTCGTTGCCGGCAGGCGGGCTCGCACGCACCCGGCCACGGCAGGCCCCGCCGCAGCCCGAGGCCCGGCCGGCCTGTCCCTCCCCTCACCGACCGCTACGGCCTCGCAGGCCCTTGGAGCTCCTCGTCTAGGGTCCCGCGCCATGAGCGCGATCGCCTTCCACCTGCCGGACGAGCTGCAAGACGTCCTCGCGGACCTCGAGGCCTTCCTGGCGACGGAGGTCATCGCCCGCCATGAGAAGCACGCCGACCTGCTCGAGGACCCTCGCCGGCTCTACGACGAGGACGGGCGCCACTCCGCCCCGGCCCAGCAGCTCATCCGCGAGGTGCGCCAGGCCTCCTCCGCGGCCGGCTTCTTCAACCTCTCGGTGCCGCCCTCGATCGGAGGTCGCGGGCTCGGCTACCTGGCGTACTACTCCGCCTGGGAGCTGGCCAACCGCACCTGCGGGCCTCGGAACTGGCTGGGCACCTTCGCCCTCTCCCACTGGGCGTTCGGCCCCTCGGCCGTGCTCGAGCAGGTCACCGACGAGGCCCGGGAGCGGTTCCTCCCCGGGCTCCTCGCCGGGGACACGTCGATGTGCTTCGGCCTCTCCGAGCCCGGCGCCGGCTCCGACGCCGCCGCGCTGACCACCCGGGCCGAGCCCGATGGCGACGGTTGGCGGGTCCACGGCCGCAAGATCTGGACGACGAACGTCACCTTCGCCGATTGGATGGTGGTCTTCGCCGTCACCGACGCCGAGCGGGCCGCCCGCCGCCGCGGCGGCATCTCCGCGTTCCTGGTCCCCACCGACGCGCCCGGCTTCCGCCTCGACCGCGTCATCCGCATGCACGGCCACATCGGCGGCGTCGAGGGCGAGACCGTGCTCGACGGCGTCCCCGTCGAGCCGTGGCAGCTCGTCGGCCCCCTCGACGACGGGCTGCGGATCGGCCTGCTCGGCGTGTCCCTGGGGCGGGTGTACAACTCCGCCCGTTCGGTGGGCCTGGCCCGCTGGTCGCTGGAGAAGGCGATCGCCTACGCCAAGGACCGCGTCGCCTTCGGCCAACCCATCGCCGACTACCAGGGGGTCTCGTTCCCCCTCGCCGAGTCGGCCATGCAGGTGCACGCCGCGCACCTGATGGGCCTCAACGTGGCCCAGCTCCTCGACCAGGGCGGGCGAGCGGTCAAGGAGCTCTCGATGACCAAGGCGTTCTCGGTCGAGGTGTGCCTACGGGCCGTCGACCGGGCCATCCAGACCCACGGCGCCCGCGGCTTCGTCAACGAGGAGGGCCTGGTCGAGGCGTACAACACACTGCGCCTGATCAACGTGGCCGACGGCACCAACGAGATCCTCCGCCGCACGATCTTCCAGCAGCTGGCCAAGGGCGACCTCGACCTCTAGCTGAGATCGAGGTCGAGGCTCGAGGCTCGAGGATGCGCCTGCTCACCTATCTCGCTGCCGCCATCCTGGCCGCCGTGTTCGTGGTCTCGGGGACGGCCAAGTGGCGGGACCTGCCCGGCGCCGCCCGGAGCTTCCGCGCCCTGGGCGTGCACCGCCCCTACCCGCTGGCGCGCGCCGTCGCCTCGCTCGAACTGGCCGACGCCGTTCTCCTGCTCGTCTGGCCCGGGGTCGGCGCCCTTGTCGGGCTCGGCGCGCTCGTGGTCTTCAGCGTCGTCCTCGCCGATGCCCTGCGGCGGGGGGTGAAGGTCTCCTGCGGCTGCTTCGGTGCCCGCACGACAGGCAGCACATCGTGGCGCGACCTCGCCCGCAACGCCGTGCTCGCTGCCGCGGCCCTCGGAGTCGCCCTCGTATGGGGGCTGGAACCGTTGTGGGCCTGAGGGGCGCGTGCCCGTTCGGCCCCGGGGACGCTCGGAATCGCCCCTCGGGGGCGACCCCGAAACGCGTCCCCGGTTCCGAACGGGCACGCTTCTGCTGAGGTCCTCGTCCAGCGCGCGGTCCGTCGCTCCCAGTCGGCGGTACACGTCGGCCAGGTTCAGGTGCAGTGACGGGCAGAGGCCGAGCGCAATGCCTGCGACCCCGTGGGCTCGGACACGCTCGTCCGTCAGCAGGCTCGCCGCGTCGAGCGCACGGAGGTCCCAGGCGAGCTCGTCATGCACATCGGCCATCGAGTGTGCGACCGCGCAACGACCGGGTAGTGCGGCGTTGCCCCGGCTGCCCTTGGGGGAAAAACACGAAGAGCCTGGCCGAGGGGGGTCAGCCAGGCTCTTCAGCCAGCCGGTCAGGAGGGGGGAACCTCAACCGGGGCACATTGCGAGGGCTCACTTGAGGGGGGATCAAGCGTGAAGTCCCTCGCTTGTTGTTGGGGCCAGTATGAGACGGGCACAACGATCTGTCCAACAGTTGTTCTTGATACGTGCCATCATGGTGAGCGATGGACCTCAGACAGCTCGCCGCTCTCCTCGCCGTCGCGGACCACGGCAGCTTCTCCGCCGCCGCCCGGGCGCTGCACACCGTGCAATCGAACGTCTCCACCCACGTCGCCCGGCTCGAGAAGGAGCTCGGCGTCACCCTCGTCGATCGGGCCGCGGGCACGATCACCGAAGAGGGCCGGGTCGTCGTCGACCGGGCCCGGAGGATCCGGGCCGAGCTCGACGCCCTCGTCTCCGACATCGCCTCGCTGCGGGACGAGGTGCACGGCGTGGCCCGCATAGGCGTCATCGGCACGACCGCCCGCTGGCTCGTCCCCCTCGTGATCGACGCCCTGGCCAAGGCCCACCCCAAGGTCCGGCTCGTGGTCGTCGACGCCACCACCTCCCTCCAGCTGCCCCAGCTCGCCCGGGGCGAGCTCGACCTCGCCATCGTCAACGTCCCGACAGGCGACCCCGAGGTGATCGACGAGCCGCTCTTCGAGGAGGACCGCTTCGTCATCGCCCCGACCGAGCACCCCCTCGCCCGCTACGAGGTGCTGACCCTGGCCCAGGTGGCCGAGCACGAGCTGCTCCTCCCCGCGGTGGGCACCATCTACCGCACCGAGCTCGACGCCGAGGCGGCGGCCGCAGGGGTGACGCTGCGGCCGAAGGCCGAGGTCGACGGCATGCGCCTCGTCGCCTCGCTCGCCTTCCAGGGCTTCGGCGCCGCCGTCCTGCCCGCCAGCGCCTCACCAGGATGGCTGGAGCCGGCGCGACGATGGAAGCGGATCCCGGTCATCGGGCTCACCCCCCGCACGGTCGGCGTGGTGCAGCGTCGCCGGGGGCTTCCCTCAGCGGCGGCGCGGGCCGTGCGCGAGGTCATCTGCCAGGTGGTGGAGCAGAACGGGCGGGACCAGTCCGGCATCCACCCCGCCAAGCCCGCCGCCGGCCCATGACGACGACGCCGGCCTGGCAGCGGGTCCCTTCCGGGGCGGCGGCGCGGCGGCGCAGGTAACCCGGGCGCCAGCAATAGGGTCCCACGGCCATGGCGTTCCCCGCGAGCGTGGCCCTCCGCGCTCGGACAAGGGGCACCGTCTCTGTCGCCTGCGAGGAGCTCGGGGGACGGGAGGTGGTCCTCGTCGAGTCCGACCCCTTCCTCCGCCGCGGCGCGCTCCAGCCCGAGGACGGCCGCAAGATCGCCGAGGCGGCCATCCTCGCCCGCCAACTGCGCCGGCCCCTCGTCGCGCTGCTGGCCTCCTCGGGCGCCGATGTCCACGAAGGGGTGGCTGCTCTGGCCGGCTGGGGCGACGCCGCCCGCCAGATGGCCGCCTGCTCGGGCATCGTGCCGACCGTGGTCGCCGTGGACGGCCCCGCCGTCTCAGGCCCCGCGCTGCTGCTCGGGCTCGCCGACCAGGTGGTGTTGACCGAGCACGCCTACGCCTTCGTCTCGGGGCCCTCGATGGTGCGTGACTTCACCGGCGAGGACGTCTCCAACCAGACCCTGGGCGGCTCGGGCGTGCACGCCCGCCAGACGGGGCTCGCCACGCTCGTCGTGCCCGACGCCGTCACCGCCCGCGAGGCCGTGGGCGACCTCTTGCAGTACCTGCCGGGCCACGCCGACGAGCTGCCCCCGCTGATCGCCAGCGAGGACCCCTTCGACCGCCCCACCCCCGAGGCCGGCGAGGTCGTGCCCGAGCTGGCCGCGGGCAGCTACGACATGCGCGACCTGCTGCGCGCCCTCGTCGACGACGGCGAGCTGCTGGAGCTACGGGACGGGTGGGCCCCCAACCTCGTCACCGCGCTGGCCTGCTTCGACGGCCGGCCGGTGGGCGTCGTGGCCAACCAGCCCAAGGCCATCGCCGGCACGCTCGACATCGCCGCCTCGCAGAAGGGCGCCCGATTCGTCGCCTTCTGCGACGCCTTCAACCTGCCCCTCGTGACCGTCGTCGACACTCCGGGCTTCTACCCGGGCAAGGACCTCGAGTGGCGGGGGATGATACGCCACGGGGCGCAGCTGGCCTTCGCCTACGCCCGGGCCACCGTCCCCCGGTTGTGCCTGGTGGTGCGCAAGTCCTACGGCGGCGCCTACATCGTCATGGACTCGCGCTACATGGGCAACGACCTCTACCTGGCCTGGCCCAGCGCCGAGCTCGCCGTCATGGGGGCGGGGCAGGCCGCGGCGGTGCTCATGCGCCGCGCCGACGCCAGCGAGCGCGCCCGCTTCGAGGCCGACTACGTCGAGCGCCTCCTCAACCCCTACGTGGCCGCGGCCCGGGGCTCGGTGGACGTGGTCACCGAGCCCAGAGACACCCGCCGCGTCCTGTGCGCCGCCCTGGCCCAGCTCAGCTCCAAGCGCGAGGCCCTGGTCGGTCGGCGGCACGACAACTCTCCCGTCTGACGTCGCCGCGCCGGGCTCGGCCGCGGCTTGCCGGGCCAGCGTCGGCCGAGCCGGCGGCGGGCGGTGTGACGGTCGGCTCACATGGTTTCACCAGGGCCGAGCCGGGTCTCGGGAGCCACGACCGGGGGTGTAGGACACCCGGCCCGGTCCCGGACTAGGTTGTCTCGCGGGGTCGGGCTCAGCGCGGAGTCCTACAAGCCGGGTCCAGCAATCAGCAGCGGCTTCAACTCACGGGAGCGCAGGTGGCCGACAGCATCACCATCACCGACAACCGCAATGGCAACACGATCGAGGTACCGATCGTCAATGGGGGTGTCGACGCCGCGCAATGGTCGAAGCTGCTGCCCGGCGTCTGGTTCCTCGACCCTTCCTTCGGCGCGACCGCGTCGACGCAGTCCGCCATCACCGACCTCGACGGTGAGAACGGGATCCTGCGCTACCGGGGCTACCCGATCGAGGAGCTGGCGGAGAAGTCGACCTACCTCGAGGTGGCCTACCTCCTCGTCCACGGCGACCTGCCGACCTCGGCGGAGTACGAGGCGTGGCAGTACGACATCACGCACCACACGTTCATCCACGAGAACATGCGGAAGCGGTTCCTCGACGGCTTCCACTACGACGCCCACCCCATGGGCATGCTGGTCTCGGCCCTCGCCGCGCTCTCGACCTTCTACCCCGAGGCCAAGGACATCGACGACCGCGAGGTCCGCCTCAAGCAGATCATCCGGCTCATCGCGAAGACGCCGACGATCGCCGCGGCCTGCCACCGCTTCTACGCCGGGCTTCCGTTCAACTACCCCGACAACGAGCTCAGCTTCCCCGAGAACTTCTTGCAGATGATGTGGCGGGTCGGCGACCCCAAGTACGACGCCGACCCGCGCCTCGTCCGCGCCATCGACATCCTCTTCATGCTGCACGCCGACCACGAGCAGAACTGCTCGACGACGGCGATGCGAGTGATCGGCTCGTCCCACGCGGACCCCTACTCGTCGGCGGCCGGCGCGGCTGCCGGCCTGTACGGCCCTCGCCACGGGGGCGCCAACGAGGCCGTCGTGCGGATGCTCACGTCGATCGGGCACATGGACAACGTGGGCGCCTTCATCGACGGTGTGAAGTCGGGCTCGGGCCGCCTGCAGGGCTTCGGCCACCGGGTGTACAAGAACTACGACCCCCGGGCGAAGATCATCAAGAACGCTGCCTATGACGTCTTCGAGGTAACGGGCAAGAACCCCTTGCTGGACGTCGCGCTCAAGCTCGAAGAGACCGCTCTGTCCGACGAGTACTTCATCAGCCGCAAGCTGTACCCGAACGTCGATTTCTACTCCGGCCTGATCTACCAGGCGATGGGCTTCCCGATCGACTTCTACCCGGTGCTGTTCGCCATCCCCCGCATGTCGGGGTGGTGCGCGCATTGGAACGAGATGCTCGACCAGAACCAACGCATCTCGCGCCCGCGGCAGGTGTACACGGGGGCGCCGGTGCGCGGCTACGTGCCCATCGCCCAGCGCATCTGACAGCCTGATGTGCCCGGCGCCGTGCCCGGCGTGCGCGCTCGCCGCCCGCCGAGGCGGCGTGATGGGTGTGCGCCGCGGGCCGGCGTCGGCCCCGGCCGGCCAGGGAGGCGTCAGGAGGCGATGTCGATGAGGACCTTGCCGAAGCTCTCGTTGGCGGCCAGATACGCCTGGGCGGCGCCGACCTCCTCGAGGGGGTAGCGGCGGTCGACGACGGGTCGGCAGGCGCCGGACTCGAAGAGCGGGAGGACCTCGCTGGCGAAGCCCCGGGCGGCGGCGATCTTGTCCTCGAGGGGGCGGCTGCGCAGGACGGTGCCCACGATCGTGCCCCGCTTGGGGAGCAAGGCCCCGAGGTCGACGGTGGTGCGGCCGCCGGCCATGAGGCCCACCTGGACGATCGTGCCCCGCAGGGCCAGGGCGTCGAGGTTGCGCTCCACGTAGTCACCGCCCACCACGTCGAGGACCACGTCGGCCCCGCGCCCGCCGGTCAGGTCCTTGGTGGCGGCCACGAAGTCGGCGCGGCGATAGTCGACGGCCGCCAGGGCCCCGAGCGCCTCACAGCGCGCCACCTTCGACGCGGAGCAGGTGACGATGGCCGCCGCCCCCACGGCCCGGCACAGCTGGATGGCGGCCGTGCCGACGCCCGAGCCCCCGGCGTGCACGAGGGCGACCCCGCCGGCTCGGAGGCCGCCGCGGACGAAGAGGGCGTCCCAGGCGGTGATCCACACCTCGGGGATGGCGGCGGCGTCGGCCACGGGCACGGTCGAGGGCACCGGCATCAGCATCCGCTCGTGGGCGACGGTGCGCTCGGCGAAGCCGGCCACACCGGTGACGGCCATGACCTCGTCTCCTGGTTTCCACGCCCGCACCCGCTGCCCCACCGCCGCCACCCGGCCGGCGAACTCGAGCCCTGGCACCTCGGGCGCGTCGGGCCCGAGCCCGGGAGTCGGCGGGCTCGGGTAGTGGCCCTCCCGCTGCATCAGGTCGGCCCGATTGAGAGCCGAGCCGACGATGTCGACCAGCACCTCCTCGGGCCCGGGGACGGGATCGGGCAGCTCGCGGAGGGTGAGGACCTCCGGGCCGCCGTACTGCTCGAGCACCACGGCACGCACGACCGGGGACCCTACCGGCGTGCCCGCCGTCGCGCTCGGCCCCGGGCGCGCAACACCGCGCTCCCCGCAACCAGACGGCCGGCCCAACCGCTCGGTGTGACTGATGACACACCGACCCCATGTGACTGGTGACACGTCGTCACAGCCGCTAGCTTGCCGCCACACCGCCGCAGCGCGGCGGTGCGTTCACCTTGGGGGGTGCGATGCGACGATCACTCCGATCGTTCGGCGCCAGCGCGATCGTGGCGGCCATGGCGCTCGTGGCCGCGGCGTGCGGGGGCGACGACGCCGGCACAGCGACGGATGCCACGGTCGACTCGGGCGTGAAGTCCGGGGTGCAGGAGCAGCTCGGCGGGACAGCCACGACGACGGCCGAGGCCCCCCAGGACGCGCCCACGACGATGGAGGAGTGGGAGGCCCTCTGGGCGGAGGAGCGCGCCGCCATCGTGGAGCGCATCCAGTCCGAGGGCTTGGGCGTGTCCGCCGACGGGGCCACGCTGACCGGCCCCGAGGGCTTCACCATCGACCTGTCGGCCTGCCCCGCCGGCTGGAGCGCTACGGAAGGCCTGACCCCGGCCGAGATCAAGGTCGGGCACACCACCGCCCTGTCGGGGACCCTGGCCGACTACGGGAACATCGCCAAGGCCATGCAGGCCGTCTTCGGCTACTACAACGACGAGGGCGTCTTCACCGACTCCACCGGTGCGAACCGCAAGATCACGCTCATCGTCAAGGACGACGGCTACGACGCGGCGCGCACCATCCCCCTCGTCGACGAGCTCATCGACTCCGAGAAGGTCTTCGCCATGTGGACCCTGGGGTCCCCGAACACGCTGAAGACCTACGACAAGCTCAACCAGCGCTGCATCCCCCAGCCCCTGTCGATGACCGGGCACCCGGCCTGGGGCGACCCGGTCAACCACCCCTGGACGACGGGAATGCAGCTCGCCTACAACACCGAGGGCGTGCTGCTCGGCTCGTTCATCGAGTCCAAGATCGACGAGCTCGGCGGCAAGGTGAAGGTGGCCTCGCTCGTGCTCAACAACGACGGCGGCAAGGCCTGGGACAGCGGGCTCAAGGCGTTCATCGCCCAGTCGCCCCGAGCCGCGGACATCGAGTACGTCAGCGAGACGATCGAGCCTCAGGCGCCCACCGTGAAGGACCCGATGACGACGCTCGGGGCGCAGAACCCCAACGTGTTCATCGGCATGGTGGCCGGGACGTTCTGCACCCAGATCATCACCGAGGCGGCCGAGAACGGGATGAAGGAGAGCGTCGACTACCTGTTCCAGCCGTCAGTCTGCAAGGCGGCCAGTTTCGTCGGCAAGGACAAGGTCGGCGGTGACGGGTCGGTGTCGGACGGCTGGTGGATCGTCGGCGGCGGCGTCAAGGACTTCAACGCCGACGCCAACTCGGACGACCCCTTCATCGCCTGGGGCCGCGACCTGCTGGCCGAGGCGGGCCACGACTACAAGACCTCGGGCTCCTTCGGCAGCGGCTTCGCCTTCGCCTGGCCCTTCGTCCAGGCGCTGCGCATCGCCGGCGAGCTCGAGGGGGGACTGACCCGGCCCAACTTCATCCTCGCCCTGCGCAGCCTGGACATGACCAACCCGAACACGCTGCCCGGGGTGAACTTCAACATGAACGGCAACGCCGACCCCTACCTCGTCGAGGGCTCGGACATCGCCCAGTACGACTCGGAGGCACAGGCCTGGGTGCCGGACGGCTCCATCATCGAGCTGTCCGGCAAGTCGCAGCCCTGCGTCTTCGACCAGGCCGCCGCCATCTGCGGCTGAGGCCCGAAGCGGCAGCCGCGCCGGGGCGGGACCGGCTTTCGCCGGCCCGCCCCCGACCTCGTAGGTTCACCGAGATGGACTACACGCTCGCCCCCGACCTCGTCGCCTTGCGTGCCGAGGCCGTCGAGGTTGCCGAGGCGGCGGTCGCCGGCCGGGAGGTCAAGGAGGACTCCTGGCTCGTCGGCAACGACGCCGAGTTCGCCCGCGAGCTCGGCCGGCGGGGGTGGCTGGGCATGACGTGGCCGAAGGAGCACGGCGGGCACGGCCGCACCAAGCTCGAGCGGTTCGTCGTGTTCGAGGCGCTCATCAGCCACGGTGCCCCCCTGGCCTCCGCCTGGTTCGCCGACCGCCAGATCGGCCCGACGCTGCTGCAGTACGGCAGCGACGAGCAGCGCCGCGCCCACCTGCCCGGGCTCGTCTCCGGCGAGGTGATGTGGTCCATCGGCATGAGCGAGCCCGATGCCGGCTCCGACGTGGCCTCGATCCGCACCCGGGCGGTGGCCGACGGCGACAGCTTCGTGGTCGAGGGCCAGAAGATCTGGACCTCGGGCGCCGCGCAGTCCGACTACTGCTACCTGATCGCCCGCACCGACCCCGACGCCCGCCCCCACGCCGGGCTGTCCGAGTTCATCGTGGACATGCGCTCGCCGGGCATCGAGGTGCGCCCGATCGTGGACATGACGGGCAACCAGCACTTCTGCGAGGTCCACCTCAACGAGGTCCGCGTGCCCGCCGCCAACCTGGTCGGCACGCCCAACGGCAGCTTCAGCCAGGTCATGCGCCAGATGGAACACGAGCGCGGCGGCATCGACCGGCTCGTGTCGAACCGGGCGCTCTACGACGACGCCCTCCTCGAGGCCGACCGCTCCGACCCCCTCGTCCGCCAGGAGGTCGCGGCCCTCGAGACGATGTACCGCATCGTGCGCATCATGGTGCTGCGCGAGGTGCTGGAGCAGGCCCCTGCCGGCTGGTCGGCGGCGACGAAGACGCTCGGGACCGAGTTCGAGCAGCGGGTGGCCTCGTTCTGCGGCCGGGTGGCCGGGCCACGGGCCACCCTGTGGAACCGGGTGAGCCGCAACATCTGCTACGCCCCCGGCTACACGATCATGGGCGGCACCACCCAGGTGCTGCGCAACATCATCGGCGAGCGGGTGCTCGGCCTGCCCCGCGAGCCCCGGGGCGCGTAGGCCGACCCGGGGCCAGGGCCTCAGAGTCGGCGGACGGGAGGTCGGGGGTCGGGAACCCAGGGCGCGACCCGGACGAGCACATCGGTGACCGACACCGTCGTGTCGCTGACCAGCACCGGGTCGAGGCGTACCTCGGCCACCTCGGGCACCTCGGCGACCAGCATCGACACCCGCTGGAGCAGCTCGGTCAGGGCGCCGGGAGCCACCGTGCCCTGCAGCACCGAGGAGGACACCAGCCGCGCCGCGTCGACGGGCGACAGCGGCGCCAGGCGGAGGGCAAGCTCATCGGGCGGGCTGCCCGACGACCCGCCCCGGCCGAGCGCCACCACAGGGCCCAGCCGCGGGTGGGTACCGGCGACGAGCTGGACGTCGGCCCCGACCGGCCGCATGGCCTGCACCAGGACGCGGTCCATGCCCGAGCCGAGCACGGCGGCCATCCGCCGGAACGAGGCAGCCAGGTCCTCGGGGGCGACGAGGTCGAGGGCGAGGCCCGTTGCCTCGGTGCGGGCCACCTTGGGCCGGCCAGCGGCCTTGAGGGCCACCGGGTAGCCGATCCCCGCGGCGGCGTCGAGGGCCTCGTCCAGCGAGCTCGCCCAGCGTTGCTCGGCGGCCCGCACCCCGGCGTGGGCCAGCAGCGCCAGGGCGTCGTCCAGGCTGAGCGTGGCCCCGGCCCCCTCGGTCGCCGCCAGGTAGGCCTGGCCCTGGGCGCGGGCCGCCTCCACGTCCATCCCCGGCGGCACCGGGGGCTCGCCCTCGCCCTGCTCGCGGGCGTCGGCCAGCCACGCGGCGTGGGTGCAGGCCCGGGCCAAGGCCCGGGCGCCGTCCTCGGGGAAGCGGTACGTGGGCACAGCCGCTCCCCGGGTCGAGCTGGCGGCGCAGGCCGAGCCAGGTGGCCACGACCGGCTTGCCCGCGGCCTGGGCCACCGTGTCCACCGCCGCCTGCACGCCGGGGCGCCGGTCCACCCGGGCCACCACCACGGCTGCGTCCACGTCCTGGCGGGCGAGGGTGGCGGCGAGGGTCGCCTCGATCGGCTCACCGCTCGCCATCTCCACCCCGATGACCTGGAGGTCCTCCCGCCGCGCCGCCCGTGCCGCCAGGTTTGCCGGCCCCGCGGCCTCGGCCACGACGGCCACCCGGTTCCCGGCGGGCAGGGGCTGGGAGGCGAGCAGGCGCGCCGCGGAGAACAGCTCGCCCAAGGTGCGCACCTCGACCACCCCGGCCTGGGCGAGGAGCGCCGAGTAGGCCTGGTCGGCCGGCCCCAGCCAGGTCGGCTCGTCCGTCCAGCCCGCCGTGCTCACCACCACGATCGGCTTCACCTGGGCCACTCGGCGGGCGATGCGGAAGAAGCGGCGAGGGTTGCCGAGGGACTCGAGGTACTGCAGCACCACGGTGGTGCGCGGGTCCTGCTCCCAGAACTGCAGCAGGTCGTTGCCGCTGACGTCGGCCTTGGCCCCGAGCCCGACGAAGGTGGACAGGCCGATGCCGGCATCCGATGCCGCGGCGATCACGGCGGCGCCGAGCGTCCCGGACTGCACCGAGAGCGAGGCCCGCCCGGCCAGCGCTCCGCCCTCCACCACCGGGACGCCATGGAGGCGCACCTCGGGGTCGGTGTTGACGAGGCCGAGGGCGTCGGGCCCGACGACCCGCATGCCCCAGCCGCGGGCGTTGCCCGCCAGGGCGACACCGGGCACCCCGTCGGTCAGCACGACGAGGGCACCGACCTCCTTGCGCCCGCACTGCTCCACCACTTCGGCGATGCGGTCGGCGGGCACGGCCACGAAGGCCAGGTCGACCTCGCCGGGCACGTCGGCGATGCGACGGTAGGCGGGCACCGAGTGCACGTGGGCGGCGGCCTCGTTCACGGGGTGGACCGGCCCCTCGAACCCGCCCCGCAGCAGGCTGACGAAGAGGTCGTGGCCGACGGAGCCGGGTTCGCGGCTGGCGCCGACCACCGCGACGGACCGGGGCCGCAGCAGGCGGGCCACCGACGCCGCTCCGGCTCGCCGTTCCCGCTCGGCCACCGCCGCGTCTGCCTCGGCCGAGGGGTCGATGGCGAAGCGGACCTCGACGACGCCGTCCACGAACGCCGACGAGCTGCGGAAGCCGGCCCGCTTGAACACGGCCAGCATGCCGCTGTTGGAGGCGAGCACCGACGCGGTCATGACCGTGAAGCCGGCTTCGCGAGCCGCCACCGCCAGGTACTCGAGCAACAGGGTGGCGAGTCCCCGCCCGTGGTGGCGGTCGTCCACGAAGAAGGCCGCCTCGACCTGGCCGACCTGGCCCCAGGGCTCGTAGCGGGCGACGGCGATGAGCTCCTCACCGAGGAGTGCCACGAAGGCCATGCGCGCCCGGTAGTCGACGTTCGTGAAGTGCTCGAGCTCGCGCTCCGAGAGGCGGGGGTGGTGGCTGAAGTAGCGGAAGTAGATGCTCTCGGCCGACTGGCGGGAGTGGAAGCGCACGAGCCGCGGGACGTCGTCGGGTCGGATGGGCCGCACATGGACCGTCCCGCCGTCGCCGAGGACCACATCGGTCTCCCAACGGGCCGGGTAGTCGTCCGGCCGCACTCCCTCGGGCGGCGCGCCCACGGTCTGCTCGCTCATCGTGACGTGCTCCGCAGTTGTGCCAGGGTCCGCCCGAGCGTAACGCGCCACCCGATGGGGCCAACGGCCCACGAGTTGGAGCCGGCCTCGTCGCACCGAGCGGCGTTTCGTTGCGAACACGTTGCTAGGCTGTTACGGCGCGGACGGTCTTGGCGGAACGGCGGATTCGGCGATGGCAAGGCTCCACGGCGCGTCCTGTCGGGCGCGGCGTGTGGCGGTGGGGATGGCGACGGCGGTCGTCCTCCTCGCGGGCCCGGTGGGGGCTCGACCGGCACACGCGGCAGCGGCAGGCACCCCCTCCCCTACGACGGCCGGGCCCTCGGCACCCGCCCCGGCACCGGCCGACCTCGAGCGCATCGAGCTGCAGGTCGACTACGGCGAGCGGCCCGCGGCCCCCACGGGGCCCGACCCCGCGGTCGTCGCCCTCGTGATCGCCGCCGGCGCCCACCTCATCGGGATCGGGGCCTGGGCCACGACCCGGGTGGCCCGTGCCCGGCGCGAGGAG
>WHTX01000121.1 GCA_009377505.1 Acidimicrobiia bacterium
ATGCACCTCGTTCATATGCGGCAACACCACCTCGAAGAACCGCGCGAGCCCCTCAGGCGTCACCTCCACCAGGCCAGAATACTACGCGCGTACTAACCTGTCGTGGACCCTTAGGGTAGCGGCGTGCAGATCGACATCGTCCACGTGCCCGACTGCCCGCACCTCGGAGCGGTCCGAACGCGGCTAGATCAAGCGCTCGCCCGGGCCGGTGTGGCGGCGTCGATTCGCGAGGTCGAGGTGGACACGGTCGAGGACGCGCAGCGAACCGGGACGCGCGGATCGCCGACGATCCTGATCGACGGGCGTGATCCCTTCGCCGTCGAACGCGCCGAGGCGTCGCTGTCGTGTCGGCTCTACCGGACCGGTGACGGTGTCGCCGGCGCTCCGACCGTCGCCCAGCTCATCGGGGTGCTGACTCCGTGAGCGGCGCCGCCGCGGCGGCGTCTGTCGTGGCCGCTTGCTGCCTGGTCCACGCCGGGGTGCTCATCGCCGTGGTCGGTGTCGCCGCCGGCTCGCTGCCAGTGGCCGTCGGCGTGGTCGTGGCGGGCACTGCCGCGATCGCCTCAGTAGCGACGAGGAGGAGGCTGCATGTCCGCGACGGTTGACCGCGACCGGGTGCTCGAGCTCGTCGAGCAGGGGGCGCAGCTGGTCGAAGTCCTGCCGCGCCACGAGTACGACGAGGAGCACCTGCCGGGCGCCATCCACTTGCCGCTCAAGTCATTGACCTGGCAGGCGGCGGGCGCGCTCGATCGGGGCCGTCCGGTGATCGTCTACTGCTGGGATGGATTGTGAGACATGAGCCCACGGGCCGCGTGGCGGCTCGAACGACTCGGCTTCGACGTGTACGAGTACGGCGCCGGCAAGGTCGACTGGCTCGCCGCCGGGCTGTCGACCGTGCGAGCAGAACCGGGGCCGCGGCGGGAGCTCGATGCCGTCGATCGCGAGCCTGCCGTCTGCTCGCCGGACACGCTCGTCGGTGAACTCGGCGGCGCGTCGGTGCTCGTGGTGAACGAACAGCGTGTCGTGCTCGGCCGGGTCGCCCCCGGCGCACACGTCGCAACGGCGCGCGCCGAGGATGTCATGGAGCCGGGACCGGCGACGGTCCGAGCCCACGACCCCCTCGACGCGCTGCTCGAACGCATGCAACGACTGAAGGTGGAGGAGACCGTGGTCACCACCCCGGAAGGCCGCCTGCTCGGCGTGGTGCGGCGCCCATGAGCAGCAGCGACGGTGCTGCATGCTGTCGGTCTGGCGGCGACCTGCTGCGCGCCGATCTCAGCGACGCCGCGCTCGAGCTCGCCGCCGCCGGGTTCGTCGCGCTCTGGCATCACCGCGCCCGCCACCCCGCCGAGTTGCTCCCGGGGCGCGGCGAGCTCGCCGCCGAGGTCCTTGAGGCCCTGGCGCAGCGGGGACGCGCCGAGCGCGACGGCCACGGGCGGCTCGTGGGCGTCCACGGCCTCACCCTCCGCGCGACCCGCCATGCCTTCGTGCACGACGGCCGCGGCCATCACACCTGGTGTGCGTTCGACGCCATCGGCATCCCGGCTGCCCTTTGCCTGGACGCCACCGCCCACACCGACTGTCCGAGCTGCGGCCGCCCGCTCACCGTGGAGATCCGCGCCGGCATCCCCGGCGACAACCGGTTGGCGCTGTGGCTGCCCGCTCCCGCCGGCGGGGATCTCATGGCCGAGTTCTGCGCCCTCGCCGACCTCTACTGTTCAGCCGAGCACCTGCACCGGCGCATCGACACGCAACGAGCCGCGGGCCAGGTCGCCGATCTCACCACTGCCGTGTCGCGCGGCTGCGACACCTGGTCCGACATGAGCGGGATCGACCTCGACGAGGTGACCTCGTGCTGAGCATTCCCACCGACGACCCCCGTGTCGTCGCCGCCGTCGAGGCCATCCGCGCCGGCGACACCGACCGGCTGCAGCGCCTCCTCCAGGAACACCTGGTACTCGCCGCCGCTGCGCTCGGCGACGACGACCCGGGCGGCTGCGGGATGACCCGGACGCTGCTCCATGTCGTCACCGACTGGCCCGGCCACTACCCGAACGGCCCCGCTGCCGTCCGCCTCCTCGTCGCCGCCGGCGCCGACGTCAACGCCCGCTTCACCGGACCGCACACCGAGACCCGGCTGCACTGGGCAGCCAGCAGCGACGACGTCGACGTCCTGGATGCGCTCCTCGACGCCGGCGCCGACATCGAGGCCCGCGGCGCCGTCATCGGCGGCGGCACCCCCATCTCCGACGCCACCGCCTTCGGCCAATGGAACGCCGCCCGCCGCCTCCTCGAACGCGGCGCCACCACCACGTTCTGGGAAGCCGCCACCCTCGGGCTGATGGACCGCGTCGAGATGTTCTTCGCCGACACGCCGCCGTCAGCCGACGAGATCACCGCCGCGTTCTGGGGCGCCTGCCACGGCAGCCAGCTCCCCATGGCCCGCTACCTCCTCGACCGTGGCGCCGACCTCAACTGGGTGGGCTGGAACGGCCTCACCCCACTCGACGCCGCCGAACGCAGCAACGCCGACGACGTCATCGCGTGGCTCACCGGCCGCCGCGACGAGAGCGCCGCGCACTGCTCGTCGGGGTGACGACAGTCCCCAACCCGATGTCACACCGCCAGTGCAGGCTTGAGGACATGAGCGAAGCGACCGCACGCCCGACCGGACTGCGCTTGTGGTCCGACGAGCCCTCTGTGGTCGATCTGTTGGCGATCCGCGCCGTAGCTGAGACGGTCATCGACGCCGTCTTGGACGACGCAGGAACGGCTGCGGGAGCGGGTACCCGTCACGGGCGAACACCTCGAGCGTGAAGCCGTGGAGGTGGATGGGGTGCACCATCAAACCCTCGTTCATGAAGCGGAACCGGACACGCTCGCCCAACTTCGCCGCGTAGCGGCCGTCGCCGGGAATCCCTTGCCGTTGATGGTGAAGCCGCCGAGCACGTCGTTCAGGATGTACAGGTAGTCCTTGTCGTAGGCTGGCTCTGCCCCCCGGTCGGCGGGTTCGATCAACAGCGCGCCGAGGAGCCCCTAGCTCACTTGTTCCGCGGCGTTGTGATGTGAGTGGTATATGTGGCTGCCGAAGGGGCCGGGCACGAACTCGTACGTGAACATCGCGCCGGGCTCGATCGGCGGCTGCGGGATGAACGGGACGCCGTCCATCCCGTTCGGGACCCGCTGGCCGTGCCAGTGCACGGAGGTGCTCTGGTCGAGGTCGTTGCGGACATGTACCCGGACGGGTTGGCCTTCGACGACCCGGAGCGTCGGCCCGGCACGGTCCCGGTTGTAGGCGAAGGCGCTCTGGAACTGGCCTGGGACAACCTCCCACTCCACCGCCGAGCACGTCAGCTCGAAGACCCGGACACCGTCCTCCATACGCCACGAGAGTTCCTGTGCTCCCACGCCGGCCGTGATCGGGCTCTGTGCGTTCGCCAGGAGCTTGTCGATGCCCTCCTTGTGCATGAGGTCCATATCGGCCGCGCTGCCCGAGTGGCCGTTGGAGCCCGAGGTCGCCGTGTGATCGGCCGTTGAGTCCGCGGTCGGTGCGGTGCGGCTCGCGTCACCGGGCCAGGAAGCGGCCGCCGTCCCGCCGACCAGTGCTGCGCCACCGACGCCTCCGGCCACCAGCGCGAGGAAGCTGCGTCGGTCCACGCCGCCACGTTCGAGTCCGAGCTTGTCATCGGTCGCCGGCATTCGGGACCTCATGTGCTGTTGGCGCCGCTACAGCTTCGGCTCGGGCGCGCGTGGCGGCAGGCGCCGAAGGTCCCGAGCTGACCGGCCGATCGGCCCTTCCTCGTGCTGAAGTCACCGACGCTCACCGCCCCGACGCAGCCCTTGCTTGCGGCGCGCCTTAGCCACGGCTAAGATTTGTGCGCGTGGCGCCTAGCCAAGCGGTGGAGGACTACCTCAAAGCCATCTTTCGCCTCGGCTCCGAAGCGGGGGTCGTGACCGCCTCGGCGCTCGCCGGTCGACTCGGCGTGGCCAGCCCGTCGGCGACGGGCATGCTCCACCGCCTCGAAGCCGCGGGGTTGGTGTCGCGAGGTGAGGACCACAGCGTCGTGCTGACACCGGCGGGCCGGAGCGCTGCGCTTCGAGTCGTGCGGCGGCACCGCCTGATCGAGACGTTCCTCCACGCCGTCGTCGGGGTGCCCTGGCACGAGGTGCACGACGAGGCCGAGGTCCTGGAGCACGCCTTGAGCGAGCGGCTCGAGGCTCGCATCGACGAGCTCCTCGGCCACCCGACCCACGACCCGCACGGCGACCCCATCCCCCCGGTGGACGGCGAGGGCCACACCGAGGCGTGGCCGCACCGGCTCCTCGACGTCCCACCGGGGTCCACGTTGCAGGTCGAGCGGGTCTCCGACGACGACGCGGCGGCGCTGGTGCACCTCGCGGAGCTCGGACTGGTCCCAGGCGTCCCGGTGACCGTCGATCGCCTCGACCCCTTCGACGGCCCGCTGTGGGTCGAGGTCGACGGCCGCCGCCACGCGCTCGGCCGGGGCTTGGCGCGCATGGTCAGCGGGAGCGTGCGGTGAGGCCCGTCCCCCGTCGGCGCCTGCTGGCGTCCTTCGGGTTGGCGGGTGGCGCGATCGCGCTGGGCGGTCGTCGCTCGCTGGGCGCGACGACGGCGCCGAGTGAGCCCCCGGCAGACGGCCACGGCGGGAACCACCGAGGCCATGGGGGCCTCGGCACCGTCGGACGCGTCGACCACGAGCGGAACGGGTTCGACCCGCACGCCATCCTCACCGATTTCGACGGCGGCAGCGTCTCCCGGGACGCGACCGGCAGGACGGTCCGCGAGTACCAGATCGTCGCCACACCCCGCGAAATCGAAGTCGCGCCCGGCGTCTTCTACGAGGCCTGGACCTACAACGGCCGGGTGCCCGGCCCCACCATCCGGGCGACGCAGGGCGACCGGGTCGTCATCCGCTTCTCCAACGGCTCACCCCACCCCCACACGATGCACTTCCACGGCATGCACTCGGCCGCGATGGACGGCGTCCCCGGGGCCGGGGAGATCTACCCCGGAGAGGAGTTCACCTACGACTTCCTCGCCGAGCCCTTCGGCACCCACCTCTACCACTGCCACTCCCTGCCCCTCGCCCAGCACATCGCCCGCGGCCTGTACGGGGGGTTCATCGTCGACCCGCCGGGCGGCCGCCCAGAGGCGAACGAGATGGTGTTCGTGCTCAACGGCTTCGACACGAACTTTGATGGCGAGAACGAGGTGTACGCCGCCAATACGATCGCCTTCGCCTACATGGTCGACCCGATCCCGATCGAAGCGGGCCAGCTGCAACGGGCCCACGTCATCAACATCGTCGAGTTCGACCCACTGAACTCTTTGCACCTGCACGCCAACTTCTTCCACCTCTACCGCACCGGCACCAAGCTCGAACCTGATGAGTTCACCGACATCGTGAGCATGGGCCAAGCCGAACGCCACATGATCGAGTTCACGTACCGGGAACGTGGCCGCTTCATGTTCCACGCCCACCAGACCGAGCTCGCCGAGCTGGGATGGATGTCCTTCTTCGAGGTGCGTTGATGGACCTCGCCACCCAGCGGCCGACCGGCGGGGCCGCTCGAACCGCAGCCCTCTTCGCCATCCCCCTCATCGGCCTCATGGCCCTCGTTGCGCTGCTCTTCGTCGGTGACCCCCTCCGCAGCTTCCGCACGGGGCCACCGATCGAGGAGGCCACTGTCGAGCGCACCGTCCTGCGCCCGGGAGAGATCGAGCTCCACCTCCGCAACGCCGGCCCAGACCCCGTTCGCGTGGCCCAGGTCCTTGTCAACGATGCCTTCTGGGCCTTCGACATGACAGACCGGCACCTCGGTCGCCTCGAGGCCGCCACGCTCGCCATCCCCTACCCGTGGGACGAGGGGACGACGGTGACGGTCTCGGTGATCACCGCCTCGGGGGCCACCATCGAGCACACCATCGACACGGCCGCCGAGACGCCGACGAGAGACGCCGACACCCTGCGGCGATATATCCTCCTGGGCCTCTTCATCGGCCCGCTGCCCGTGACCATCGGCCTGCTCGCCAAACCCGCGCTCACGCGCCTCGGCCCCGGCCTGCTCACCGTCCTGCTCGCGGTCACGGTGGGCCTGCTCCTCTTCCTGCTCGTCGACACCCTCGTCGAAGGCGTCGAGCAGGCTTTGCTCGCTGGCCCCCTCGACGGTTTCGGGCTCCTCGTGCTCGGCGGCGGAGCAGCGGTCGCGCTCCTCGCCTCGGTCCCCCCTGGCAAGGGCGGAGAAGGCGTCGCCCTGCTCGTCGCCACCGGGATCGGCCTGCACAACCTCGGCGAGGGGCTGGCCGTGGGGTCCGCCATCGCCACCGGCAGCATCGGCCTCGGCGCCACGCTGGTGGCCGGCTTCGTGCTGCACAACACCACTGAAGGCCTCGCCATCGCCACACCACTCGTGCGGGGCCACAAAGCGACGAACTTGGCGCGACTCGGCCTCCTCGTCACCGTGGCGGGCGGGCCCGCTGTCCTCGGCACCGTGCTCGGCGGCTATGCCACGACCTCCGCGGTCGCCGCCTTCACCTTCGGGGCTGCCGCTGGCGCACTCGCCCAGGTGACGTGGGTCGTCGGCCGAGAACTCACCGCCGAGCGGCGGCCGTCGGGCATCGGCCCCGCCCTTGGCTTCCTTGCCGGGCTGGCCGTCATGTACGCCACCGGACTGTTCGCCGGCTGACCACACCACCGGCTACGGACGTACCGTGGCGGCGTCGCTCGCCGGACGCGAGGAAGCACCATGCTGGTCGGCCATGGAAGCGGCATCGACGAGCTCCTGACCGTCGCGGTGCCCGTCGCCGTGGTGGGCCGCCTCCTCGTCATCGCCGACCGACGCGCCCGACGCGCACAGGACGACGCGGACGCCCAGGGATCAACGGGCACGGAGGACGACCTCAGCTGACTCGCACCCGGTCTCGGAGCAGGACGAACTGGCGCAGCGCTTGGAGGTCATACCCACTCTGCCTGGAGCGCGGTCACGGTGGTGGCGTTGAAGGCGACATGGGCGATGACCGCGGGCCCCTGCCGGCCGTAGTGTTGCGCGAGGGCACCGAACACACGAGCCCGGCGCCGGGGGAAGCGGCGCACGGCCGTTCGTTGGAACGGGCCGCGGAAGAACAGCTCCTCGATGATCGGCGAGGCGACGACGACGAGGACGACGAGCACGACCAGGGCGGCGCCGTCCGCCCGGTCGAGCAGGTCCCGAGCCTCGGCCGAGAGGTCGCGGTCCGGTTGCAGGAGGCGGACCGGGAGCGTCAGCAGGGGCACAACGACGAGCTGCGCCAGTAGCCCGGCGGGCACACCGACGAGGACGTCCTGGGCCGTCAAGCGCACGCCGACGACGTTCCTGAACCGGCCGGGCCCCTGACGCCCCATCCCCACCAGCCATGTGCCCACCAACCCTGCCCAGAGGCCGGACAACGAGGCCACCGCGGCGGCGAAGCCGTCCGGCGCGGCGCCAGCCGCGACAGCCACGCCTGCGCACGCCGGACAGCGCCATGGCCAGGAAGTAGCCGAGGACGACGACGACGATGCCCCACTGGGGCGCCCGCGCGTCGTGACCGACCTCCCCCCTTGTCCGCGACACCGCCGCCCGCCGAGCCGTCACCGCAGTGACCGGATGTAGGCGATGACGGAGGCGACCTCGGCATCGCTCAGGTCGAGCCTCGGCATCGTGGCGGAGAAGCCTTCGACCCGCTCGGCGTCCGGCTCCCGGATGGACCGCTCGAGGTACGCCTCGTCGACGGTGACCGTGCGCCCGTCGTCGAGCTGCACCTCTTGGCCGTAGATTCCCTTCCACGTCGGCCCGATCGAGGATTGCCCTGACACCGTGTGGCAGACGTTGCACCCGCGACTGCGGTAGACCTCCTCGCCGGCAGCGGCAAGATCCGCTCCCACCTCGCCGTCCCCGCCCCCGCCGCCCCCGCACGCCGCCGGCCAGCGTGACGAGGAGCACAGCGACCAGGACGGCTGGGCGTTGGCGAGTAGGCCGGCGACGTGGCAGCCATCCGCTCACGCCAGGACCGCCTCGGTGCCCGCCTCGAGCTCGGAGTCGCTGACCACGTTGTCCCAACGCTCGACGACTTTGCCGTCCGCTCCGACCAGGAACACCCAGGGTTCGGCCCCCTCGGCGCCCTCCCGGAGGATCCATTCCGCCGCGGCGGGGTTGATCGCCTGGGTGTCGAAGTCCCCCCACACCTCGAGGTGGACGAACGCCATGCGGTCGCCGTAGCGGGCCTCGAGCGCCTGCACCGTGTCGGTGGTCGGCCCACAGAAGCGACTGACGCAGTACACGGGCGTTGACACGACCACCATCACCGGCTGACCGGCGGCGATGGCGTCCGCCACGGTCACGGAGTGCAGCTTCGGGTCGGGCACCCTGCCCTCCTCGTCCGCGCGGGAGTCGATCGCCTGCGGACGTGCCTGCGGGTCTCCAGCCAGCGGTTGGCCCGTGCGGGGGGCAGCCTCGCCGGAGAAGGGGTTGACGGGTCGCTCGTACACCTCGAACGCCGCCTGAGCGGACATCGGCTCCCCGTCGAGCTCGCCCACCACTCGGACCTGCCAGAAGCCCGCCCGGTCGAACCTGACGCGCGCTCCGTACACGCCAACGCCCTCGGAGGGGGCGATGCGGCGGGGCCCGGGCTGGTCAGCGGTAGGCAGCCGGCGACGAGCACATACTCGGCGGGTACGGTCAGCGGCTGGTGTGGCTCGTCCTCCCCTTCGACGGGTGTGAACTCGAACGCCACCTCCCCGAAGCCCACCCGGTCCCCGTCATCGCCGCTCAGGCCCACGAGGAACCGCGGCTCACGGCCTGCGACCGGGTCGTAGCTGGCGACCTGGGCCACGACCGCGCCCGGCGGCTGCTCGCCCTGCTCATCGGCATCGCCGGAGCAGGCCGTCACGAACAACAGCGTGGGCAGCGCGGCTACCCACGGCAGTCGACGCGTTCGAGATCCCGTGATGAGGCTTGGGAATGGGCGCATCGAGGTCCTCAGCTTTCGCACGGCCCGGCTCCCATCGCCGTCCGGGTCACATCGAGAAGCTGGTCGAGTTCAGGGCCGAGGGCCGACACGTCGGCCGGGCCCGTCTCGAGCAACGCCTCCACCCGCTGCTTGACCCGCAAGAGGCGCCCGGCCAGCACCGGGTCATCGGCCAGGAGGTCCCTGGCGAGGTCGTGCAAGGGCTGGTGCGAGACATCGATGAAGAGCCGTCTGGCCTGTGGGCCCCTCCCTTGTCGAGCTGCCGCCCTCGCCTCACACAGCCCTCGTTGGCCGTCGCCGAAGCCTTCCGCCAGCCCCGGCCCCGCACCGTCGTCCAACAACGTCAGCCCGAGGAGCCCGCCCAGCAGCGACACGGCGAGCACTGCCACAACCGCAAGCACCCTGGGCGGCCTCATCGCCGCCCCTGGCTCCGGCGCGACTGGAACACGACGAGGACGCCGATGACCAGCATGGCAACCACTGCGCCAGCGAACACGACCGAGCCGCCGTTGAGCCCACCGTCAGCCTCCCGTCAGCAACGGCACCGGTGACGGCTGGTAGCCCGCTGCTGACGGTCGCCGACGGCGGCCGGGAGAGGGTCGGCGCCACCCCGGAGGTGGACGTGGAAGGCGCCGCCGTCGAGGGGACCACGGGGGCGCGAAGCGACTCGACTCGCTCGACGGACGCGAGCGGGCTGAGCGAGCTGAAGCGGACGAGCCACTCACCTGGCGCCGGGAACACCACCGTTGCCCGGTAGCGGCCCGGGGGCGTCCCAGGCTCCAGCGCGATGGGCCCGACCTCCTGACCTGCGGGACCTTGGGCCACGACGGTCGCGGTGGCGTCAACGGCGCCGTGCCCGTCGTTGAGGTACGTGACGTCGACGTCGTAAGCCATGGTCAAGGGGCCGGCCGCTGTGGCGGCGACCGTGATCGTGCCGGTCTCGTCGTGCGCACCTGCACGCAGGGGGCTGACGAGCCAGACCGTGCGGAACACGAGTGCTGTGAGCGTCGCAAGCATCTTCATCGGACGGGGACCTCGAAACTGAGCTCGGCGGGCTTGCCTTGGGTGACGGTCGTGACGACGAAGCGCCAGCGGCCTGCCTGCGGTTGAAGCCGGGCGCAGAGAAGTGGCCGGCGACGATCGCGACGAGGTCGATCCGGCGAGGGGGGACGTCGCCGAGTGCCACTTGCGCCTCCGCCGCATCGACGAGACGGGCTGTCCCAGCTCGTCGAAGAAGTAGGGGTGGAGGACGTTCTCGCCCGGGGTTGCGAGTTCGACGGTGACGGTGACCGTGCCTGCGCCGTCATCGAGGTTCGCCGAATACGGCCTCGCTACAGCATCGCGACCGGGGACCAGGCCCACGAGCACGGTGAGCCCGAGGACCGAGACCCCGAGCACGGCCTCACCCCGAACTGTGGCCAGGATCGCCAGGCGGCTGCTGACGAGCCGGGTGAGACGGCTTCGGTTCCACCATCCCAGGCCGAGCACCAGAACCACGATCGCGACCTTGACGAGCAGGAAGCGCCCGTAGCTCGTGGCGCGCAGTGCCCCCCACGCACCGACGTCGAACCAGGCGCTGAGCGCGCCGCTGGCGGCGACGGCACCGGCGCTGGCGAGCGCCAGCGTCGAGAAGCGCATGACCGCCCGGTCGGGTTGGTCGTCCTGTCTGGCGACGACGAATCGACGGCGACCAGCCCGCCCACCCACACCGAAGCCGCCGCCTGGTGCACCACGTCGCTGACGACCGCCATTCCTGGAGCCGACGCGGTCCACGCGTGGCCTCCGATGGCGTTCACGGCCATCACCCCGAGGGCCCCGGCAAGGACGAGCCAGGTCCCTGCGGACCGCCGCGAGAGCAGCCCGCCGAAGGCCGCCACCGTGGCGGCTCCGATGCGGACGGCGTCCAGCTTGCCCGCCCGGGTGGCGCTGACGGCGTCGGTGATGAGCCACGAGGCCTCAGTCAGGGAGCGTCCCGAGGCTGCCGCCACCTGGGCGAGCAGTCGGGCGGCCGAACCGGCCACGAGCACGAGCGCGGCAGCGATGACGAGCCGCCGCGCTCCGTCGGAGCGCATATCGACGTGCCTGCCGCCGAGGAGCCGGTATGTCGCGAACCTGCGGTCAGCGCCATCCCCGTGAAGACCGCCCACCGTGCGAGCCGGGCGAGCAGGTCCAGCGCAGGGCGGTCGCCGCCGAGGTCGACGCTCGCTGCGCCTGTGACCTCGTCGACGTGGAACACGAAGGACCCGAGGAGAACGTGGGAGTCCTCCGACACGACCTTCCAGGCCACGGTGTAGGAGCCGGTGGTGGAGACGTCGAGCGGTGCGACAACCGTCAGACCGCCGTCTCGCAGTTCGGCGCGCCCACGGTCGACGCGCTCGCCCTCTCGGTCGAACACGCGCACGGCGTCGCCCAGGCCGAGGCGAGCACAGCCGACAACCCGCACCAGGCGACCAGGCGTGACAGCACGAACAGCGTTCCTCCTCCGGTAGGCGCGGCGGGCAAGGTGACTCGAACGGGGATGCCGACGCGGGACGGCCCCTCGACTCACCTCGGCGGTCGGAAGAGGCGCGTTCGCAGGAAGGTGCCCGCCCCGTGGCGCGACCGGCCGGCTCGCACCTGCTCGCACGCGGGCAACTGCGACATCCCGACGTCCGCAGCCGGGCTTCGGGAGCAGAGGCGCTGCTCCCCATGGCACTGGTGCTGACACGAGACCCGTTCCGCCTGCGCCGCCGGGCAGCGGCTGTCAACCGCGCAACCCAGCGGGCCGGGCTCGCCGGCGCCGGCCGGTGCCGGCGAGAGGGCCGGCACGGCCATCGCCAACAACGAGATAAGCAGCAGCGCAGCAGGCCACCGCCACGATGTCCAGGTCACGGACCGCACATCGTATTGCTGACCCTGGCCTAGGGAGAATCGCCCCGGGCCCCAGGAACCGGAAGGAGTGCAGTGGTGCCGCCGAGCCCTCACCGTGGCGAAGGATCTCAACGCCCAGCCTCGCCCAATCGGCATGCCTCGGCACGGCCGCGCAGCCTGCTGAGATCCACGTCCGCGATGTCGACCACGTCGCTCGGCGCCGCTCCGTCGAGGCCGCGCTCCAGCGGCGCGTACTCGAGCGCCCATCCCCCAGGCCCCGACTCGCCCGACCCGGCGCCAACGGTGACAGCGATGCGGACGACGCGGCCTTCGGCATCGAGCCAGACATCGACCGTCGGGGCGCCGAGCTCGCTTCCTGCGACTGGAGGTTCCCGGCCGGAGCCCGACCGAGCGGCCCTCTCGTTCAGGCGCTGCGGGTCGAGTTGGATGCTGAACCGGCTCCCGCCGGTCTTGTCACCATCCTGCGGCGGCTCTCGGCTCACCCACCGAGCTACCTCGAGCGACGCCGCAGCCGTCTCAACCGCATTCGGCGGGAGGCCAGCGGCGAACAGATAGCCGGCCATGGCACCCCCGACCGACCGCTCCAGGGCTTCCGCCGCCGCGCCGTCGACGTTCGCCGGGGCGTGGAGCCATGCTGCCCCCACGGCACCGTCGGCGAACAGGGAGCCGCCGAGGTACACCTCCTCGCCGGACACGATGGCAAGGACCGCTCCATCGGCTGTGTCGGTCACGACGAGGACGTCGGAGGTGCGATCGACCGCCACCGAGAAGTGGCGGTTGAGGAGCACGCAATCGAGCACCTGGGTCCCCACGTCGAGTACCCGACGACGAACCTATCGGGGTCGTCGATCCGAGCCAGACGTCGTCCCAGGTCTGCCGCCGCCGTGCCGTCCCCGCTGGGGCCGCTGCACGCGCCGAGCGCCGCCACACATACTGCGATGACGACGAACAGCCGCACCGGCGTCGCTGCGTACCGAGAGGCCGTCACCCCCGCCATGCAACCATGAGTCGACCGTCCACGATCATCGCCGACCACCCACCCCGCAGGACCCGTGCCGCTTCCGGCAGCCCGCCCACACGGAGCCCGGTGCGTCGACTCGCCACGCCGCGGCCCACCGCATGGGCAGGGGCCAAGGCCGTAGCAGCCAAATGGCTCGCGAGCTTTGCGCTCCTCTGCGCCCTCGGCCTGCTCCTCGCGCCCCCGGTCGCCGCCCATGGCGGCGCCGGCGGCGCGCTGCCCTTCGACACCTGGCGGCTCGCCTGGGCCTGCGGATCGCTGTTCTGGCCGCCTTCGCACAGGCCAGCGCGAGGCCGGAGCCGCTGCTCCCCCCCACGTGGCGGAGACCGGCGGTGGCCCGGCCGGCCGGTGGCGCGACGATGGTGTTGCTGGCCGCCCGGCTCATCGGGCTCGCGGCGCTCCTCCTCCTGCTCGCCAGCGCGCTGCTCGGCCCAGCCCAGCGCACCAACTGCTCGCCGTGGGCGACGTCGACGAGGACCATGTCGCCGCCACGTTGGCTCGGCACTGGGAGCGCGAGCCCGGGTGCGGCTACGCCAGCGGCGCAGCCACGTTGTTCAGCCGCCTCCGAGCAGGTGATCCTGGCAGGGCGTCGCCCCCAGCCTCTTCGCAGGCCAGGGCTCCTTGGGTAACGGAGCCGCCATGCGGGTCGCGCCGGTCGCCCTCCTTTCCGGCGGCGACCCTCACACCGCCGCATGGCTGGGCCGCCCGACGGCTCGGGTCACGCACGCCCACCCCTCGACGGGGCCGCAGTTCAGGCCGCCGCCGTCGCCCTGGCGCAGGACCCCTCGCAAGCCATCGACCCCGAGTGGTTCATCGGGATCCTCAGCGCCGTGGCCCACGAGGCCCTGCTCGTCCCCAAGTTGCGGTCCGTCCTCGACCTCGTCGACACCACGAACGCGCGCGTGGTGGCGGGCCGCCTCGGCGCCGGGGTCACCGCGCCGGAAGCGGTTGCCGCCGCGGTCT
>WHTX01000122.1:0-11383 GCA_009377505.1 Acidimicrobiia bacterium
GGGACGTGCTCACCGAGGCCCGACGGATGCTCCGCGGGACGCAGTCCCAGATCGGCGAGGAAGCTGGCCCTCGCCACCATGCCGGGCATGACGGCAACCACATCGCGGTCGACCACGTTTCCGTTGGCAAGTCGTACGCCGGTGAGGCGGCCGCCGGCCAGCTCGAGGGCCGTCACCTGGTCGTCGATGACGCGGATGCGCCGGGCGGCGAGCTGCTCGACCTGCTGCGGGTCGGGCGGCGCGGCGTGGCTGAAGTAGATGACTTCGTCGCTCAGCTGGCGGAACGGCAGCGCCTGGTGCACCGACCTGGCTCCCGTGGCGAGCACGCCGATGGCCTTGTCACGCGCCTCCCAGCTCGCTCCGACGGGACTAGAACTGGGGACCGAAGCTGGGGTGGTGGTCGTTGCACCACCACCCGCGCAGACGCAGCCCGAGGTCGAGCGGCCGCGTTCGATCCCGTGGCGTCGCGAACGGGGGTGTGGTGCGCGCGATGGACGACCGGTTCGGCATACTCGAGCGGCTCGCGTCCGGCGTCGTCGTCGGCGACGGGGGCTATCTCCTGGAGCTCGAGCATCGGGGCTACGTCCAGGCCGGTCCCTATACGCCCGAGGTCGTGTTGGAGCACCCCGACGCCGTTCGCCAGCTCCACCGCGAGTTCCGCCAAGCGGGCTCCGAGGTCCTCCAGGCGCTCACGTTCTACGCCGCCGACGACAAGTTGCAGCCTCGATGGGGGTCGAGGATGACCGACGAGGTGAACCGTGCCGCCGTGCGGCTCGCCCGGGAGGTCGCCTGCCCCGACGCCCTCGTCAGTGGCACCGTGACCCAGACCACGACGTACGTGCCCGGCGACCCGGCCAGCGATCGGCGGGCCGGGGTGTCCTTCGCGCGGCAGCTCGACGCCCAATGCGACGAAGGCGTCGACTTCGTCATCGCCGAGACGTTCCGCTACCTCGGTGAAGCACGCCTCGCCCTCGCCGCCATCGTCGAGCGCGGCGTCCCGGCGATGATCACCCTCAACGTCGGCCCGCGTGGCACCGGGGACGGTGTGGACGGCCCCGAGTGCGCACGCACGCTCGCCGGCGAGGGGGCGGCGATCGTGGGTGTCAACTGCAACTGGGACCCTGACATGAGCCTCCGGGTGGCGGCCGCGATGCGAGCTGCGGTGCCTGCGGGCGCGTACGTGGCCTGCCAGCCCGTCGGCTTCCGGACGGCCGACCCGGCGCGGCCCTTCACCGCGCTCGAGGAGTTCCCCCTCAGCTTGGAGCGGCTGCAGCTGACTCGCTTCGACCTGGCCCGCTTCGCACGCGAGGCGGCCGATGCCGGCATCGGCTACATCGGGGGCTGTTGCGGCGTGGGCGCCTACCACGTGCGGGCGATGGCCGAGGCACTCGGCCGCCACCCGCCTGCCAGCGAGAAGTCGCCCGATCTCTCCCGCCACGTGCTGCCCGACGTCCAGGCACGGGCGCTGCCCCCACCCGAGCCGGCCACACTATGCGGGAGGATCGATGAGTCTGCCGTCCAAGTACCGTGAGCTGCTGCTGTCGGATCTGGAGCCGGGGGAGATGTACCGGCGCTGCCTCGCGGCGATCTCCCACGACGAGCTCTCCGCCGACTACGCCCTGACCGAGACGATCGTGTACGCGACGGAGGTCCGCTACGCGATCGACGTGATCGCCAACGGCCCGCCGGAGCGGCTGTGGAACTTCGGTGACCTCGACGGCCGGTCGACGTCCAGGCTGTTCGAGGTGCTCGACGGCGTGCCCGAGATGCGGCTCGCCTTCGCCGGCAGCGGCCCGTACCCGATCACCGCGCTCCTCGCCGCGCAGCGTTACCCCGACGCCCGCGACATCGCCTGCATCGACAACAACATCGTGGGCCACCTGCTGGGGCGAGCGGTGGTCGACGCCATGGACCTCGCCATCACCAGTGTCTTCGCCGAGGCGGCCGACGTGGACTACTCGCCTTTCGACGTGGTCGTCGTGGCCGCCATGGTGAGCGGCAAGCAGCAGCTGGTCGACCAGGTGCTGCGGACCTCGGACGCACTGGTCGTCGTCCGGGGGGAGGCCGGGGTGTCCGACCCGCGCCTGGTCGAGATCAACGCCACGTTCCGCGACGACGGGAGCGTGAAGGCATGAGGCGCCTCGTCGATCGGTACGCCGCCATCCGCACGACCGACACCGATTACCTGGGTCTCTTGCTCGACACGAACGTCTTCGGCCGAGGCCGCGACCTGGTGTTCGACGAGGCGGCTCACCGATGGCTCGCCAGCCGCATGACCGAGGTCGAGGCCCGCCTCGACCTCGAGGCGGCCTTCTGCTGCATCGCCGAGCGCTCCACCGTCGACGTGACCGCCATGAAGCTCACGTGCGAGCTGGAGGACTGGGCGTTCTTCGCTGCGGGGGACCTGCGGCGCGTGCTCTACATCGGCTGCGGCGCCTACCCCACGATCGCCCTGTACGCGCTGGCCCGCCACCGGGACCTGGTCATCGACGGGCTCGACATCGTGGCCCATTGCACCGTGCTGTGCGAGCAGGTCGCCGACCGGCTCGGGCTGCAGGATCGCGTGAGCGTCGCGACGGGCGACGCCGCCGACCTGACCGCCGGGGAGGTCGCCCGCTACGACGGGTTCTTCCTGTCGAGCGCGGTGCGCCCCAAGAACGAGATCATCCGGACGCTGCTGGCCCACAAGCGCCCGGAGGCGAGGATCTACGCCAGGGAGGACGAGGCGCACCCGCTGTTCTACGAGCCGGTCACCGTCGACCACCCCGACGTGCTCGGCGCCCGGGCGGCCCGGGCGCGCTGGGCGGCGGCCACCGGCAGCGGGTTCCCCCTGCCCCCGGGCTGCGAGACGACCTGAGCCGACCTGAGGAGGACGACCACATGGCCGCCGACCGCGAACCCATCCGCATCGAGCCCTGCCAGAGGCGGGTCCGGACCTTCCTCGGCGGCGAGCTCGTCGCCGACACGCACGACGCCCGCCTCGTGTGGGAGGTGCCCTACTACCCCGCCTACTACCTCCCGCTGGCCGACGTGCGCCGCGAGCTCCTCGCCCCCTCGGGCCGGACGCGCACGTCGAGGAGCGGCCGTGGCGAGGCGCAGCTGTTCGACATCCGGGCTGGGGGGCGCACCGTCGAGGACGCGGCGTGGCAGTACGCCGACTCGCCGGAGGGGGCCCTCCGCGAGCTGGTGCGCTTCGACTGGAAGGCCATGGACCGCTGGCTCGAGGAGGACGAGGAGGTCATCGTCCACCCCCGGAACCCCTACACCCGGGTGGACGTGCTGCCCTCGTCGCGCCGCGTGAAGGTGGTGGTGAACGGGGTGGAGGTGGCCGACACGCGCCGGGCGATGGCGCTGTTCGAGACGGGCCGGCCGGTGCGCTGGTACGTCCCCCAGGAAGACATCCGGATGGACCTGCTGGAGCCCACGTCCAGCCGCACCGGTTGCCCGTACAAGGGGTGGGCGAGCTACTGGACGGTGAGCGCCCGTAGCGAGCGCCACGAGGACGTGGCCTGGGCGTACCTCGACCCGCTGCCCGAGAGCAGCCGCATCGCCTCGCTCATCTGCATCTGGGACACCGACGTCCAGACCTACGTCGACGGCGAGCTCGAGGCAGCCCCGTCCACCTGACCCTGCACGTGTACCCCGGGGCCTCTCACGGGCAGGACTGGCTCGACCCCGGCGCGGCGGTGAGCGAACCGGCTGCCGCCGAGTTCGGTCGCTCCGAACCGCCCCACATACTGGTTGGCGACCACGAACGCCGACGGCACGCCGCATGCGGCAGCTGTCGGCACGCTCCCGATCGACGGCGTCTGCGTCATCTCCGGGCTCGGCACCCGCAAGTCGCGGAACCTCAGCCGGGATCCCGCTGCGTGCTCACCGTGTCGACGAACCCCTTCGACCTCGTCGTCGAGGCCACGGCACGGATCGTGACCGACCGCGCTCGGCTGGAGCGCATCGCCGAGGTGTACGCCGCCCAGGGTTGGCCAGCGCGGGTCAACGACGAGGGCACGGCGCTCGCGGCGCCGTACAGCGCCCCCAGCGCCGGACCGCTGCCGTGGCACGCCTACGAGCTGACGCCGGCGAAGGTCATCGCCCGTTGGCAGCGATCCAGGCGGTGCCACCGCGTCGACCTCTGACACGTGCCCTGAAACGCGCTCTGCGACCGCGCCCGTCGACCGTCGCGTCGTCGCGGCGTCCTGCCCCAAGACGTCGGCGTGGCGGCCGGTACCCGATCAGCTCACCGGGCAAGTCGATCCGCCGCCGCGCCCTCCGAAAGCCACGCGTGCGTGATTGGTCGCACTGAGCCCTGGGCCACCCTCGACGCGGCATGTGCGCAGCGATGAGTTGCGGCCGCGTGCAGCGTCATGAAGGAGAAGGTCCGAGAAGCGGACTTCCGGACAGGAGCATACGATGGCCGCGATCACCGCCAGCCTGTTCAGCGCACTCGACGGCGCCGTCGACCCCATGGTCGGCAACTGGCACTTCCCGTACGTCAACGAGGAGATGGGCGACGCCGTCACGGAGACGCACGACACCGACGTGATGCTGTTCGGCCGGGTCACCTACGACAGCTTCGCTGGCGCGTGGCCCGAACGCGAGGCGGCGGGCGGGGAGGATGCTGCGTTCGCCAAGCGGCTGGGCGACACGCGCAAGATCGTCGTGTCACGCAGCACGCAGGCGTTCACCTGGCGCAACACCGAGCAGCTGGAGGGCGACCTTGTCGAGGCCGTCGCCGCCCTGAAGAACGACTCGACCATCCGCCGGGTCGCGCTGAGCGGCTCGGTGTCGGTGGTGCGGCAGCTGCTGGATGCCGGGTTGCTCGACGAGCTGCATCTCTTCGTCCATCCCGCGACCGCGGGGTCGGGGCTCAAGCTGTTCGAGGACAGCGGCCCGGAGCGTCACTTCACGCTGATCTCCGCGGAGCCGTTCCAGAGCGGCGTGGTGTACCTCGTGTACGTGCCGAACTCGAACCCGCCGACGGGGTCCTACGAGGAGGCCAGGGAGAGCCTCCCGCAAGAGTGACCGCAGTCCACCTCGCCGATCCCCTCAGTTGGAGGTGCCCATGACGGACCTCGCGCGGTTCGAAGCACTCGTGCCGCTCGACCACGGCCTGAGCGTGGTGGTCACCCGCCGCGCCGACCACAGTCCCCACACCAGCGTGGTGAACGCCGGTGTCCTGAGTCACCCTGTGAGCGGTGACCGGGTCGTGGCCTTCGTCGCCGCCGGCGGCACGCGCAAGCTCGCCCATCTGCGCGCCGACCCGACCATCGCCGTGGTTGTCCGCGCGGGCTGGCAATGGACCGCAGTCGAAGGCCGAGCCGAACTGATCGGGCCCGACGAGCCCCGCGACTTCGATGACGAGCGGCTCCGGCTTCTCCTTCGCGAGATCTTCAGCGCGGCAGGCGGAACCCACGACGACTGGGACACCTACGATCGGACGATGCGCGACGAGCGACGGACCGCCGTCATCGTCGCTGCGACGCGCGTGTACTCGAACCCAGGATGAACCCCGTGAGCAGGGACCAGGTGCTGGTTTGGTGCTCGAGCCTGCCGGGCGCGGTCGAGGACGATCCGTTTGGCGACGACGTCGCCGTGTTCAAGGTCGGGGGGAAGATGTTCGCGCTGGTCGCCCTTGCCGGGGACCCTGGCAGCGTGAGCCTCAAGTGCGACCCCGACTGGGCGCTGGAACTACGCGCCCTCCACGAGGCCGTTCGGCCCGGCTACCACCTGAACAAGCGCCACTGGAACACCGTCGAGCTCGACGGAACCGTCACGGACGT
The DNA here is from genome assembly GCA_009377505.1 of Acidimicrobiia bacterium. Classification (GTDB taxonomy): domain Bacteria; phylum Actinomycetota; class Acidimicrobiia; order Acidimicrobiales; family CAIXPF01; genus WHTX01. The sequence goes on from WHTX01000122.1 coordinate 5,781, forward strand.
CGAGCTGGAAGAGATGATCGACCACTCCTACCAGCTCGTCATGAGTCGCCTTCCACGAAGCGAACGGGCCCGCCTCACGGGACGTGACGCGCTATGAGCAAGCTTCTGTACTGCGCCACGATGTTTCTGGATGGCTTCATCGCCAGTGAGCTCGGGAGGCGGATCGCCCGGCGGGCGATCGTGCTCTGACCTCATCGCCGACAACCACTCAACGGCGGAGCGTGGTTCACGTGGAGACTGGCTGCACACCGCTGACATCCGTCGGCGACCACGAGATCTCCTCAGTAGCCCCCCTGAGGTGCGCGCGGAGGCTTCTTCGCCCCGCCTGGGTGTACTGAACCGCTCTCCTAAGAACCAGATGTTAGCAGTTGGGCTCGCCGGTGAAGGACATCGGGCGGACCGGTCGGAACCAGTCGCGTGGCTGGAGATACGTGGCGGAGATGATCACCGGGCCGTCGATGCCGTCGAGGGCAGGGTTGAACAGCATCAGTAGGTCGTGGTCTTCGAACAGCACCTCGCGCATCCGGTGAAAGTCGTCGAGTAGGAACGTCGGGCATCAGCTGTAGCAGTACGAGTCCGACGAGGCGTCGCCACCCTGGAGCCGGATCTGGTGCACACGCAGGCCACGGAACGCCTCGTCGTGGGGGAAGAAGCGCTCGTCGATGCTCAACCCGCCGTCGGGGTCGGCGTCGAGCTTCGCCATCCAGGCGCCGACACCGTTCGGGAAGAACTGGTCGTCCCACGCACCGTACAGCGAGTTGGTGAAGTACACCCGCCTGCCGTCGCGGCTGACCTCGACCATCTGGGGCCCGCCGGCGAGGGGCAGATCGGCCTCGGCCGGATGCGGGGTGCGGTTCACGATGCCGCCGAGCCGGAAGGATCCGACCTCCATCGGGTCGGCGGGATCCGACACGTCGAACTGCTTCATCTCGCCGGTCCCCCAGCAGGACACGTAGAGGAACCTGTCGTCGACAGAGAGGTCGATGTCGGTAATGATCGGCGGCACCGCGGCGAAGGGCTTCAGCGCAGGCGGCAGCTGGTCCGGGTCGGCGGGCTCGGCCGGGACGGAGATGACCTTCTCGGCCTTCCACTCGTCGCCGTCCCGGAACCAGCGCCACACCGAGCCGGACAGGTCCTCGGTGGAGATCACGACACCGACGAAGCCCCAGGTCGCCTCCGGGTCGTGGGACGGGCGGAGCTCGAGCGCCATCTGGTGCTGCGGGCCGAGGTCGACGCGCTGCACGTGCGCGCCGGAGGCCAGGTCCCAGAAGTGGATGGCGTGGCCGTACTTCTGGCCCAGCAGCAGCTCCGGCACGATCCCGTCCTCGATCATCGAAGGGCTGCCCCACTCACTCGAGATCAGCACGTTCTGGTTCAGGTGCCACCAGGCGTCGTAGTGCAAGTGCTGCGGCCCGCGGTCGGTCTCCCAGGCCCGCACGACTTCGAAGGAAGCGTGGTCGAGCAATGCGATCCCGCCCGGTCCGTCGTCGTTGCCCTCGGGACCGCCCAGGCAGGTCAGGAAGACGCCGTCGGGCCCGCAGTGCAGGGTGTGGGGGCGGGAGTAGCCGGCCTTCGCCGACAGGGCCTTCGCGTCGATCGTCTTCACCAGGGTCGGCTGTCGAGGGTCGGGTTGCGTGTCGAGCACGTAGATGTTGGACGAGCGCAGGCCCGGTACCAGGAGGTAGCGGCGAGCGAGGCCATGCATGTCGTGACCCTCGTGCTTCAGGGCGCTGCTGCATGCGTTCCAGCCGAAGTGGTGCAGCTCGTTCCCGAGCGGGGGCACGTCGGTCCAGCCGACCACCCGCCCGTAGGTCTCCGAGCCCGGGTTCACGTCGATGACGGTCATCGCGTCTTTCTTCTGCGCATCCCGGTCGAAGGCCGCCACGTAAGCGAGCTGCTCGGCTGGCGCGGCAGCGGCCTCTGCAGCGGTCCGGTAGAAGGTCGGATCGGTCGTCGGCTGAGCCATGCGGGACCTCCTCGGTGGAGACGCTGGCACCTCTGATCGTACGCCGCTGGGCGCTCACGGGTCCTGTTCGTCGCCTCCCGGCCGGCTCACCGCGACATCGCCGGATCCGGCGCGGCCAAACGGATGTTCTACCGTCGGTTTGCCGTACCCGTGCGCGGGATCACCGAGTGGGGGCCGAAGCTCACTGACCTCCTGGCTCTACCGCATCGTCGCGATCCTGCGAGCAGCAGGCGGATGCATCAACGGCAACGGAGGTTGCCGACTTGTCGAGAGGAAGGGGCCTGACACGCGTCATGTGGCGCGTCGTCCACGGCCCGGGCGCACCTGCTACTCGAGGATGCCCGTGGCGGCGATGTCGGCGATCCGCTCGTCGTCGTAGCTGAGCGTCTCGGAGAGGACTCGAACGTGTCCTCGCCGAACGTGGGCCCGGCCCGCCGCATGACCGCAGGCGTTCGGGACAGCACGAACCGGCCCCCCTCGATCCACGTAGTCCCCAACTTGCCGTGCGGGACCTCGACGAAATGCTGGCGGTGGCGGAGCTGCGGGTCGGCGAAGGCCTCGACGGAGTTCGCCACCGGGTGGGCCGGCACCGACGCCGCCTGCAGGACCTCGGTCGCGTCCTCGGCCGACCTCGCCGCCGTCCACGCGGCGATCGGCTCGTCGAGCCCGACGTCGCCGCAGTCGGTCGTCGCTCGTCAGCCCCGCAAGCCCGCTCGCACCGCCACCCAGCACCGTGCACAGCGCACGCCACTGCTCGTCGGTCTCGCAGACCACCGCGACCCACTGGTCCTCGCCGGCGCTCGGGTGGACGCCGTGAGGGGCAAAGCGGTCGTCTTCGTTGCCCATGCGTTCCCCGACGCGCCCGTTCACCGTGTAGTCGAGGAGGACCGACGACAAGTTGTGGATCGACGCCTCACACTGGGAGAAGTCGATGTACTGGCCTTGACCAGTCCGGCGCCGGTGCTCCAGCGCGGCCATGAGGGTGCACACGAAGTACCGCGGGGCGACGTAATCGGTGTACGCACCAAAGGGCCCACACGGCGGACGGTCGGGCCATCCGCAGATGTAGAAGAACCCCGAGATCGCCGCAGCTATGGTCCCGAACCCCGCCAACGAGGCCAGCGGGCCCGTCTGGCCCGACAGGCAGGTGGACGCCACGATGAGCTCAGGTTTCAACTGCAACCGGGCGTCGTGGTCGACTCCACCCTGATGACGTCGGCGCCGTAGTCGGCGAGCACCCGGCTGGGGGCAGGGCCGGCCATGACCCACATCAGGCCGAGCACCTTCAGGCCGGCAAGCGCCGGGGCCGTCGACACCACCGTCGAGGTGGTCCCGCCACCCACCACAGGCCGGCGCCCGGGTCGGGCGCACTCCTGTTCGGTATGCTCGCCGAGCGCCGGAGGTCCGGGAAGGGGCTCGAGCGGCATGGCCACCGGCTTCGCCATGGCCCCGGGGAAGGTCGCGCCGCCGGCCGCGCCCATCTCGACCGTCTCCCAGTATCCGCGGGCTGCGAGCTGCGGGTTGGCGAGCACGTCCGCTGTGGTGGCGACCGGAGCGACCAGCACCCGTCGTTTCACCGCGGCGTCGAGAAGCTCGGCCTTCGTCTTCGAGGCGAAGAAGCCGGTCAGGACCTGGTCGCGGATCCGTTCGTACTCGGACAAGGGCTCCCGGCCGTCGAGCAGCATCATGGTGTACTCGACCCAGTCCTTGTCACGGGTCGCCGCGTCGCAGAACCCCTCTTCGTAGACCCATTCCATGAGCCTGCGGGTGAAGGGGCCGATGGCCGCACCGAACAGGAACGTCACCGAGGCGTGCCCATCGGCGCACGGCCACATCAACTTCACGTCGATGCCCCCGTAGAAGACCCCTCCGGCGATCCGCTTGGTCAGCGACGCCTCGAGCGGTGACGTGAGCATCTGCGACGCGGCAACCTGATTGGCAGCCTGCTGGACCGACACGTCGGCGTGCTGGCCGCGACCGGACCGGTTGTCCCGCTAGTACAGCGCGATGAGCGCGGCCTGCGCCGCTTCCGCTGCGGCGTGGTGCCACGCCTGCGGGGCCGGGCCGAAGCGGACGGGTGGTCGGTCCCTGTCGCCGGTCAGGGCGAGCGCCCCGGAGGCGGCGAGCAGCGTGAGGTCGGAGGACTCCCAGCGCGCCTTCGGCCCGGTCTCGCCGAACGGCGTGATCGACACGTGCACAAGCGTCTCGTTCACCGCGGCCAGGGCCCCCACCCGAGCCCCCGGTCGGCCATCGCCCCGACGGGTTCGTTCTCGACGAGCACGTCGGCGCCGCACGAGACACCAGTTCGAAAATGGGGTTCGGCCCCCCCGTGGCCGTCGAGGGCGGGATTCGAGGAGGCGCCGCTGCTCCTCGGCGTTCGCGTGGCTGATCTCCCCGGCGCTGAGCAGCCGCTCGTCGCGCCGCACCCCCTCGCCCGTCGGCACGAACGCCACCTGCAGCACGACCTCAGCCCGCGCCGCTCTCGTCGAGCCTGGCGCCGTGCCGACAGCGCACTCGTAGGCGTCGGCGGCGGCGAGCACTTCGGCGTCGGCCGGGTCGTGCGCATCGGCGACGAAGCCCAGGGTGATGATCGGGTCGGCGAACGGCCGGGGCCCCGGCGTCTCGTCGCTCGCTCGCCGGCAGTTCCGCTACCGCTCGGCCGCGCCGCGGGCCAGGGCGGCGAGCACGGCTCCGGTGGCGGTGCCGTAGACGAGGTGGGCGCTCAGGTCCTTGGCAAGGGTGGCGGCGTCGTACTCCCAGATCGGCTTGTACAGCTTGGCGAGGGGGAGTACCGCGTAGGCAGTGACCCAGGCGACCGGTCCTAGTACCAGACCGCCGAGCCATGACGGTCGCCGCAACGACCCGGCGACGACGCCGAACTGGACGCCCCACGCCACACCGGTGCCCCAGTGCACGACGTTCTGGGTGAGGGCAGCCCACTGGTCGGGCACCTCGCGATCCAGGAACCCTTCGAGGAGGCGCTTTCCGACCTGCCCGGGCGCGGAGACGTCGTCCCAGGTGTGGACCCCGCCGAACTCCCACGCGAGCGGGCCCTCGTCGCCGCCGGTGCGGCGGTGACGCACGTACCAGAGGGCATCCATCGCGACAGTCCCCGCCGCCCCGGCCACAGCGCCGGCTGCGACCGCGGCCAGCGGTGTGAGCCGCCCTGATCGTCGACCTCGTGCCATCGCAGGTTCACCTCACATGGTCGTCGCCGGAGCTGGTCGGGATCTTCCGCCCTCGGCCGTCGCTGTTGGGACTGTAAGGACAACGGTGGAACTCGCTGGGGTTGAAGGGGAGGCTGCGGGCGCGCACGGCGTGGTTCAGGGCGATGTTGAGCACGCCCCGCGCCGCCGGACCGTGTCAACGGAGTATCCGGAGTTCCGGAGCTTCAGCTGCAGTTCGCCGACCTGCTCGGCGGGTGAGGTCCTCCAGGCGGAGGTGCCCCAGGTAGGGCAGCACGTAGCGGTCCAGCAGCCAGCGGTAGTGGGCCGCGCTGGTGTCCCGGGTGGTCTGGGGGGCGATGGTGTCGCACCAGTCGCGGCAGTACGCGGCCACGGTCGTGCGGTCCTCGAGGGGCCGGCAGGCGGCCGCGCGTTGGCGCAGCTCACGGAGCTTGCGCTCCGCCTAGGCCTTT
>WHTX01000122.1:11393-13841 GCA_009377505.1 Acidimicrobiia bacterium
CGGGTGGCGCGCCAGCGCTTGCCGTTGGGATCGGCGCCGTGGGAGAAGCTGGCGACCCAGCGGCCGTCGCCTCGCTGGTACACAGTGCCGTCCCCGACGTGGCGGCGCCGGAGTGGTTTCGGCCCGGCGGCGGTCACAGCGTGCTCCGGCGGGCGTCGCGGAGCAGGCGGGCGACGTAGTCGTCGACCGCCTGGGCGGGGATGCGGCGGGCGGCGCCGACCTTTGACACCGGTGAGCGCCCCCGAGGCGAGCAGACGGTAGACGGTGGAGCGGGAGACGCCGAGCCGCTCGGCGGCCTCGGTCGGGGTGAGCAGGAGACGCATGGGCACGGGCCTCGGGGACGGGGCCGGCCGCCACGGTGGGCCGGCCCTCCGCCGAAGTGGAGCCCACGCCCCGGTTCGGTCGGGGTTCTGCGGTGCCCGCCCGGCTCAGCGGGTGCCTCGACCCGCGGACGCGCAGAACCGACCGGCCCGCCACCAGCCGGCCCCCGGCGGCCGAGCCCTCGCCGTTGGCTGTCACCGGGGCTGTCAACCCCGCCGCCGCACCGACCTCGCCACCGCCCACCGGCGGCTCCGTGACGTTGTGACCAGGAGCGATGCTCAGCGCGCTCGGAGGGACTCGAACCCCCAACCTTCTGATCCGTAGTCAGATGCTCTATCCAATTGAGCTACGAGCGCCGGTTGGCCGGGACGAGTGTAGTCGGGCCTGCCCCCGACGTCCGACCACGTTCCCTCGGCCCTCAGAGCGCCCCGTCCTCGCGCAGCTTGTCGATGTCGTCCCACGTGAAGCCCGCCTCCAGCAGCACCTCCTCCGTGTGCTGGCCGAGCTCGGGCGCCTCGATGCCCCACCGGGTGGGCGTGCCCGACATGGTCACCGGCAACCCGATCACCTGCATCGGCCCCCACGCCGGGTGCTCGACCTCGACGATGTAGTCGTTCGCCGCCGTCTGGGGGTCGGCCACCACCTCGGCGTGGTTGCGCACCGGCGAGAACCGCTGGCCTTCGGCCGCCAGCCGCTCGGACCACTCCGCCGTCGTGCGCGTCGAGAAGATGGCGTCGAAGGTCTCCCGCAGCTCCGCCTTGACCTCCGGCGTCGTGAGGTACGAGCCGAACCTCGGGTGCTCCAACAGGTCCGGCCGCTCCACCGCCCGGCACATCCCGGGCCACAGGTGCTCGGGGCACCCGGCGATGGCCACGTAGCCGTCGGCCGTCGTGTAGATGCCGTACAGGGCGTTGACCAGCGGGTGCCCACCGTTCGACCGCCCCGACATCTCGCCCGTCATCAGGTAGTGCGTGTACTCGCCCGCCTGGGCCCAGACCTGGCCGCCCAACAGCGAGGCGTCGACCCGCTGGCCGGTCCCGGTGCGCTCGCGGGCGTACAGCGCGGCCAGGATCCCCGTCACCAGGTTCTGCGAGCCGCAGTGGTCGGCGATGATCGCCCCGATGGGCGTCATCGGCCCGCCGTCGTCCCCCGTGGTGGAGATGATGCCGCCCGCGGCCTGGCCCACCATGTCCGCCCCTTCCCGCTCGGCGTCGGCGCCCCGCGGCCCCAGGTAGGACGCCCCCGCCCAGATGATCCGGGGGTTGATCGCCGCCAGGTCGTCGTACCCGAGGCCCCATGCCTCGAGCGTCCCTGGCTTGAAGTTCGAGAGCACCACGTCGACCGTCGCGGCCAGCCGCTCGAGGACGGCCTTGCCCGCCGTCGTGCGCAGGTCGAGGGTCATCGAGCGCTTGCCCCTGTTGAAGGCGACGAACACCGCCGAGTGGTGCCCGTCCGGCAGTGGGGCGACATGGCGGGACACGTCGCCGATCTCCGGCAGCTCCACCTTGACCACCTCGGCGCCGAAGTCGTGCAGCATCGCCCCGGCCTGGGGCCCCTGCACCAGCGTCGACAGGTCCAGGACCCGCACACCCTCGAGCGCTCCAGCCATGGCCCCTCCTCGCACCGACCCATGTGACGTGGCCGGCACGTGCCGCCCGTCACGCACGATGATGTCAGAGCGAGATGCGCAGTGTCCGTTCGAGGGTCGCAGCTGGACGTAGTCGAGTCGCGCTTGGTCCGAGCCGGCACGGACGGAGTAGCCCGCCTCGGCGTCCTTCTCTCGGGCGCACCTCTGTTGCGAGGCTCGCCCGGGAACGAGTAGTCCGTGACAATGGTCACAAGCGGGGTTACTGTGCGGTAGGTGATGTGCCGTACGTCACCCACGGTGGGGCCCGTGGGTGACAGCCAAGACCGCGGCTGACCCCGAGCCCGGCGGTGGGCCGGGCGGCGTGTGCAAGGCGCCGCCCGGCCCGTTCCCGCCTCGCTCCCTCCCGCGCCATCGCCGCCCCGGCGCCGCGCAGGATCGCCCAGGCCGCCGGCAGGAACCCGGCCAGCCAGCGCTCCAGGCGCTCGGGCGGGGCGTTCTCCTTCCAGGTCCGCGCGACGCTCCAGCCGAGGTCGAGGCGG
>WHTX01000123.1:0-10541 GCA_009377505.1 Acidimicrobiia bacterium
CATGTCGGCAGCACACGCGGCGCGACGGTCAATCCTTCGGCAACGACGCCATCGTGGCTGGGCGGGGACAATGGGCAGGTGATCGTCCGGTTCGGCGACCACGAGGTCGACACCGGGGCCTTCGAGGTGCGGTGCCGCGGTGAGCCGGTCCCCGTCGAGCCGCAGGTCTTCGACTACCTGGTGGCGCCGGTGACCATCGAGGTCGACGGCGCCTGATCCCTGACGTCAGCCACCACATCTGGCCGGCTACCGGCACATCTGGCCGGCGACCGGTCAGGGCGCCACCGCCATGCCCGCGGGACGCGTCACGTGACGCGTCCCGCGGGACCGGAGCCCCAGCACAGGTAACGTCGCCAGCCGGGGGAGGTACCGATGCAGGTCGAGACGCTGCTGCCGCTGGGGAAGGTGGACCCGGGGCTGCGCGCCCCCGAGGTTCCCTTCGACATCACGACCGTCGGCGAGCAGGCCCGGCTCGTCGAGGAGCTGGGCTATGACCGGCTCGTGTTCGAGGAGACCAAGGACGACCCCTTCGTCGTCCTCGCCGCCGCCGCCCAGGCCACCTCGACGCTCGGGCTGGGCACGTCGGTGGCGATCGCCTTCCCCCGCAGTCCGACGTCGATGGCGCTGACCGCGTGGTCGATGCAACGGCACTGCGCCGGGCGCTTCGCCCTCGGGCTCGGCTCCCAGGTGAAGGGCCACATCGAGCGCCGCTACGGCATGGCGTGGCGGGCGCCGGCACCCTGGATGCGGGACTACGTCCGGGCCCTGCGGGCTGTGTGGCGGACGTGGCAGGACGGGGTGCCCCTCGCCGTGGACAACGACCACTACCGGCTCAGCCTGATGGTGCCGCTCTTCGACGCCGGGCCGATCGACCACCCCGACATCCCGGTCCTGCTGGCCGCGGTGAACCCGCTCATGTGCTCCGTGGCCGGCGAGGTCGCCGACGGCATCCGCCCTCACCCGGTCTGCACGCCGTCCTACATCGAGCAGGTCATGCTGCCGGCCGTGGGCAAGGGCGCGGGTCGCGCCGGCCGGGCGCTGGAACGGTTCAGCGTCAACATGAAGCCGCTCGTCGCCACGGCGCCCGACGAGGAGCGCCTCCTCCCCAAGGTGCGCGACGCTCGGGCCCGCATCGCCTTCTACGCCTCGACGCCGAGCTACCGCGCCCCCTTCGACCACCTCGGCCTCGGCGCTCTGGCCGACGAGGCCAAGGCGCTGTCCAAAGCGCAGCGCTGGGAGGAGCTGCCACCCCTCATCGACGACGACGTCCTGCACACCTTCGTGACGATCGGGACCTACGACGAGATCGGCGCCCGGCTGCACGACCGCTTCGGCCAGGTCGTGACGCACTGCGAGTTCTCCGTCGCCGTGGGCGGCGAAGCCGACCGCTCCGCCCTGGCGGCGATGGTCGACGACCTCCACGCCCGCGACGACACCGCCGCCCGGGCCACGATCGCCGGCTGAGCTCGTCGGGTGCCGGTCACCGATCCCGTCTCCTCGGCCGTCACCGAGCGGCTCGAGGCGGCCGGTTGCGTCGCCGCCGTCGAGGAGGCGGCCGAGTTCCTCGCTGCCGCTCCCGACGCCCGCACGCTCGAGGCGTGGCTTCGCCGGCGGGAACAGGGCGAGCCACCGGCCTGGATCACGGGCACGATCCTGTTCTGCGGCCAGGCGCTGCACATGGCGCCGGGCGTCTACGTCCCCCGGCACCAGACCGAAGAGCTGGCCCGCCGCGCGGCGATCCTGCTCCCGGGCAATGGTCGGGCGGTCGACTCTGCACCGGCGCCGGCGCCGTCGCCGCTCACCTCATGGCGCAGGTCCCGACGGCGACCGTCATCGGCATCGACGTCGACGTGCGGGCAGCCGCCTGCGCTCGCCGCAACGGCGTACCCACAGCGGTGGCCGACCTTGACGGGCCCTTGCGCCCTCACGAGGGGTTCGACATCGTCACAGCCGTCGCACCCTACGTCCCGACCGGCGAGCTCCGACTGCTGCCGACAGACGTGCAGCGCTACGAACCTCGCCTCGCTCTCGACGGCGGCGCCGATGGCCTCGACCTCGTCCACCGGGTCATCGCCGCGGCGGGGCGACTCCTCCGCCCCGGCGGTCGGCTACTGCTCGAGCTCGGCGGGGACCAAGACGAGGCGCTGGTCCCAGCCCTCGCCGCAACCGGATTCGACCTCGTCACGCCCTGGTGGGACGAAGACGGTGACCTCCGCGGAATCGCCGCCCGAGCGCCCCGCGCCGGCTGATGGGGTCGGCGCAGGACGCCCGGGACGGTCACGACGCCGACACGAGCTGACCGGGCGCCGGTGCCGTGGTGGGCACGTGCTGCGCCGCCCGGCGCGCCCGCAGGTGGTGCACGGCGACGGTGAGCGTGGCGGCGAGGAACACGACCTGGATGGCGGTGCGGTAGCCGAGGCTGTCCGCCGTGCTCGAGCCCAGGCCCTGCTGTGCTGCGTAGACGTTGGCGGGGAAGACCGCCACCAGGAAGGCAGAGAGGGCCGCTGCGCTCCACGGTGCAGAACGCGCTCGGAGGAGGGCGGCCGCACCGACGAGCTCCAGCACGCCGGTCACGGTGACGAGCAGTCCCGGTGCGGGCAGGCTCGGCGGGACCATGTCGATCAGCTCCTGCCGCATCCCGACGAAGTGGGCGAGGCCCGTCATCGTGAACATGACGGCGAGGCCGATGCGCAGGGGGACCACCCAGGGCTTCAGGCGGCCCACCCCGGCCGCACCCGCGGCGTGGAGCACCAGGGTCACGAGGACGAGTGCGATGAGCGGTTCCATGAGGATCCTCCCGGTCGGGTGTAGTCTTGACAGTGACAGGATGCTCCGAGACGCGGGATCTTGTCAATGACAAGATAGGCGGACCGTGCACCCCCGGCCTCCACCGGTCGGCCGCTCCGTAGGCTTGCCGTTGATGAGGGCCGCCGACCTGGACTCCTACATCGCCACTGGTCGCACGACGGTACGCGGGTGGTTGTACCCGGCCGATGCCCACCTCCTCGCAGTCGCTGCCGAGATCGCGACCGACCGCGGCGACCTCGTCGAGGTGGGGGCCTTCTTCGGGGCGAGCGCGATCGAGCTGGGCTACTTGAGGCGAGCGGGGGATCGCCTGGTCGTCATCGACCCCTTCGAGGACGACCCCGACGATCGCTGGGCGCCCAACTCGGGGCTGTCGATGGACGGCTTCCTGGCCAATTGGCGCCGCTTCCACGCCGACGACCCGACTGTCATTGTCGGATTGTCCGGGGACGTGATGCCGACGCTCCCGGCGCGCTCGGCCAGGCTGGTCCACGTCGACGGTGCGCACCACTACGACGTCGTCCTGGAGGACGTCGCGCAGGCAATCCGCATTGCGACCCCCAACGGCGTCCTCGTGTTCGACGACGTCGGCCCTTGGCAGTGGCCCAGCGTCGCCGCAGCTGTGTGGAAGGCGGTCACCGACGGCCACCTCGTCCCGCTCGCCATCACCACCGCCAAGCTCTACGCCACCCCGTCAGGGTCGGAGCTTGCGCCCGAAGAGCTGGTCGCCCGGGCCCGGGCCAGAGGGATGCGGACGGAAGGCCCGCACCTCGTGTGCGGCCACGAGATGTGGGAGGCGTACGCGCCGCCGCCGACCGCCTCGGCCAGGCTGCGCGAGCTGGCAGCCGGGATGATCCCGCCAACGCTGCGGGCGGGGGCACGCAAGCTGAGCAGGGCTCGAGCGCACCGCGCCGGCCACACGGCGGTCCATACCTGAGGCGGCCGTCCGGCCGAGTACGGTTTGAGCGACGTCGGACGACCGGGGGGATCGACGCGAGATGCGCTTCGGGGCCAGCTTCTTCATGCAGAACTACGCCGACTGGGACCGCTACGCCGAGCGGGGCTACGACCGGGAGCCGAGCCGTCCCGACTGGGAGGTGTACGACGAGGGGCTCCGTCTGGCGAGCCAGGTCGAGCCGCTGGGCTTCGACTCGATCTGGACGGTGGAGCACCACTTCACGCCGTACACCATGGTCCCGAACTCGTTGCAGTTCCTGACCTTCATGGCCGGTCGCACGGAGCGCGTCGACTTCGGCACCATGGTCGTGGTGCTGCCGTGGCACGACCCCATCCGGGTGGCCGAAGAGGTGGCGATGCTCGACGTGCTGGCCGGCGGGCGCAAGCTCACTCTCGGCTTCGGGCGAGGTGCCGGTCGTGTCGAGTTCGAGGGGTTCCGCACGGCGATGGGCGAGTCCCGTGACCGTTTCCTGGAGTCGCTCGAGGTCGTCCGGGCGGCGCTGTCGAACCAGGAGTTCTCCTTCGACGGCGAGTTCCACCAGATCCCGCCCATGTCGATCCGGCCCCAGCCCCGCTCGACGGACCTGGCTGAACGCATGTACTGCGCGTGGGGCAGCCCGGAGACCATCCCCATCGCCGCCGATGCCGGGCTCGGTGCCCTCTTCGTCCCCCAGAAGAGCTGGGAGGAGATCGGCCAAGAGGTCGTCATGTACAACGACCTGCGCGCCAACCGAGGCCTGGAGGCGCAGCAGCCCATCGTCGTGTGCTGGGTGTACTGCTCGGCCGACGCGGACGAGGCGTGGGAGACCGCCCGCACCTACATGACGAACTACAACGACTCAGCGTTGCGCCACTACGAGTTCCACGACGCCGATCACTTCAAAGCCGCCGGCGGCTACGACTACTACGCCAAGATGGCCGACGCTCGCAAGCGTGTCGGCGAGGAGCGGGTCGTCGAGGTCTTCGCCCGCACCCAGGTATGGGGCACGCCGGAGCAGTGCATCGAGAAGCTGCGCACGATCCGGGAGACGACCGACGCCGCCGAGTTCGTCGGCGTGTTCACCTACGGCGACCTGCCGGTCGAGCTCGCCGAGCGGAGCATGCGGCTCTTCGCCGAGGAGGTGCTCCCCGTGGTCCACGCCGACGACGACGCGCCGGCCCTGTCGGCCGACTGACATGCGGACGCTGGTGGTCGGGGGGACCGGGCCCACGGGGCCGTTCATCGTGAACGGCCTGCGGGAACGTGGCCGGGAGGTGACGATCTTCCACCGAGGGACCCACGAAGTGCCCGAGATCCCCGACGACGTGGGCCACATCCACGGCGACCCCCACTTCGCCGAGACCATCGCTGACGCCCTGGCCGGGCGGACCTTTCACGAGGTGATCGCCACCTACGGCCGGATCCGGCTGCTCGCCGAGGCGTTCGCCGGCAAGGTGGGCCGCTTCGTGTCCATCGGTGGCGTCGCGGTGTACCGGGGCTTCAGCAGCCCCCGCACGCTCACGCCGATGGGGCTGACGGCGCCGGTCCGTGAGAGCGCCCCCGTCGCCGACGACGAGGCCGAGGAGCGCTTCGGCCGGCTGATCGCCCAGACCGAGGAGACGGTGTTCGCCCACCACCCCACGGCCACCGTGTTCCGCTACCCCTATGTGTACGGCCCCTACCAGCTCGTCCCGCGGGAGTGGAGCGTCGTGCGCCGGGTCCTCGACGGGCGCACCCACATCCTGGTGCCCGACGGCGGCACCGCGCTGTCGACCCACGGCTGGGCCGGCAACCTGGCCCAGGCAGTGCTCCTCGCCGTCGACCAGCCCGACGTCTCCGCCGGCAAGGCCTACAACTGCGGGGACCTCGACCAGCTCAGCATCCGCCAGATCGTCGAGGTCATCGCCGACGCGCTCGGCGCCGAGCTGCGGCCCGTCCCCGTGCCCTGGGAGGCGGCCGGGCCAGCCAGGCTCCTCAGCCTGGGCGGCCGCTACCACCAGCTCATGGACCTGTCCCGCCTGGTGGGGGACCTCGGCTACACCGACGTGCTCCCCTCGACGGAGGCGGTGGCTCGGACCGCCCGCTGGTATGCCGAGAACGGGGCGGACACGGCCCTCGAAGCTCGGCTCGGCGACCCCTTCGACTACGCCTGGGAGGACCAGATGATCGACACCGCGGGTTCGGTCCTGGCCGCTTGGGGGCGCCACCGCCGAGACGACCCCGACGAGGACGAGACCGGGCGCACGGCGTCGGGCCGCACCTTCCGGCCGCACCCTTACGCCCACCCGAAGGCGGCAGGCGTGGCCCGGGACCACCGGGGCCGCTGACCACGCCTCCACCCCACATACGACGAGCGCCTCCGAGGCCGTGCCTCGGGTGCGCTACACCCCGAGGTGGAACACCTCGGCGGCGTTGCCGTGCAGCGCCCGGGCGCGCTGGTCCGCCGCGAGGTGGCCGGTCTGGGCGGCGAGGACGCTCTGGCTGTGCGGCCAGGTCGAGTCGGTGTGGGGGAAGTCGCTCGCCCACATGAGGCACTTCGAGTCGACCATCGTCGTCTCGTAGGCCGTCTTGTCGTCCTGGAAGGTGAAGTGCACGTTCGACAGCACGTACTCGCTCGGCTGCTTCGAGATCGTGCGCTGCATGGAGCGGCCCCAGCGCTCGGCCGCGTGGTCGGCGCGGTACATCCAGTGGGGTACCCATCCGGCGTCACCCTCGGCCACCACCATCTGCAACTCGGGATGGCGCTCGAAGACGCCGCCGAACACGAACAACCCGAGGATGTCCTGCACGCCTCGGATCAGGTTCATGAAGGCGTTGGCGGAGTGGCCCCGGGGCGACGTCAGCGCGGTGGAGGCGTCGTAGTCCTTCGAGGTGAGGATGTGGAAGCAGATCGGCAGGTCGAGGTCGACGGCGCACTCCCACAGCGCGTCGTAGTCCGGGTGGTCGTAGTCCTCGTGCTGGGGCGTACCGGTGACCATCATGCCGGCCATGCCGGCTTCCTTCGCGGCGACGAAGTCCTCGATCGCTTGGTCGACCGATGACACCGCCGTCTGGGCCAAGCCGAACAACCGTGTGGGATGCGCCCCACAGAACTCGGCCAACCAGCGGTTGTAGGCCTGCATACAGGCGCGCTTGTAGTCGTAATCGGGATGGCTGCACAGCACCATGCCCACCGATGCGAAGATGAGCTCGCCCCCGACCCCGTCGCGATCCTGGGCGGCGATGCGCTCGTTCGGCTCCCACGCCGCCCTGGTGATCTCGCTGAAACTCGAGCGCTTGTGCACCTTGACCTGCTCGGGCGTCATGCCCGCCGCGGCCAGCATGCCGACGGCGATCGGGTTGGTTATCCCGTCGATCGTGTACGCGGCAGCGCCGTGGGCGTTGACATCGCAGCGCGGCGCTATGGCGCGATAACGCGGTTCGATGTAGTCGACGTAGCAGTTGGGCGGCTCGACGATGTGCGAGTCAGCCGAGATCGGCGCGTTGGCCATGGAACCCCCCTGGTGGTCCTGACGCGCCGAGCATAGACGGCGGCCACCCTGCGTCGCCGGTAGCGTCCGGCGCGTGGAGATCGGCGCGCAGTACATGGGCGACACGAGGGGCCCGAAGGCGTTCGCGGTACGGGCCGAGGCGACGGGGTTCGACTCGGTGTGGTGCGGCGACCACGTGGGCCACCTCGTGGACGGCATCGCCGCGCTGGGCTGCCTGGCCGGGGCCACCGAGGAGATCACAGTCGGGGTGAACGTGCTGGTCACGCCGCATCGACCCGCCGTGGTGACCGCCAAGGGCTTGGCGACGATCGCGCTCGTCGCCCCCGGCCGGGTGGTGGCCGGCTTCGGCGTGGGCGGCGAGTTCCCCGACCAGCTCAGCGCCACCGGGGCCGACATGCGCACGAGAGGCGCCTACACGGACGAAGCCTTGGAGGTGACGCGGCCGCTGTGGAGCGGTGGACCGGTGTCGCACCGGGGCCGGTGGGCCCAGCTGGACGACTTCCGGATCGAGCCGGCGCCCGTGCCCGCGCCTGACATCTGGATCGGCGGGCGCTCGGAGGCGGCCCTACGGCGGACGGTCCGCTTCGGCACCGGCTACGTCCCCTACCTGGTCAGCCCCGAGCAACTGGGCCGCCGCCGCCAACGGCTCGCCGAGCTGGCGCTGGAGGCCGACCGGGCGCCCGAGGAGCTGACGATCGCCTGCCTGGTCACCCTCATCCCGGCGCGGAGCGTCGACGAGGCGGTCGAGCGCGGCCTGTCGAGCCTCCGGCTCTCCGGGCTCACCCCCGAGTCGGTCCGCGCCCAGTACCTGCTGGGTGACGACGAGTCGGTCGTCGCCCGCCTCCAGGACTACGCCGACGCCGGCGCCGACCACCTCATCCTGGGCTGCCTACCGGGTGAGGACCGCCAGCTCGACGAGTTCTTCGACACCTGCGCCCGGCTCCTGCCGGCCGCCCGCCAGCTCCGGCGGGCAGCCCTTCCCGGGCACCGCTGACAGCCCGACCTCCAACCCGCCCGTCAGCGGCGCAGGAGGACGCCGGGTAGGGCTCCCGTGTGCTTGCCGTCGGCCAGCAGCTCCTCGCCGCCCACGATGGTCGACCGGATGCCGGTCGCGCCCTGGACCAGGCGCTTGGCGCCGCCGGGCAGGTCGCTGCGGACCTCGGGCATGGCCGGTGCGACCCGGGCCGGGTCGATGACGTTCAGGTCGGCGACGAACCCGGGGCGCACGAGCCCGCGATCGGCGAAGCCCCATGCCGTCGCCGGCGCGAAGGTCAGGTTGCGCACCGCCTCTTCGAGCGTGAACGCCTCGCGATCGCGCACCCAGTGCGCCAACAGGTGGGTCTGCAACGAGCTGTCCATGATCTGGCTCACGTGGGCGCCCGAGTCGGAGAACGTCACGAGCGCCCGTGGGTGCTTCATGATCGACAGCAGGTGCTCGGGGTCGCGGTTGGCGATGATCTGCACGAAGAACTGCTCGAAGTTCGTGGCCAGCGCCAGGTCGATCATCACGTCGACCGGGTCCTTGCCGAGCTCGGCGGCCCGCTCGGCCACCGTCGGGTTCGGGGGGACGGGCTGTTCGAGGATGCGGATCCAGTTGTAGTTGGGCTTGCGGGCCTCGGCCCCGATGGCCCGGCCGTAGTCGCCCTCGTGAGCGGCTCGCACGAGCCGTGCCCGTAGCTCGGGGTCGCGCAGGGCGGCGGACTGCTCCTCCAGCGGGAGGGCTCGCACCTCGCGCCACTCGGGCAGGACGTCGAAGGGCAGGCGCGTCTTCCACGACAGCATCACCGAGAACTCACGGGAGTGCGCCTGGGCCCACATCTGGCCACCGGCTCGCGCCGTCGAGTCGATCAGGTCGAGCTGGCCCCGCCAGTCCTCGCCGTCGCGCGTCGTCGCCAGCACGCCGAACGTCATCGGGACGCCGGTGCTCGTGGCCAGGGAGCGCAGGCGCCCGAAGAACTCGGCGCGCACCTCCGGGTCGGTCGAGCGTGCCGCCGGCTCCTGGGCGATCTCGAACATGCCGGCGCCGACGTCGCCCATGACGCCGACCAGCGCCTCGACCTCGGACCATGCGGCCAGGCGGGACGCGACCGGGCGGTCGTCGGCCGTCTCGTGGTTGGTGGTGCGACTGGTCGTGAAGCCGATGGCCCCGGCCCGCAGCGCGTCGCGCAGCTCTCGGGCCATGACGGCGAGGTCGTCGGGCGACGCCTCCTCCTCGAAGGCGCGCTCGCCCATCGCCCAGGTGCGCAGAGCCGAATGCCCGATGTGGGCGGCGTAGTTGATGCCCTTGGGGATGCGGTCGAGCGTGTCGAGGTACTCGGGGAACGTCTCCCAGGTCCACTCGACCCCTTGGGCCATGGCGTCCGGCGAGATGTCCTCAGCGCGCTCGAGGTTGCGCACCACGAGGTGGCGCTCATCGGCTCGTGCCGGGGCGAGCGTGAACCCGCAGTTGCCCATGACCACGCTGGTGACCCCGTGGTAGCACGAGCAGGTACCGAGCGGGTCCCACAGCACCTGGGCGTCCATGTGCGTGTGGCCGTCGATGAACCCGGGCGTGACCACGTGGCCTTCGGCGTCGATCTCGGTCGCGCCCCGCTCACGGACCCGGCCGACGGTGGCGATGCGGCCCCGCCGCACACCGACATCGGCGCGGTGGCGCGGCAACCCCGAACCGTCGACGACGTCCCCGTTGCGGATCACCAGGTCGTACTGCATCGTTCGGCCCCCCAGGCATCTCGAAGCCCCCCAACCGTAGCTGTGCTCGACCCCCGGCTGGGCGGGCCTGCAGCGCCGAGGCGGGCTCGGGCGTGGCCGGGTGCTGCGGTCGTCCGGCACGGCGGGCCGAGCGCCCCGGTCGAGCGGGAGGATAACGTGCCCCCTGTCGTGCCCGAGCTGACCGGTGGGGGGACCACGTGAGCAGTGAGCAGACCTTGTCGATCCAGATCGACCCGACGAGCGGGCGGAAGATCTTCAACACCCGGGCCGCGTCGGCGAACCGCAAGATCGAGGGCACGGGTTACTCGATCCTGGAGGGCGACGCGCTCAAGGTCCTTCCTCCACAGCCCCCGGGGGCCGTGTTCAACGCCGAAGAGCAAGCCAAGTACCGAGAGTACAAAGAGGTCCGACGAGGCGCCGCGGACTACATGCCGATGGATGGCGACTTCAGCAAGTACCTCCAGGATGTCTACTCGGCTGCGCCGGTGCCTCGGGACGCGCTCACCGACGAGTGCGAGGTCCTGGTCGTGGGGGCAGGGTTCGCCGGCCTGCTCCTCTGGTACAAGCTGCGTGAGGCGGGCTTCACGGACGTCCGC
>WHTX01000123.1:10551-13832 GCA_009377505.1 Acidimicrobiia bacterium
AAGGGCGGCGACGTAGGAGGTACGTGGTACTGGAACCGCTACCCCGGCATCGCTTGCGACGTCGAGTCGTACAGCTATCTCCCGCTTCTCGAGGAGATGGAGTACTTCCCGACGATGAAGTTCGCTTCGGGGTTCGAGATCTTCGAGTACTGCCAGAAGATGGCCGCCAAGTTCGGCTTCTACGACAACTGCCTGTTCCACACCACGGTCGAGAAGACCGAATGGGAGGAAGCGAGCGGTCGGTGGATCGTTTCCACAGACCGCGGCGACGCCATGCGGGCTCGGTTCGTGATCCTCGCCAACGGCATCCTCACCACGCCGAAGCTGGCGCGCATCGCGGGCATGGAGGCCTTCGAGGGCGAGTCCTTCCACACCTCCCGTTGGGACTACGACGTCGAGCTCGAAGGCAAGCGGGTCGGCATCATCGGCACGGGTGCGACGGCGATCCAGGCCATCCCCGAGCTGGCCAAGATCGTGGGCGAGCTCTACGTGTTCCAGCGCACGCCCTCCACCATCGACGTGCGTGACCAGCGCCCGACCGCCGAGGAGGAGATCAAGACCTGGTCGGAGGAGCCGGGGTGGGCACGCGCTCGCCGGGAACGGTTCGCCCGGATCTCGGCGCTCCGTACGGCGGTGCAGGCGAACGACGACTACTTGGCGGGCAGGGTCGCCGACTTCCGGGAGCGCGACCCGAACGCGAAGCGGTTGTCGCCCGATGAGTGGACCCAGAAGCAGCTCGACGACAACTTCGCCATCATGGAGCAGATCCGGGCGCGGGTGGACGCCATCGTCGAAGACCCGAAGACGGCCGAGGCGCTGAAGCCCTACTACCCCTACGGCTGCAAGCGGCCGACGTTCCACGACGAGTTCCTACCGACGTTCAACCAGCCGCATGTCACGCTTGTGGACACCGCCCCGCTCGGCGTCACCCAGATCAACGAGAACGGTGTGGTGCACGATGGCCAGGAGTACCCGCTGGACGTGCTCATCTACGCGACCGGCTTCCAGTGGATGGCGACCTCGACGTTCAACATGATCAGGGGACGTGGTGGCCAGACCTTGACGGAGAAGTGGAGGTCGGAGGGCACCAAGACCTTCCTCGGGCTGCACAGCAACGGATTCCCGAACCTGTTCATCGTCACCGGGCCCCAGGGCGGTGGCGGCAGCTTCAACTTCACGGACGCCATCGACGCCCACTCCGACTACATCGCATGGATGCTGACCACGATGAGGGACGAGCGCCTCGACGTCGTCGATGTCAAGGAGGAGTCGGAGGAGGAGTACGCGCAGCACTGCCGGGAGGCAGACATGGCGACCGCGCCACTGCGAGACTGCCTCTCGTACTACAACGGGCACGGCGAGGCGGAGCCCGGCAGCCTGGCGTACTACGGCGGCCGGCGCTGGCACACGTTCCGCGCCGACGCGCAGGAGACACTGCAGCCATACCTCTTCGGGGCCGCCGTCGACGCCACCACGGACTGAGCGTAGACGCCGTCGGGCGGCGCTAGACCAGCGCGTAGACCTCGTACCTGGGGCCCGTCGGGCGGATGGCGCCGATGCCCACGGCTTGCACGTTGTTGAGCCACGCGTAGCGCTCGTCGCCGGTCTCGAAATACGGCGCGGTGCGGGCCTGGCCGTCCTGCGCGATCCCGCCGTAGAACATGTAGATCGTCGCGTCGTCGTCAGTGAGGAGCACCAAGCGGACGTCGAGGCGCAACGACTTGTCCGGTCGCACCGTCACCCAGTCGCCACCGGTCACAGGAGCGACCTTGCCCCGCAGCCTCGGGCCGTTGAACGTCCCACCCGTCACGGCGGCGATGACCCGCCGGCCGGAAGGCCCGCCGCGCACGTGGTAAGCCTCGTCCACCGCAGCGGTGAGCTCCAGCGTGAAGAGATGCTCGACGGGGAGCGAATCAGCAGCCATGCGCCGACCGTAGCCGCACGTCGGCCGGACGGTGGGGGCAAGCCGGCGCTGGCGACCGACACGCGCGCCGAGCTCGAGCTCCTCGACGAGCGCCGATTCAGCAACGGCGTCGTACTCCTCCGCGACCGCCCCCTGTAGGAAGGCACGTCCGCTTCGACGGGAACCACCCCCCCGGGTCCGCGGTGGGGTCCTGCAGCGCAGAGCGCGGCTTTCCGCGTTCTGGGCTGCACGAGCGCCACCGGCGGCAGGGATCGTGCAGCGCAGAGCGCGGATCTCTCTCCTTCGGCCTGCACGATGGCGCCCGGACGTCCTGGCTGGCGCACCGGGCAGATCGTGGTGGCCGCCTGCCGCCCACCGCGCACCAAGCCGGGCCGCCCCCCGCCGGCGACGCCGCGCGCACGCGTCACCGCTCGACGAGGAGCTCCCCCTCGTCGAGGTGGCGCAGCTCACGGCGCAGGCGCCCGACCGTGCCCGGGAAGAAGGACACCACCCGGCCGCTGGCGTCACGGTAGAAGTTGGGGCAGTCCCCGGCCCAGCTCATCTCCGCCAGCTCGGCCTGGATCTGCTCGTTGTAGCGCTCGGTCAGGTCAGCCCGGGCCTCGACGGACCGCAGGCCGTCGTGCACCAGCCGCGCTGCCCAAGCGGCGATGGCCTCGGTCGCCAGCTCGGCCGAGGCGATGAGCGAACCGTAGGCCACGGTGCCGTTCACGCCGCACGCGGTGAAGTAGTTGGGGAAGCCGGGGATGGCGATCCCGCGGTAGGCCTGGGGCCGCACGGCGAAGACCTCGGCGAGGCGCCGACCGCCGCGGCCGTGCACCTCGAGCGCCGGCCCTCCCTCGGCGCGCCCGCCGAGCCGGTACCCGGTGCAGAAGATGACCACGTCGACCTCCACCCGGGAGCCGTCCGTGGCGACCACGGCGTCGCGCTCGAGAGCCGCCACCCCGCACGGCAGCAGGCGGACGTGGTCCCGGGCGAGCGCCGGGTAGTAGTCGTCGGACACGAGGATGCGCTTGCAGCCCGGGTCGTAGCCCGGGGTCAGGTCCCGGACCAGCTCGCGGTCCGCGATGGCGGAGCGCATGTGGGCGAGGCCGACCTCCCGCAGCTCGCGGATGGCTGACGGGCTCTTGTGGAAGGCCCGGTGCCACAGCAGGGCGTCGCGGTACTGCTGGCGGCGTACCCGCCACAGCGCGTCAGCCGAGCGGAGCGCTTCCTGCTCCTCCGCGGTGTACGGGCGGTTGTGCCTGGGCATGACCCAGTTCGGCGTCCGGGAGAACACCGTGAGCTGTGCGGCCTGGCGGGCGACCTCGGGCACGACCTGCACGGCGCTCGCCGCGCTGCCGACGACGGCGACCCGCAG
>WHTX01000124.1 GCA_009377505.1 Acidimicrobiia bacterium
CTCCTGGCTGCTGGAGACGTCGGGCAGGTTCCTCGAGCACTTCGGCGGGGCCAGCGTGCGCGGCTCGTTCGTGCTCACCTGCGACGAGGAGGACGCCAAGGCCTTCCTCGGCCCGTGGACGCAGCGGGTGCTCACGTTCGTCGACCCGGAGCGTGACTTCGTGCGGGGCTGTGGGGTCGACGCGCTGCCCGCCCTCGTGCACGTCCACCAGGACCGCCGGATCGAGGCCACGGCCGAGGGGTGGGACCCCATGGCCTGGCGCGCCATCGGGCACACCGTGGCCCGCGAGCGCAACTGGACCAGGCCGACCGTCCCCGCCCCCGGCGACCCCGAGCCCTACCCCGGCAGCCCCGCGCTCGGGAGCTGAGCCCCGAGCCCTCAGGCCGAGGACGGGCGGCGCACCAACAGCGCCCGCAGGCCCTCGATCGTGTCGGCCTCGTCAGCCGCCTTGTCGGGCCGGTAGCGGCGCACCCGGGCGAAGCGCAGGGTGACACCGCCCGGGTAGCGGGTCGACGCCTGCACCCCGTCGATGGCCACCTCGACGACCAGCTCGGGCCGTACGTGCACGACGATGCCGTCCCGGGCCACGGCGATGGCCTGGAGCACCTCGGTCTGGTAGGCGAGCAGTTCGTCGGTCAGGCCCTTGAACGTCTTGCCCACCATGGCGAACCCGCCCTGCGCCTGGTCCCGTGCCCCGATGTGCAGGTTCGAGAGCCAGCCGCGGCGCCGCCCGTGGCCCCACTCGGCGGCGAGCACCACCAGGTCGAATGTGTGCACCGGCTTGACCTTGCGCCATGCGCCGCCCCGGCGGCCGGCGTCGTAGGCGCTGGTCAGGGACTTGGCCACGATGCCCTCGTGACCGCTCTCGACGGCGCCCGACAGGAAGGCGGCGGCTACCGCGGGATCGCTCGTCTCGACGCCCGGCACGACGAGGCGCCCGGCCGCCTCGGCCAGGGCGGACCGACGCTCCTTGAGGGGCCGGTCGACCAGGTCCTCGCCCCCCAGGTGGAGGCAGTCGAAGAACCACGGCTGGAGCGCCGCGGCCCCGTCGCCCACGCCCGCGGCGCCAATGAGGGCCGCCTCCTCGGTGCCGAAGCGGCTCATGGTGTCCTGGAAGGCGTGGGGCCGGCCGTCGTCGGCCACCCCGATCACCTCACCGTCGAGCACGAATCGCCCGCCGGGGAGCTGGCGGGCGAGGTCCACCACCTCCGGTAGCTGGGAGGTGACGTCGCGCAGGCTTCGGGTGAAGATGGCCGCGTCCTCGCCGTCGCGGTGCACCTGGAGGCGGGCGCCGTCGAGCTTCCACTCCACCGAGGCCGGGCCGGTGGCGGCGAGCGCGGCGACTGCGTCCTCGGCGGTGGCGGCGAGCATGGGCTGGAGCGGCCGGCCGAGCTCGAGCCCGATGCCCCCGAGCGCCGTGGTGCCGCCCTCCAGCGCCGCCACGGCCACGTCGCGCAGGTCCCCACCGAGCAGGTGGGCGCGCCGCACGGCGCCGAGGGGCACCTCGGCGGCCCGGCCGATGGCGTCGGCCATCAGCCCCTCCAGCGCGCCCTGGCGAAGCTCGCCTCCGAGCAGGCGGAACAGGAAATCGGCCTCCGGCGCCGTGGCCTCGGCGAAGAGCCTCCCGAGCAGCGCGGCTCGGGCCGCCACCGAACCCGGGCCGGTGGTGCGAGCCAGCTCGTCGATGGCGGCGTCGACCTCGGCCACCGTGAGCGTGGCGCTGCTCGCCGGGCCCCGGGCGAGGCCGCGCATCGTCGCCCAGCCAACGCCCACCCGGCCCTGGCGCAAGCGTCCCGTGAGGAAACCGACCCCGGCCGCGACCTCGCCCGGCCCCAGCCGTCGCAGGCAGTCCGCCAGCGCGGTGACCTTGGCCGTGCGGGACCGAGTAGCGGCCACGGTCGCCGAGGTGGAGACGAGATCAGCGAGGAGCACGCCCCATTCTCCCCCGCTGGCCTGGAGTGTCACACCCAGGGCGTACGGTGCTCCCCGAGCGGCCGCTCCCGGCGGTCGCCGCGGCGGCGGGGGCGTAGATTGTGGCGATGGACCTGGTCGAGCAGCTACTGGGCTTCGACGAAGCGTGGTGGGACGAGCGTGCCCGCCGGTACCGGAACGACGGGGGCACGTTCGAGCTGGCCGACGAGGCCACCGGCGACGAGGAGCTGGTCGTCGGCGAGCCGCTGCCCTTCCGGCTCGTCCCTGCCCTGCTACAGCGCTGGTTCGACGACTTCGTGGCCGCGCACGCGAGGCAGGACGCGCAGCTCGCCGAGCGGGAGGCCCAGCTCGCCGAGCGGGACGCGGAGATCGAGCGGCTCCGGCGACGGCTCGGGGACGAGCCGCCCTCGCCACCGAGCCGCTGAGCCCGCCCGCTCAGGCCGATTTCAGGTCGGCGAGCACCTTGCGCCAGCGCTCGGGGTCGGTCTTGTACGGCGCGTAGAACGAGATGCGGTGGATCACGTCGCCGTAGCGCCGGGCGAGCTCGGGCGCGAGCTGCTCGGGCTCGCCGACGACGGCGAAGGTGTTGAGCACCTCCTCGTCGATGACCTCGGCCATCTCGACCCACTTGCCCTGCTTGGACATGGTGTTCAGCTCATCCTGCAGCCCGCCCCAACCGTGCAGGTCGAGCACGGCCTTGTAGGCGGGGGTCGATCCGTAGAAGGCGATCTGCTGGCGGGTGTCGCGGGCGTTCTTGGCCAGGTCGGCCTCGTCCCTGCCCGTCACGACGAAGGACGGGCCTACGAGCTCGAAGCCCTCCATGGACTTGCCGACCTTGGCCCGGCCCCGCTCGAGGGCGGGGAGCGTGACCTCCCGCAGGTAGCGCTCGGTGGTGAAGCCGTGGCAGATGAAGCCGTCGCAGACCTCGCCGGCCGCCTCGGTCATGAGCTCGCCCACGCCGGCGAGGAAGACCTTGGGCGGCCCGTACCCGCTCGGGCCGGGGTTGAAGAACGGCGTCATCAGGGAGTGGGTGTAGAAGTCACCCCGGAAGTCGAGCTTGGTGCCGTTCTGCCACGAGTCCCAGATGGCCCGCATGGCCAGCACGAACTCGCGCATGCGGGCGGCCGGGTGCGACCAGGGCATCGAGAAGCGCTTGGTGATGTGGGGCTTGATCTGGCTGCCGAGGCCGAGGATGAAGCGCCCCCCGGAGAAGTTCTGCAGGTCCCAGCCGATGTTCGCGGTGATCATGGGGTTGCGGGCGAAGGCCACGGCGATGGACGTGCCCAGCTCGATGTCCTCGGTGTGCTCGGCGGCCAGCAGCAACGGGAAGAACGGGTCGTGGGCTGTCTCAGCGGTCCAGATCCCCGAGTAGCCGGCCGCTTCGGTCTCCCGGGCGCTCTCGCCCGCACGTGCCAAGTCGGAACTGATACCACCGTCGACCTTCATTCGCCGGACCTTAGCCCCGGGTGGCCTGAGGTTCAGGGGCTTCTCCTTGCAGGGGCGTTGACAGGCAAGTCGACACTTGCCTAACGTCGGCGTCGTGGTAGACGTGTTCAAGGCGCTCGCCGATCCCACACGCCGCGCGATCCTCGACGAGCTCACAGAACGGGACGGTCAAACACTGTTCGAGCTCTGCGCCGGCTCGCCACGAAGCACGGCATGGGTTCGACTCGACAGGCGATCTCCCAGCACGTCGAGGTCCTCGAGTCTGCCGGTCTCGTGAGAACGCAGCGGGAGGGTCGCTACAAGTTCCATCACCTCGACACAGCGCCGCTACGACAGATCGCGGACCGCTGGTCGATCCCGGGCCCGGAGGCTGACCGATGAAGATCAACGTGATGAGCGTCATGGTCGACAACCAGGACAAGGCTCTGCGCTTCTACACGGAGGTGCTCGGATTCGTGAAGAAGAACGAGATCCCTCTCGGCGAGCACTCCTGGCTCACCGTCGTCTCGCCCGAGGACCCCGACGGCACGGAGCTCTCACTCGAACCCGACGAGCACCCCGCGGCGCGACCGTTCAAGCAGGCGCTCGTGGAGGATGGCATCCCGTTCACGTCGTTCGCCGTCGAGGACGTCGCCGCCGAGTACGAGCGCCTGTCCGGTCGTGGCGTGCGGTTCACGCAGCCTCCGACCGACATGGGACCGGTCACGACAGCCGTGTTCGATGACACGTGCGGCAACCTCATCCAGATCGCCGCCGAGAACAACTGAATCGCGTTCGACGACGAGCCCGGGCGCAGCCTCAGGCTCAGGTCCGGGTGAGTAGGGCGATCCCGTCGAGCCCGGACAGCTTGTGCGGGTTGCGGACGGCGTAGATGCGGGTGATCCGACCGTTCTCGACGGCAAGGCTCACCGCGGTGCTGACCTCGCCGACGATGTCGATCCGGCCGGCGGGTGACCCGTTGAGCCAGATGGCCGTCGCCTCGAAGACCACCGAGCCGAGACCTCGGACCAGCAAGGCGGCCACCCGTTCTGCGCCCTTGATCGGACGACGAGCAGCGGGTGCCAGGCCGCCACCGTCGGAGACGGCGACGACGTCGGGCGCGAGGACGTCGAGGAGCCCTTGCAGGTCGCCGTGTCGGACGGCGGCGAGGAACCGCTCCACGGCCTCCTGCTGCTCTGTCGGGCTGACGGGCATCCGCGGGCGCCGGGCAGCGACGTGGTCGCGTGCCCGGTGGGCGATCTGGCGGATGGTGGCGGGTGACTTGCCGACCGCTTCGGCGATCTCGTCGTAGGGGGTCTCGAACACCTCGCGGAGCACGAACACGGCGCGCTCTGCCGGACCGAGGGTCTCGAGCACGGTGAGCATCGCCATCGAGACGCTTTCTGCGAGCTCGACGTCGGCGGCGACGTCGGGGCTCGTCAGCAACGGCTCCGGCAGCCACTCGCCGATGTAGTCCTCGCGCCGTCGCGCCAGCGACCGCAACCGGTTCAGAGCCTGACGGGTGACGATGCGGACCAGGTAGGCGCGCGGGTCGCGCACCGCCGCCTTGTCGACGTCGGCCCACCGCAGCCACGTCTCCTGGACGACGTCCTCGGCGTCGGAGGCGGAGCCGAGCATCTCGTAGGCGACGGTGAACAGCAGGCTGCGGTGGCGCGTGAACGCGTCCTCGGTCATACCGGCGTCGCGTACCCGGCCGAGGGTCGCGCCAACGGCAGCTTGCACGCCTTGGAGAACCCTTGGGCCTCGATCCCCAGCGCCGTGTTGCTCCTCGTGGCCATGTTCGCGAACGCGACCGACGCCGTCAGCTCCACCATGGCCGGCGCACCGAGCTGGTCGAGCAGCCGGGCGGACAGCTCGTCGGTGACCCGCGGGGGCGTCTCGCTCATCGCCTCGGCGTACTCCATGACGTCGCGCTCGAGCGACGTGAACACCGGCGACTCACGCCACCGGGGCACCTCGGAGGCCTTCGCCTCGTCGAGCCCCTCGTTGTGGGCCTGGAAGTAGTTGAGGTCGAGGCACCACGAACAGCCGACCAGGGCGGCGACCGCCATGTGGGCGAAGGACTTCAGGTCGGGGTCGAGCTGGTCCCACTTCTGGGCCTTGCGGCCGAACCCCAGCGAGGAGGTGAGCACCGCTCGGTTGTGCCACATCACCTCGGCCGGCTCGGGGACGTCACCGAACAGCTTGCGGCTGAACCGCTTCAGCACGTACCCGTACAAGCCGGTGATCTCCGCCTTGGGAACCCGTGGCGTGCTGGACATGTAGCTTCTCCTTGTCGATCTGGTCGACATGAAGACACCGCCCAATCTCCGTATGTGACAGTCACTGGGATCAGAGGTCCACCGCTTTCGTGCCTGCGCGTGGTGACTTGGCCGCGTCGCCTTCACGGGGCGGGGCGGTCGCCGCCCACGGAAGGGTGGCGGGCCCACGAAAGGGTGGCGGGGTCGGCGACGGTGGCGACTTCAGTGCCGGTCGCCCAGCGACCTGCACTTGGAGCCACCGGCGCCGGCCCCGCCACCCCCGACCCCCACCCCGACCCCGAGATTCACGCCACGCCGCCCCGCGTCATGGCCATCACGTCGAGCGCCCGGTCGAGCTCCTCGTCCTCCATCAGGCCCGCCTCGAGCACCAGCTCGCGGATCGAGCGGCCGGACTTGGCCGAGGCCTTCACCAGCTCGGCGGCCTTCTCGTAGCCGATGTAGGGGTTGAGCGAGGTGCCGAGGGACGGGGACGACTCGGCGTAGGCCCGGCAGCGCTCGACGTCGGCCTCGATGCCGGCGACGCAGCGGTCGGCGAACAGCCGGCTCACCGTGGCGAGCAGGCGGATCGATTCCAGCAGGTCGTGGGCCATCACCGGCAGGTAGGTGTTGAGCTCGAAGGCGCCCTGGCTGCCGCAGAAGGCGATGGTGGCGTCGTTGCCGATGACCTGGGCGGCGACCTGGGTGACCGCTTCGGGCAGCACCGGGTTCACCTTGCCCGGCATGATCGAGCTGCCGGGCTGCAGGTCGGGCAGGCGGATCTCGGCCAGCCCCGTCCGCGGCCCTGAGGCCATCCACCGCAGGTCGTTGGCGATCTTGGTCAGCGCGACGCCGGCCGTGCGCAGCTGGCCCGACAGCTCGACGAGCGAGTCCCGTGAGGCCTGGGCGGCGAAGTGGTCAGGCGCTTCGACGAGGGGCAGGCGGAGCTGGTCGGCCAGGCGGGCGATGACGGCGGCAGCGAAGCCCTGGGGGGCGTTGATGCCCGTGCCCACCGCCGTACCGCCGAGGGGCAGGCGGCACACCCGCGCCAGCGTGGCCTCGATGCGCTCGTGGGCCTCCTCGACCTGGGTGGCGTAGCCGCCGAACTCCTGGCCCAGGGTGACGGGGGTGGCGTCCATCAGGTGCGTGCGGCCCGACTTCACCACCGCGGCGAACTCCGCCTGCTTGGCCCGCAGTGCCCCGGCGAGGTGGCCCAGCGCGGGCAGCAGCTCGGCGGTGGTGGCCTCGGCGGCGGCGATGTGGATGGCCGTGGGGAACACGTCGTTCGAGGACTGCGAGGCGTTCACATGGTCGTTGGCGTGCACCGACCCGGGGCCGAGGCGGTCGGCGGCGAGGCGGGCCAGCACCTCGTTCACGTTCATGTTGGACGAGGTGCCCGATCCCGTCTGGAACACGTCGACGGGGAAGTGCTCGTCGAGGCCGCCGCCAGCCACGTCGGCGGCCGCGGCGGCGATGGCCTCAGCATGCTCGGCCGTGACCCCGCCGACCTCAGCGAGACCTGCGTTGACCTGGGCAGCCGCCCCCTTGATGAGGGCCAGGGCGCGGATCATGCGGCGATCGAGGCGCAGGCCCGAGATGGGGAAGTTCTCCACCGCCCGCTGCGTCTGCGCCCCCCAGTGCGCCCAGCCGGGCACCCGCACCTCGCCCATGGTGTCGTGCTCGAGGCGGTCCGGTGCGGTCGTGCGGTCGGCCATGCGCGGCCACCCTACGGTGATCGCCGCGCCCGGTGGCAGCGTCCGCGGGCGCGGCGGGGGGTGAGGGCGCCACCGTGGCAGCGCGGCGTCGACGCCCGGCGGATCCGGCCCCGCACGTCGATCTCGGGCCAGATCCGCTCCGGGAAGCTGGCGGTGGTGAAGCGCTGGTCATGGCAGTTCATGGCCCCTCCCGAGGGCGAACGCTCGTGCTCGCCCGGCAGGCTACGCAACCGCGCCGAAAGATGACGATGGGGAATCGTGCACGCAACGCGACAGCCGCTCTCCCGTCACAACCGCGTCACGAGAGCGCCACGAGCTCGAGCAGGTCGTCCTTGAAGTAGTCGAGGTCGCCGTCGGGCATCAGCAGCACCCGCTGGGGCGCCAGCTCGCGCACGAACTCGGGGTCGTGGCTGACGATGACCATCGAGCCCGGCCAGTCGGCCAGCGCCGCGCCGACCGCGGCCCGCGAGGGGGGGTCGAGGTTGTTCGTCGGCTCGTCCAACAGCAGCACGTTGTGGCGCCCGGCGACGAGCATCGACAGCGCCAGCTTCGTCTTCTCCCCGCCGGAGAGCGTGCCCGAGGGCTGGAAGGCCTTGTCCCCGCTGAGGCCGAACATGCCGAGCATGGCCCGCAGGTCCTCGTCGTCGAGGCCGAGGGCGTGGTCCCGCAGGTTCTCGAGCAGGGAACGGGTCGAGTCGATGCCCTCGTGCTCCTGCGCGTAGTAGCCGATGTCCACGCCCTGGCCCAGGCGCACCTCGCCCAGGGACGCCTCGTTCTCGCCGGCCAGGACCCGCAGCAGGCTGGTCTTTCCGGCCCCGTTGAGGCCCATGACGAGCAGGCGTTCGCCCCGGCCGACGTCGAAGCTGACGTCGGTGAAGACGACCAGGTCGCCGTAGGCCTGGGCCAGACCGGTGGCGTCGACCACGACCTTGCCGGCGTGGGGGGGCTCGGGGAAGCGGTAGCGCACGTCACGGGCCGCTCGGGGCGCGTCCACCTTCTCCGCCCTCATCCGCTCCACCTTGCGGTCCCACACCATTGCCTTGCGGGCCATCTTCTCGTTCGAGTGGCGGAACTTGTCGGCCAGCTTCTTGAAGCGGTCGATCTCCGCCTGCTGGTGGACGGCCAGCTTGGCCAGGCGCTCCTCGTCCTTGGCCCGCGCCGTCACGTATTGGGTGTAGGTGCCCTTGTACTCGACGATCTCGCCCACCGAGCGCTCGGCGGGGCGGTCGAGGTGCAGGACCCGGGTGATGGAGGTGTCGAGCGCCTCGATGTCGTGGCTGATCACCAGCAACGCGCCGCGGTAGGCGCGCATGAACTTCAACAGCCAGGTCTTGGCGTCGGCGTCGAGGTGGTTGGTGGGCTCGTCGAGCAGGAGCACGTCGCTGCCGGCGAAGAGGATGCGGGCCAGCTCGACCCGGCGCCGCTCGCCACCGGAGAGCGCGCCCAATGGGAGCTCGAGGCGGCCGGCGCCGAGCCCGAGGCCGGCGCCGAGGCGGCGGACTTCGGACTCGGCCGCGTACCCACCGTCGGCCTCGAAGCGCTCCTGGGCACGCGAGAAGCGAGCGACGTTGGCGTCCGAAGGCATCTCCTCCATGCGGAGGCGCAGCTTCTCGAGCCTCTCGGCCGCCTCGTCGAGGCCACGGCCCGAGAGCACGTGGGCCAGCGCGGCCACGTGGTCGTCCGCGCCCTCTGCCCGCAGGTCCTGGTTGAGGTAGCCGAAGCCGCCGGTGCGCACGACCCTGCCGCCGGCCGGCGGGCTCTCCCCGGCCAGGGTCCTGAAGAGCGTGGTCTTGCCAGCGCCGTTGCGGCCGACCAGCCCCACCTTGTCGCCGGCGCGCACGGTGAAGCTGACCCCCTCGACGATGGTCTTGTCATCCACCTCGACGACGAGGTCGTTCACCTGCAGCACGATGCTCCAGTCAACCAGTGGGAGGGCACGTGCTCACAGCCGGTTACAGGGCGACCCGCCTTCGAGCAGCTCGGGCACCCTGGGTACGCTCGGCGCGTGAACGAGCTCGAAGAAGGTACGACCCTCGGACTCGACTGGGACAAGCTCGCCAAGATCGGCGCCGCCGGCCAGCGGGTGGTGCCCGTCGTGCTGCAAGAAGCCGACTCGGGCGAGGTGCTCTTCGTCGGCTACGCGAACGAGGCCGCGCTGCAAGCCACCCTCGAGCGCCGCAGCGCCGTGCTGTGGTCGACCTCACGCGACGAGCTGTGGCACAAGGGGGCCACGTCGGGCGACACGCTCGCGCTGGTCGACGTGCGGGTGAACTGCGAGCAGAACTCCCTGCTGTACCTGGTACGGCGGCAGGCCGGGGGCGCCTGCCACACCCGAGGTGCGGACGGCGCCACCCGGCCTGGTTGCTACTACCGCCGTGTCGAGGGCCCTGCGTCGCTCGACTTCCTCTGATTCTGAGCGGGCTGGCGCCCGGAGCTGGATCGTTCCCTCCGGGGCGGAGCCCGCCCGGAGCTGCGCGAGGCCCGTGGGCCTCGCGTCCTGGTCAGGCCCGCGTACCTGCGTAATACGTGCCGAGCTCCTCCTCGAGGGGCCGCGTCAGCGCGACTGGGGTCGGCACCTTGGGGGCGTGCTTGACCGTGTCCTTGTCGTAGGGGACGACCAGGGCGCCGTGGTCGGAGCGGTAGGCGTCTTCGAGCGGCACCAGCACGTGGTGGCTCTTGAGCAGCCCGAAGTCCACCCGTACGTAGGCGGGCTCAGCGGTGTCGGTGGCGTAGATCACATCGGCCACCTTGCCGATCTTCCCACCGGTCTCGTCGATGACCTCGTGGCCAGTCAGTTCGATCATCTCGTCACGCATCTCGACACCTCCTCGTAACCTGTTTGCAACAGGCTACCCCAATCGTAGGCGCGCAAACGCGCACGATGCGCGCAGAATCGCAATTCGACCAGGTCCGCGTTGGTGCACGCGCACGAGGCCTGGACGCGACAGGGCCCCCTCGCCGAGCGAGGGGGCCCGAGCACCGCTTCACCGGGGCGCCGTCAGTTGACCTGGCGCTCCAGGCCCTCCCAGTAGGGGGAGCGCAGGATGAACTTCTGGAGCTTGCCCGTGGCGGTGCGCGCCAGCTCGTCGCGGAACTCGACCGAGGTCGGGCACTTGTAGTGGGTCATCCGCTCGCGCGTGTAGGCGATGATCTCCTGCTCGGTCGCCGCCGAGCCCGCCGCCAGCACCACCAGGGCCTTCACCGTCTCACCCCACTTCTCGTGGGGCACCCCGATGACCGCGACCTCGGCCACGGAGGGGTGGGAGAAGATGACGTCCTCGACCTCGATGGAGGAGACGTTCTCGCCCCCCGAGATGATGACGTCCTTCTTGCGGTCCTGGATCGAGAGGAAGTTCTCGTCGTCGATGGAGCCCCCGTCGCCGGTGTAGAACCACTCGTTCTCGGCGTGCAGCGGTACGTCGGGGTCGGGCTTCACGGCGTCGGCGGTGGCCTCGGGCTGGTCCCAGTAGCCCCTGAGCACCACGTTGCTGCGGGCGAGGACCTCGCCGTCCTTGGACACGGCGAGCCGCACGCCCAGGGCCGGCGCGCCGGCCCGGCCGAGTTGCTGCGCCCGCTCGGTGGGGGTCAGGTCGTCGTACTCGGCCCGGCGGCGGTTCATGGTCAGCAGCGGCGCCGTCTCGGTCAGGCCGTAGATCTGTATGAACTCCCAGCCGAGGTCGGTCTCCATGCGCTCGATCGTCCTCGTCGGCGGCGGCGCGCCGGCCACCACCATGCGCACCCGGTCCTTGCCAGGCACGGGGCCGTCCCACTCGGCGGCGGCGTCGAGGATGGCGGCCACCACGGCCGGCGCGCCGCACAGCAGCGTCACGCCGTGGCGCTCGACGCGGCGGAGGATCTCGGCCCCGTCGACCTTGCGCAGGACCACGTTCGTGGCCCCCATGCCCGTCGTCGCGTAGGGCATGCCCCAGCCGTTGCAGTGGAACATGGGCAGGGTGTGCAGGTAGACGTCACGGTCGTTCACCCCCGTCTGCCAGCCGAAGGTGGCGGCGTTCACCCACAGCGAGCGGTGGGTCTGCTCGACTCCCTTGGGCCGGGCGGTGGTGCCCGACGTGTAGTTGATGGTGGCGGTGGCGTCCTCGTCGGGCGCCCAGGCCCGGGGCTCGGCCCCGAAGCGGAACAGCTCGGCGTCGGACTCCTCGCCCATGACGAACGTGCGACGGGCCTCGACGCCCTTCAGCGAGTCGCTCAGCTCGGGGTCGATGAGCAGCACGTCGGCGCCGCAGTGCTGGACGATGTAGCCGACCTCCTCCTTGTTCAGGCGGAAGTTGACGGGCACGAAGATGCGGCCCCAGTTCGACACGCCGTAGAACGAGCAGAACAGGCGCGCCGAGTTGTGCGACACCATGGCCACCCTGGCCCCCTGGGGGACGCCCATGGCGTCGAGGGCCGCGGCCTGGGCCCGGGCCCGCTCGTCCAGCTGGGCGTAGGTGACAGAGCCCCACGAGGCGGCCGGCTGGTCGGGCTCGTCGACCACCGCGGTCCGATGCGGGTAGACCGCCGCTGCTCGGTCGATGTGGTCACGCAAGGTCAGCGGGACTTTCATCGTGTCGGACCCCCC
Source organism: Acidimicrobiia bacterium (assembly GCA_009377505.1). Taxonomy (GTDB): domain Bacteria; phylum Actinomycetota; class Acidimicrobiia; order Acidimicrobiales; family CAIXPF01; genus WHTX01. Next base: position 11,910 of record WHTX01000124.1, read on the forward strand.
AGGAGACGCGAGCCGGAACAGGTACGCGGCACAGGGCCGCCGTCGGACTAGACCGTAGTCCATGGCCAGTGTGCGGGCGCCGGAGCTGGTGGGAGTGGGTGGGTGGCTCGGGACGCCCGAGCCGTTGAGCCTCCACGACCTGCGCGGCCAGGTCGTGCTCCTGCACTTCTTCACGTTCGGCTGCACCAGCTGCGCCCGGGTGCTCGGGGACCTCGCCGAGGTCGAACGGCGCTGGCCGACCGAGGTGGTCGTCATCGGCGTGCACTCCCCGAAGTTCCCCTACGAGGGCGGCCACCGCAGCGTGGAGCAGGCCATGGTGCGCCTCGGGATCGGCCACCCGGTCCTCGACGACCCCGAGATGACGCCTGGCAGCAGTACGGGGTGCGGGGCTGGCCGACGGTGGTGGTGGTCGACCCCCGGGGCACGGTGGTCGGGGCGCTCGCCGGCGAGGGCAACCGCCCCTTGCTGCTGCAGGTCGTGGCGGACACGGTCGAGCGCCACGACCGGCGAGGCTCGCTCCGGCCCGTCGCCAGGGAAGCGGCGGGGCGGCTCGCCCTGGCCTCGGGCCGGGTGGCCGTGGAGGGCCCCTGGTCCTTCCCCGCCAAGGTGGCGAGCGACCGCAGCGGGCGCGTCGTGGTGGCCGACACGGGCCACGACCGGGTGGTCGTGCTCGAGCTGGCGCCCGACGCCGAAGGGGTGGTCCCCGCCCGCATCAGCCACGTCGTGACCGGGCTCCGCTCGCCTCATGGGGTCCGCCTCTATGGCAGCGACCTGCTCATCTGCGACACGGGCAACGACCGCGTCGTCCGCGTCGACCTCGACACGCGTCCCACCCCGGACGAGGACGTCGAGCCCGACCCGGCGGGGATCATCCGCCTGCGGGCGCGGCCCGTCGACGCGCTGGCGGTAGACGTGGCCTCGCCGTGGGACGTGGTCGCCGACCTCGACCGGTCCCTGGTGGTGGCCGAGGCCGGCCGGCACCAGCTGTGGCGGGTGCCGCAGTACGGCGCGTCGCCCGGCGTCATCGCCGGCAACCGCTTCCAGGGCCTGCACGACGGGCGGGCCGAGGCGGCCGAGCTCGCCCAGCCCTCGGGCCTCGCCCGGGTGCCGGCCGGGGTGGTGTTCGTCGACGCCGACTCGTCCTCGCTGCGCATCCTCACCAACCAGGGCCGGGTGCGCACCCTCGTCGGCGAGGGCCTCTTCGACTGGGGCAAGCGCGACGGGCGCGGGCTCCGGGGCCGCTTCCAGCGCCCCCAAGGCGTGGCCGCCTCGCCCGACGGCGGCACGATCTACGTCGCCGACACCTACAACCACCTCATCCGCGACTGGTACCGGCGGGACCTCGGCACCCTGCCCATCGACGGCCTCGACGAGCCACGTGGACTCGACGTGCTACCCGACGGCCGCCTCGTCATAGCCGACACGGGCAATCACCGCATCGTCGTGGCCGACGCGTCCACCGGTGCCGTGCTGCCCGTCGCCGTGGCCATGACGACGCTGCCGGCCGCGGTCCCCATCGTCGAGCCGGGGACCGTGCTGGGGGTGGACGCGGGGGGCGCGTTCACGCTTGCCTTCGGGGTGGACCTCGGGCCCTTCGAGCTGGACGGCGGCATCGAGCGGCCGGTGCGCATCGTGCTCGAGGCGGAACCGCCCTGGCTGCTCGACGACGGGCCGAGGCGGTGGCGGCACGTCGCCCCCGCCGGTGCGCTGACCCTCGGCGCCGGGGTGGGGGGCAGCGGCTGGTTGACGGCGACCGTGACCGCGGCCGTGCGCCGTGACGGCGCCTGTGCGGTCCGCACGTCGGTGACCCGCCACCACCTCACCGTGAGGGGCTGAGGGGCTGAGGGGCTGACCGGCTGAGGGGCGCCGCCCGGCCGGGGGGCCGGG
>WHTX01000125.1 GCA_009377505.1 Acidimicrobiia bacterium
AGCACCCGGCTGGCGTTGGGGCTCACCTGGAGGCCCGCGCCCACCTCGCTGAGGCTCGTGGCCTGCTCGTACACCTGCACGTCGACCCCGGCGCGGCGGAGGCCCAGGGCCGTCGCCAGCCCGCCGATCCCTGCCCCGACCACGGCGACCACCACGGCGGCAGCCTGCACGACACCGCCGGGCCTCGCAACTGGCCCGCCCCGCTGCCCCGCTGCCCCGCTGCCCCGCTGCCCCGCCGCCAGACGTCGAAGCTCGGGCGACACTCAGAGGCACCAGCCGGTGACGGGCGCTATCGCCTCAGGTGGTTGCGCGCGCCCGGCGCTGATACCGTCCGCGCCGGCCCTGACGCGACGTCAGGCCCGCACGACAGGGGGAAGCATGGGGTCTCGCAAGCTGTGGGCCAGCGCGCTCGTGGTCGGGCTGGTCGCCACGGGCGCCTGCTCGTCCGACGATGGCGACGAGGGCGCGAGCGCGACGACCGAGCAGGGCGCAGCGACGACCGCCGCGCCCGGGACGACGGCCGCGACCTCCTCGACCGCCCCGCCGGACCAGCCGGCCTCCATGGAGGAGTGGGAGGAGCTGTGGGCCACCGAGCGCGCCGCCATCGTGGCCCGCATCCAGGAGAACGACTGGGGCGTCACCGACGACGGCTCCCAGCTCGTCGGCCCCGAGGGCTTCACCATCGACCTCACCGCGTGCCCGCCGGGCTGGAGCAACACCGAGGGCCTCACCGACACCGAGGTCCTCATCGGCGCCCCGATCGCGCAGTCGGGGCCCAACGCCGAGGCCGGCGGCATCGGCCGGGCGCACGAGGCCCTGTTCGCCCACTACAACGAGAAGGGTGCCTACACCGACGTCAACGGCAAGAACCGCCAGGTCACCATGCTCTTGCGGGACGACGCCTACGACCCCGCCCGCACGATCCCCCTCGTCGACGAGCTCATCGACTCGGTCAAGGTCTTCGCCGTGGAGACCTCGGGCACGCCGAGCACCATGCGCACCTACCAGAAGCTCAACGACCGCTGCATCCCCCAGCCCCTGCCCTCGAGCGGCCACCCCGCCTGGGGCGACCCGGTCAACCACCCCTGGACGACCACGAGTTCCATCTCGTACTCGACCGAGGCGGTCATCTGGGGCACCTTCATCGAGCAGCACCTCGACGAGCTCGGCGGCCAGGCCACGGTGGCCAGCCTGCGCATGAACAACGACTTCGGGGCTGCCTACCACGCTTCCCTCGAGAGCTTCTTCGCCCAGTCCGAGCGCAAGGACGACATCGACTACACGTCCATCGCCTTCGAGCCGTCCGCGGTCACCCTGAACGACGAGATGACGACGCTCGCTGCCGAGGACCCCGACGTCTTCATCGGCATGAGCACGGGCTCCACCTGCACCCAGTTCATCACCGAGGCGGCCGAGAACGGCATGAAGGAGAGCGTCGAGTTCAAGTTCACGAGCTCGGCCTGCAAGGCCACCGGCCCGGTCACCGAGGACGTCGTGGGCGACGCCTCCGACGGCTGGTGGAGCGTCGGCGGCGGCCTCAAGGACGCCCTCACCTCCGCCTATGACGACGACCCCTTCATCGTCGCCGCCCAGGAGTTCATCGCCGACGCCGGCTTCGAGCTGACCCCGTCCTACAACCTCGGGCTCTTCTACAGCTGGGCGCTGAGCCAGGCCATCCAGGTCGCCGGCGAACTCGAGGGCGGCCTCACCCGGGCGAACCTGGTGCTGGCGCTCCGCAGCCTGGACATGACCCACCCCATGCTGTTGCCCGGGATCACCTTCAACATGGACGGCAACGCCGACGCCTACTTCGTCGAGGGTTCCGACGTGTCCTACTGGGACGCGGCCGAGCAGACCTGGGTCCAGGACAGCATCGTCGACCTGCCCGGTCGCACCCCCCTGTGCGCCTGGGACCAGGCCACCTCCACCTGCGCCTGAGCCCCGCCGCCGGCCGGCTGCCGGCGGCGCCCGTCATGGCGCCGCCCGGTCGACCGCCTCGCGCAGCTCGGCCCCGAAGAAGTTGAGGCCCTCGAGGGCGACCGAGTAGTCGAAGGCGGCGAGGCCCCCGAGGCGCAGCCACTGGTTGAGGGCCCGTTTCGTGAAGCGGACGGCGTGCGGGGGCGCCGCCGCCAGCCGGCTGGCGTACCGGCCGGCCACGCCCAGCACCTCCCCGGCGGGCACGGCCAGGCTGACCAGGCCGATGCGCTCGGCCTCGCGGCCGTCGACGGGGTCGGAGGTGAGCAGGTAGAGCTTGGACTTGGCGAGGCCGCACAGCAGCGGCCACACCATTGCCGCGTGGTCCCCGGCGGCGAGGCCGAACACCACGTGGGGGTCGACGAGCTGCGCCTCGTGGGCGGCCACGGAGATGTCGGCCAACAGCGCCACGGCGAGCCCGCCCCCAGCTGCCGTGCCGTTGATGGCCGCGACCACGGGCTTATCCAGGTTGACCAGCCCGTAGACGATGTCCCGCCCCTCCTCGAGCATCCGTTGGAGCAGCGTGAAGGCCTCCTCCTTGGGGATGCCGGGGATCGCCTTCAGCCCCCCCAGGTCGGCGCTCTGGTAGAAGTCCGCCCCGGTGCCCGTGACGAGCACGGACCGCACCTCGTCGTCCTGGCCCAGTGCCGCCCAGATCCGGCTGACCTCCCGGTGGACGGCGGCCTGCACGCGCCCGACCGAGCCGACCACCGGGATGGTGATCGTGGCCACGCCCTCGGCCACCTCGATCCGTAGGTGCTGGTACTCCGAGTAGTCGGCCACGTCCCCTCCGTCCCTTGCCGCCGGCCCGCGGTCCGGCCGGCTCGTACACTCTGGCCGATCCGCCGAACCGGGGAGGTGCTCTGCATGGGCTCGCAGCAGCCACTCGAGCTGCCCAGGAGCCGCTGGACCCTGGTGGAGGCAGCGCGGCTACAAGCGCAGCGGTTGGCCGACCGGGAGTTCCTCGCCTTCGAGGGCGGCGAGACGCTGACCTTCGCCGAGCTGCACCACGAGAGCGACCGCCTGGCCACAGCCCTGGCCGGCCTCGGCGTCGAGCCGGGGGACCGGGTGCTGGCCCTGGCCGGCAACTCGCGCGCCTTCCTGCTCGCCATGCTGGCCACGCACAAGCGCCGGGCCGTGTTCACGCCGGTGAACACCGAGCTCAAGGGCGCCTTCCTCGAGCACCAGGTCCGCAACAGCGCGCCCCGGGTGGTGATCGTGGAGGAGGAGCTGCTGGCGCTCTTCGAGCACGTCGACACGTCGGGGGCCGGCATCGGCCACACCGTGGTGATCGGGCCGAGGCCGGCGGCGCTGCCGGGTGCCCTGGCCGCCACGACGTTGCTGACCTGGGACGAGTTGGCGGCCTCAGCGCCGGCGGCCGGTGGGGCCGGCGGGGCGCTGGTCGGCGTAGTCGAGCCCGAGCCCGCCGACGTCTGCACGATCATGTACACCTCGGGCACCACCGGGCCCTCCAAGGGCGTGCTGATGCCCCAGGCCCACTGCTTCCTCTTCGCGGCCGGGGCGGCGAGGGCGACAAGCCTGGGCGAGGGCGACCGCTACTACGTGTGCATGCCGTTCTTCCATGCCAACGCCCTGCTGATGCAGGTCTTCGCCTGCCTGGTGGCCGGGGCGCCGGCGACGGTGGTGCGGCGCTTCAGCGCGTCCTCGTGGCTGGACGACGTGATCGAGTCCGGCGCCACGGCCTCGAACGCCCTCGGGGTGATGCCCGAGTTCCTCTTCCGCCAGCCGGCCAGCGCCCGCGACCGGGCCCACCGGCTGACCCGCGTCATGGCCGTGCCCATCGCCGAGGAGTGGGGCGCCGCCTTCGAGGCCCGCTTCGGCGTCCGCCTCATCCAGGGCTACGGCATGACCGAGGTCAACATGGTGGCCTACAGCGACCCCGCCGACCCGGTGCTGGCGGGGTGCGCGGGGCGGGTGGAGGATGAGTTCTTCGAGGTCGTGGTGGCCGACCCCGAGACCGACGAGCCCCTGCCCGCGGGCGGCGTCGGTGAGATCCTGGTGCGCCCCCGCCAGCCCAACTGCTTCAACGTCGGCTACTTCGGCATGGCGGACAAGACGGTCGAAGCGTGGCGCAACCTCTGGTTCCACACCGGGGACGCCGGGCGCCTCGACGCCGAGGGGCGGCTCTGGTTCGTCGACCGCCTGCGGGACCGCATCCGCCGCCGGGGAGAGAACGTCTCGTCCTACGAGATCGAGCAGGTCCTCAACGACCACGCGGCGGTGCTCGAGAGCGCGGCGGTCGGCGTCCGGGTCGAGGGTGCCGGGGGCGAGGAGGAGATCAAGGCGTGCGTGGTGCTCGCCGGCTCGGGCGCTGACGGTACCGGGCCCGCTGGCGCAGGGTTCGAACCCGCCGACCTGCTCGACTGGTGCCAGCAGCGCATGCCCCGCTACGCCGTGCCCCGCTACGTCGAGGTCGTCGCCGCGCTCGACAAGACGCCCTCGGGCAAGGTGCGCAAGCAGGCCCTGCGCGACGCTGGCGTGGCCTCGTCCACCTGGGACCGAGAGGCGGCCGGCTACCAGCTTCGTCGCTGAGCGGCGGCCGACGGGGCCGCCTCGGGCGCCGACCGCCGCAGGTGGAGGCGGGAAATCGCTTCGAGGGCGCGGGGCCGCCGCATAACCTGGGCCCGTGCGCCTGCTCCACCGATGTTGACCTAGGCACCTCCGCCGGCTCCTGCCCCTCGTCGCCCGTGCCCCCGTGGGGCTCGTGGCGGCGCTGTTGCTGGTGCGGGCGGCCGACGAGTTCGCGAGCTTCCTGCCCACCGGCGCCTTCGCGTCGCTGCAGGCCGACCTCGGCATCGAGTACCGCGACGCCGGCCTGATCTTCGCGGCCATGGCGGTGGGCAGCCTCCTCGGCTCCCCGCTCGCGGTGCTCGTCGACCACCGCAGCCGCTGTGTCCTCGCCTCGCTCGGCGCGTTCGGCTACGCCGCCTCCCTCGCCCTCTTCGCCATGGCACCGTCGCTGGCGGTGCTCCTCGGGGCGGCGATGCTGCTCGGCGCGGCGTCTGACCTCCTGGTCGGTGCCTGCGAGGTGGCACTCGCCGATCTGGCGGGAGAGGACCTCGAGCGGGAGCTGTCGCGGTCCAACCTGCTCGCCTCCCTCGGCGACCTGGCCGGCCCGGCCCTCTTCGTCGCTGTCGGTGCGGCCGGCTGGTCGTGGCGGGTGGCGCTCACCGCTGGCGCGTTGGCCATGGCCCTCTACGGAGCGTGGCTGGCGACCCTGCCCTTCCCGCCGCCCCACCGCGGCGCCGGGCCCGAGGCCGAGGGGGCGGGCGCCAAAAGAGCGGGCCGGGCCGATAGCGACGCCACGGCGGGCTCGGCCTGGAGGGGGGCCTTGGGGCTGCTGCGCGACCCGGGGGTGTGGTGGCTCGCTCTCGTGTCTGCGCTCTTCTCCCAGCTCGACGAGGCCTACTTCGGCTTCCTCGTCGCCTTCCTCACCGGTGCGCGGCAGCTGGCACCGCCCGTGGCCACGGCGGTGGCGGCGGGGACCGTGGTCGGCTCGCTCGTCGGCTTCGCCGTCCTCGTGCGCAGGCCGCCCGGGGGCGGCGCGCTGTTGCGCGCCGCGCTGGCCATGGCCGTGAGCGGCGCCGTGGTCGCCGTGGTGCCGGGCGTGGCGGTGGCTGCGGTGGCGGCTGTGGCCTTCGGCGCGGGCGTCGCCGTGTTCTGGGTGTCCCTGCAGGCCCAGGTCCTGCGGCACCGCGAGGACCGGGCCGGCTCGGTCTCCACGGTCGTGGGCATCCTCGAACAGCCGGGCGTGCTGTTGCCCGTCGCCATCGGGGCGCTGGCCGACGGGTTCGGCCTGCAGAGCGCCATGGTCGCCTACGCCGGGGTGCCGGCCGTCCTCGCCCTGCTCGTGGGCGCCCGCGCCCGGCGCGCTCCGCGAGGCACCGACCGCCCGGGGGCCCGACCCCAACCGAGGTGACCAACGCCTAGCCCCGATCTTGCATTCGAGCTCGTTCGAGCTAGTCAGGCAGTCGGCCGCATCTCTCGACCGACCAGGTGCCGTCCAGGTCAGCGACATGGCCACGAGCCTCATGAAAAATCAGGGCTAACGGCGCGTCGCTCAAGTTGAGGACGAGTCCTGCCGTCTTTTGATGTGTCAACGAAAAGGCATACCTGCCGCAAGGCAGGGGCGCAAAGCCACGGGGCCCACGAGGCCAGCCGAGCTACCGAACAGACAGGACACGCTTCATGCGGATCTCCCGAGCGGCCCTGGGCGCGACCGGCCTCGCCGCGCTCCTCGGCATCACCGGCACGGTGTTCGCCTCCATCGGCAACGGCACCCTCGAGTCGGTCGGCGCGACGCCCACGGTCGCGCCCACCAGCGTCCCGACCACGACTGCGGCGCCGACCACGACCATGGCGCCGACTACGACCGTGGCGCCGACCACGACGACGACCAGCGGGCCGCCCGCTCCCCCGGTCACCGAGGCGCCGGCCCCGGTGGAGGAGCCCGCCGTCGAGGAGGTCGTCCCCGTCGAGGAGGCACCGGCCCCCGAGCCCCCCGCCGTCGAGCAGGCGCCGGCGCCCGTCGAGCCGCCCGCCCCCGTGGCCATGGCCAACGTGGCGGCCAGCCAGTCGCCAGCCGAGGACCATTTCCTCGCCCTGACCAACGCCACCCGGGCCTCGGTCGGGCTCGGGCCGCTCCGCTCCGACGCCGGCCTGCACGCCTACGCCGTCGCCCAGGCCCAGGCCATGGCTGCCGCCGGCAACATCTACCACAGCGACATCTCCAGCCTGCTCGGCAGCTGGTGGACGGTGGGCGAGAACGTCGGCGTCGGCCCCGCCGTCGCCCCCATCCACGACGCGCTGGTCGCCAGCCCCGGCCATTACGCCAACATCGCCCACGGCGGCTACACCTCGATGGGCGTCGGCGTGGTCGTCGACGCCGCCGGGCGGGTGTGGACCGCCCACGTCTTCGGCGCCTGACGCCGCTCAGCCCCTGGGGCGCCCAGGGCGACTGACCGGCTCCGCTCCGCGACGAAGGCCCGCCCCATTGGGGCGGGCCCTCGTCGCGTTCGGCGGCCGGCCGCGGGCGGGCCGGTGGTGGCGCTCGTCAGCCGCAGGACGAGGTGGACTGGTCCCAGACGCAGGGGCTGACCTCGCCCGACAGGTCGATCACGTCGCCCTTCTGCACCCAGCTCTGGGCCGCGGCGTCGTACTCCGCCACCTCCGAGCCCTCGACGAAGTAGGCGTCGGTGTTGCCGGAGGTGTTCCAGTGCATGCCCTCGGCCAGGCCCGGGTTCGTCATGTCCATCGCCCGGGCCGCGGTGTTGAGGTTGGCCCGGGTGAGCCCGCCCTCGAGCTCGCCGGCGACCTGGATGATCTGGGTCAGGCCCCAGCCCTTGATGACACCCCAGCCGGCAAAGCCCGAGCTGGTGTCGACGCCGGCCCCTTCCAGCACGTCGCGACCCACTCCACGAAGGCGTTGCCGTCCTCGGCCGACGAGGTGATGTCGCGGAACCCGCCGCCCACCATCCACCAGCCGTCGGTGGCGTCACCCACGGCGTCGCGGCCCACGTAGGTGGCGTTGTTGCACACGGAGGACACGAACTTGTAGGGCGTGCTCTCCTTCATCCCGTTCTGGGCCGCCTCGGTGATGGCGTAGCTGCACGGCGTCCCCGTGAGCATCTCGAGGAACACGTCGGGGTTCTTCGAGGCCAGGGTGGTCATCTGATCGGTGGCGCTCGGCGCCTGCGGGTCGATGAACTCCACGTGGTACTCGAAGCGGTCGGCGTTCGGGGAGGTCCGCAGGTACTCCTCGAAGCCGTTGCTGTAGATCGTGCCGGCCTCGTTGTCGAGCGCCAGCGCCGTGATCACCACGGGCCCGTCACCGAACTCGTCGATGCGCTGGTCGATGAACGTGCCCCACAGCAGCGCCTCGACGTTGTAGGTGATCTGGTGGCCCGTCGTCCACGGGTGGCTCACCGGGTCGCCCCAAGCGGGGTGCCCCCCGATGTTGAAGATGTGGGGGATGCAGCGCTGGTTGATCTTGTCGTAGGTGCGGATCGTGTGGGGCGAGCCCTGGCTGTGCAGGGCGAACACGCGCTGTGAGTCGATCAGCTCGTCGACGAGGGGGATCGTCCGGGTGGCGTCGTAGCCGTCGTCGCGGATCAGGTACTCGACGGTGCGGGTCTTGCCCTCACTGTCGGTGAAGGTGCCCTCCTCGCCGTAGTGGGCGAGCACGGCGGAGATGCCCCGGTTGATGTTGCCGCCGTCGGCCGCCGCACCCGACAGCGGCCCCGTCGCGCCCCACTTGATGCTGGTGTCGGTGATGCCCTCGGTGTTGCTCCAGCCGGCGGTGCAGGCGGCGAGGTCGATGGTGAAGCCGTCAGGGCCGAGCACGGTGGTGCCGTCTTCCTGGAGGCCCCAGCCGTTCTCCTGGATCTCGGTCACGATGGCGGCCCGCTCTTGGGCCCAGAGCTCCTCCCACTCCTCCATCGACTCGGGGTGGGCGACCGCATCGGCCGGCGTGGTGCTCCCCGCGCCCACCTCCCGGCCGGCGAGGGCGGAACCCGCACCCTCGTCGAGCACGTTCCCGGTGGCCCCGCTGTCGCCGTCGTCGCCGCCACAGGCGGCTGCGGCGAGCGCCACGGCGAGCAGCGCGGCAGCGCCCTTCATCGGTCTCTTGCGCATGTACGGTCCACCCCGTCTTTTTGAACTGTCGTTCGACTTCCTAACAGTCGCCAGCGCTCGGGGTCAAAGCAGGTGTCCGTGCCCCTCAGCTGCGGGGGAGGGCACGGATGCCGCCGAAGACGAGGTCGACGGCGGTGTCGGCCAGCTGGTCCACGGTGAGCCGTCCCGGGGCGAACCACTCGCTGGTCCAGTTGAGCGAGCCCATGAGGAGCATCCGCAGGGCGGAGAGGTCGACGTCGTCCCGAACGATCTCCGCCTTCACCGCGTCCTCGAGCAGGCGGCGCCACAGGTCGGCGTAGTCCCGCTCGAGCACGAGGTGGCGCTCCCGCACGTCGGCCGGAGCCTGGCCGAGCACGCGGATCATGGCACCGCCGAACACGCCGCTTCTGCCCAGGTGGACGTGCAGGTGCGCCCGTATCGCCGCCGCCAGGCGCGCCTCGGCGTCGGCGTCGTCGCCCAGCCGGTCGAGCTCGTGGCCGACGTGCACGATCGCCGTCCTCGTGCCGACCCGGAAGACCTCCTTGGCGAGGGTCTCCTTCGACTCGAAGTAGTAGTAGAGGCTGGCCGTGCGCATGCGGACGAGGGCGGCGATGTCCGACAGCCGGGCGCCCGCGTAGCCCTTGTCGCGCAGCACGCGCGCCGCCGCCTCGAGGATCCGGCGCCGGGTGCCCACGAAGCGCTCCCGCTGGTAGTCGACGTCGCGGTCGGCCTCGTCGGGCACCTGGTCGTCGAACTGCCACACGACCCCGCCGTCGTCGTGCTCGGTGCTGTCGTCCATCGGAGCTCCCCGCATCTCGTCGGGAGACGATAACCGTGCTGCTCCAACGGGGCATCCGGGACGATTCTGTGGAACGTGCTCGCGGTGACCAGGTCCTTCGAATGATGGTTTGACACCCTTCACGCGATTCGAGGACTATCCCCGAGGTGTGACGGCCGACCTACGTGCCAGGGCCGCTCCGGGAGCTCGAGGCCGTGCGCCGGGGACCAGTCGACCTCGTCATGTGCCAGCTGAGTTGAGGAGGGAGCCATGGTCGAACCCGAACGTCAACGGGTGACCGTCGACGGGCTTGCCGTCGACGTGGTGAGCGGGGGTTCGGGGCCGTCCGTCGTGGTCCTGCACCACGACATCGGGAACCCCGGGTGGTTGCCGTTCTACGACCGCCTGGCCGAGCGGTACCGCGTCGTGGTTCCCTCGCACCCGGGCTTCGACACCTCGGAACGGCCCGCCTGGCTGCGCTCGGTGCGCGAGCTCGCCTCGCTGTACCAGTGGCTCTTCCACGAGCAGGGCCTCGACGGGGCACGGCTCGTGGGCCTCGGCTTCGGCGCCTGGATCGCCGCCGAGGTGGCCACGACCGCGCACGGCCGCCTCCCGGCGATGGCGCTGCTGAACCCCATGGGCCTCCAGCCCCGGGAGGGCGAGATCTGCGACCAGTTCCTGGTCAACGCCGAGGAGTACGTGTCCTCGGGGTTCGTGGACATCGGCGCCTACCACGCCACCTTCGGCGAGCCGCCGAGCGAGGACCAGCTCGTCACGTGGGAGGTGAACCGGGAGATGACGACCCGCATCGCCTGGAAGCCCTACATGTTCGACCGCTCGCTCGAGCACCTCTTGCACGGCGTGGACACGCCCACCCTCGTCGTGGCGGGCACGGGGGACAAGTTGGTCCCGCCCGTCTGCGCCGAGCAGTACGCCGAGCTCGTGCCCGGAGCCTCGCTGCGCCGCGTCGAGGGAGCGGGGCACTTCGTCGAGATCGAGCGGCCGGACGAGCTTGCCGGCCTCGTGTCGGGCTTCTTCGCCGAGCAGGAGGGCTGACCCCGTGCACGTCATGTACTTCACCGAGCAGCCGATGAGCGCCTACCCCCAGGAGGAGGGCGACAGGCTCGGCTACACGGCGCTGCTGTTCTCGAACGAGCACTACGACCCCGTCGAGGGCAGCCGGCTCTACAACGAGTACATCGAGGACTTCCAGGCCGCCGAGGCGGTCGGTTTCGACGGGGTGATGCTGAACGAGCACCACAACGCCCCCTTCTGCATGTCGGCCAAGGTCAACGTGATGGCCTCGGTCCTGGCTCACGCCACCGAGCGGGTCAAGATCGTGCTGTTGGGCAACCCCCTGCCCCTGGCCGACAACCCGGTCCGGCTGGCCGAGGAGCTGGCCATGATCGACATGATCTCCAAGGGCCGCCTGGTGGCGGGCATCGTGCGTGGCGGCGGTACCGAGCAGCTCTCCGCCAACGTGAACCCGGCCTACAACCGCGAGCGCTTCAACGAGGCCCACGACCTCATCGTCAAGGCCTGGACCCAGCCCGGCCCGTTCCGCTGGGAGGGCGAGCACTACCACCAGCGGGTCGTGAACCCCTGGGCGCTGCCGCTGCAGGCACCCCACCCCCGCATCTGGGTGCCCGGGGTGTCGAGCCCGGAGACCATCGAGTGGGCGGCCCAGCACGGCTACCCCTACATCGTCCTCAACGCCAGCATCGACACCTGCAAGAAGATCTGGGGCATCTACGAGGGCGCCGCCCAGCAGGCCGGGTTCGCCTCAGGGCCCGAGCACCGGGGCTACCTCATCCGCATCCACTGCCAGGACACCGAGGAGAAGGCGGAGGAGGGCGCCCGGCAGTTCATGTGGATGCAGGGTGAGTTCGTCGGCCTGCTGCACCCCGTGTGGGGGGCGCCCTCCGGCTATCTCGGCGCCGGCGCCCGCCGGCCGATGGCACTGGTGCGGGCGGGCCGCAAGGCCATGGCCGGAAAGGTCCCCTTCGAAGCCCAGGCGGCGGCGGGCTCCATCATCTACGGCACCCCCGAGCAGTGCATCGAGCAGCTCCGCGTGCTGCTCACCGAGACCCGGCCATCCATCCTCTCCCTGTGGGGCAACGACGGCTGCGTCAGCCACGCCGACGCCCAGCGTTGCATCGAGCTGCTGGGCAAAGAGGTCCTCCCCGCCGTGCGGGAGATCGGCGAGGACCTCGACCTGAAGAGCCCCTTCGAGGTCGAGGCGCCGACCAGCCTCGAGCACCCGGCCCCGGCCATGCCGCGCGCCGGCGCCCGGTAGGCGGGCGTGGCCGACGAGGCACCCCCCCTGGAGGGGCTGCGGGTGCTCGAGTGCGGCGACACGATCGCCGCCGCCTACGCCGGGCGGCTGTTGCGCCAGCTCGGCGCGGACGTGGTGAAGCTCGAGGCCGGACCGGGTGACCCGCTGCGCCGTCGGGGGCCGTTCCTCGGCGGGGTGGCAGACCCCGAGGCCAGCACTTCGTTCGCCTACCTCAACGCCGCCAAGCGGTCGGTGGCGGCCGACGTCCGAGCGGGCCTCGGCCGCAGCCGAACCAGGCGCCTGGCGAGCGCGGCCGACGTGGTCATCCGCTCCACCCGGGACGGGACCACGTGGTTGGCCGACGACGACCTCGCCGTCGTGGAGGGGCAGAACCCCGGGCTCGTCACCGTCGACATCTCCCCGTTCGGGCGGACGGGGCCGAACGCCGAGCTGCCGGGGAGCGACCTCGTCACCCTGGCCGCCGGCGGCCTGCTCTCCCTCCACACGGCCGACCGGAACGACCCCTCGGCCCAGCCGTTGCGACCGTACGGCGATGTCTCGGCCTTCCACGCCGCCGCGCATGCGACGGTCGCGGCCCTCGGTGCGCTCCACGCCCGGTTGGGCCATGGCCTGGGCCAGCGGATCGACGTCTCCGCCCAGGAGGTCGTCGCCGGCATCCTGCTCATCGCCGTGCCGCTCTACACCTACGGCGGCGTCGTCCCCGTCCCTCACGGCACCAGGGCCATCAACCCGTGGTCGGTGTTCCGCTGCCGAGACGGCTATGTGCTCGCGCACTGCACAGAGGACGTGCACTGGCGCGAGCTCGTCGAGGTCCTCGGCCGGCCCGACTGGGCGCTGGCCGAGATCTTCGGGACGAACGCCGGGCGGGTCGAGGCCGGGGAGGGTCTCGAGTCGCTCGTTGCCGAGGCCATCGCCGGCTTCACCGTGGACGGGTTCCTCGCCGAGGCGGTTCCCCGAGGCGTGCCCTGCGCCCGCATCAACTCGGCCGAGGACCTGCTCGGGGACGAGCATCTGCGCGAGCGGGGCTTCTTCGAGAGCGTGACGGCCACGGTGGGCACGTGGGCCGAGCGCTTCGCCGCCCCGGGCCTCCCCTTCCGCCTGCACCGCACGCCCCTGGCGGCCGAGGGGCGTGCCCCGGCCCTCGGCGAGCACACCGACGAGGTGCTCGCCGAGTGGGCACCGCGGTCCGCGCCACCGGCGCCACCGGCCCCGGCGGACGGGCCAGGCGAGGACGCCGCCGCGCCCCTGGCCGGTGTGCGCGTCGTCGACCTGAGCTGGGTGTGGGCCGGGCCATTCGGCGCGCTGCAGTTCGCCCACCTCGGCGCCGAGGTGGTCAAGGTCGAGTCGCCGAACCGGCTGGACCTGTCCCGGCGCATCGGCCCGCACGCCGACGGTGTGCCCGGGGTCGACCGGTCCGGCTTCTTCAACCTGTACAACCAGGGCAAGCGGAGCGCCTGCCTCGACCTGCGTGACCCGGAGGAGCGGGAGCTGCTCACGTCGCTCCTGGCGACGGCCGACGTCGTGATCGACAACTGGAGCGCCGGTGCGCTCGCCGCCGCCGGGTTCTCCTACGAGCGCCTCCGGGAGCTCAACCCCGACGTCGTCGCCGTGAGCATCACCGGGTTCGGCGAGAGCGGCCCCGACAAGGACCGGATCGCCTACGGGGCCGGGGTCGACGCCCTGTGCGGGTCGGCTTCCCTCACCGGGACGCCCGGGGGCCCGCCGGCGGACTCGACCCTCAACCTGCCCGACCCGAACGGTGGCATCCACGCCGCCGTCGCCGCTCTGGCGGCGCTGTACCGGGCCCGTCAGGGAGGCGGGGGCGACCGGGTCGAGATCTCCCTGCTCGAGGCGGCCATCGCCGTGCTGCCGTGGGGAGTCCTCGACGTGGCGGCGCGGGGGCGCCAGCCGGAACGGGCGGGCAACCGCGACCCCGAGATGGCGCCCCATGGTGTCTTCTGCTGCCGAGGGGCCGACGACTGGGTGGCCGTCGCCGTGCGCGACGACGGTGACTTCGAGGCGTTGGCCGACCTCATGGGCGAGCCCGGCCTAGTCCGTGACCCTCGCT
>WHTX01000126.1 GCA_009377505.1 Acidimicrobiia bacterium
GGCCCGTCGGGCTCGGTGGGGGTCGGGGGGCCGATGCCGTTGCCGAAGTGGGTGCCGTCGTCCTCCGCGGGCATCGTCCCCGCCTCGGCGGGCGCGACGCCGGCGCCCTCAGCCCCGGCGCCCTCAGCCTGGTCGCCGATGCCCTCGGCCTGGTCGCCGTTGGCAGCGAGCCCGGCCCGGGCGGGGCCGGGCGGGCGGAGCTCGTCGGGCAGCGGACCGGCGTCGAGGCGGTCCTTGATCACCTTGAGGGGCAGGAAGTGGTCGCGCTGCTGGACGAGGATCCAGCGGAGGCGGACGAGGTCGACCTCGTAGAACTTCCGGTACCCCGACGGTGTGCGCTCGGGCTCGAGCAGGCCCTGGCTCTCGAGGAAGCGGATCTTGGAGATCGTGACGTCGGGGAACTCGTCCTGCAGGAGCGAGAGGACCTCGCCGATCGACCGGTGCGACTGCTTGGCCATGGCCCGATATCAGCGGCTTCCGGGCTCAGCCGGGGCCACGAAGACGAGTTTGAACTTGCCGATCTGCAGCTCGTCGTCCGAGTCGAGCCACCGCTGCTCGACGCGGGAACGGTTCACGTAGGTCCCGTTGAGGGAGCCGACGTCGCGGATGAGGTAGCGGCCGCCGGTGTAGCTGATCTCGGCGTGGCGGCGGGAGACGGTCACGTCGTCGAGGAAGATGGCGCTCTCCGGGTGACGGCCGAGGGTGACGAGCGGCTGGGTCAGCGGGATGCGAGCCCCGACGTTCGGCCCCCGGGTGACGACCAGCATCCCCTCGTTGCCCGCCTCAGGGGCGGTGAGGGCCGTGTCCGCGGCCGACTCGCCGCGGCCGGCCTCGGCGTCGACCTGGAAGCTGATGGTCGCGGTGTCGTCCTGTTGCCGGCCCAGGGGGTTGCCGCAGGACGCGCAGAAGTTCGACCCCGGGGGGTTCGGGTGCCCGCACCGGGGACACGGGACGTCGGCCACGCTCTCCACCTCCGTGCCGTCAGCCCTCGATCAGCGCGCGGTAGCCCTCGGCGTCGAGGAGTCCGTCGAGCGCACCGGGGTCCGAAGGGTCGATCACGCAGATCCAGCCATCCCCGTAGGGGTCCTCGTTGATCTTCTCGGGGTTGTCCGCCAGCTCGCCGTTGGCCTCGGTGACCGTGCCGCTGAGGGGGGCGTAGATCTCCGACACCGACTTCGTCGACTCCACCTCGCTGAAGGAGTCGCCCGCCGCCACCGTCCGCCCGACCTCGGGGAGCTCCACGTACACCACGTCTCCGAGCGCGTCCTGGGCGTAGTCGGTGATGCCGATGCGGACCGGTCCGCCCTCCAGACGAGCCCACTCGTGGTCCGTCGAGTACCGGAGCTCCTCGGGGGTGTTCATGGCGCCCGACGCTACCGGACGCGCCGCCGACGGGGAGCGCCGAGCCACAGCGGGGCAAACACCAGGCCACGAGCCGGAAGCTCAGCGGACGAGCTGGCGGATGCGCAGCACGTACTCCCGCGCCAGGCGCCGGGCGTCGGCGTCGGACCGGGCCTCGGCGTAGACGTGGGTGACCGCCTCCTCGGGGTCGGGCAGGGCCAGGGCCCAGCCCTCGTCGTGGAGCACCTTGACCCCGTCCACCAGCACCGTGGGGCGGGGCGAGTGCTCGACGAGGGTGCGCATCACCGTGCCCTTCTGGTCCCAGGGCGTCACCACCGTCTCGTGGACGAGGTGGACCCGGGGCAGCTCGTCCACCACCTCGGACAGCGGCACCTTGTGGTGCGCCAGTAGGTCCATCAGCTTGACCAGGGCGGCAGCGGCGTCGAAGGCGGGCAGGAAGCCGGGGATGATGAAGCCGCCGTCGAGGCTGGCGGCGAAGCCGACGCCGGGCAGCGTGGCGGCGTCGTTGAGGGCGGGCACGGACATCTTCGTGTGCTCGACCTGCACGCCCTGGGCCTTGGCCAGGGCCTCGGCCGCGCTGGTGACGCCGACGGGCAGGGCGATGCGGTCGCCGAGCAGGTGTTCGGAGACGAGCTGCACGAAGGCCAGGAGCGAGGTCGTGTCGCTCAGCACCCGTCCCTGGTCGTCGACGAACGTGATGCGCTCCCCGTCGGGGTCGAGCACGGCGCCGAGATGGGCGCCCGAGGAGCGCACCAGGCTCGCCACCTGCTCGGCGTGCACCCGGGCGTCGAAGTCGATCACGCCGGCGGTGGAGGTGTAGGGGTTCACGGCCAGCACCTCGGCCGCCAGCTTGTTCAGCACGTTGGGCATGACCAGGGAGGCGGTGCCGTATGAGTAGTCCACGACGACCTTGAAGCGGGTCCTGGCGATGAGGTCGACGTCGACGGTCGCCTGGAGGGCGGACGCGTACTGCTCGACGATGCGGCTCGGGAAGCCGATGTCGCCGATGTCCGAGGGCAGCACGCGGCGGAAGTCCTCGCGATGGAACAGGCGCTCCACCTTGCGCTGGGACTCCTCGGAGAGGTCGGCCCCGTTGGGGTCGAAGAAGCGCACCTGCACCGACTGGGCGTCGCCGTCGGTGATGCGCACGGTCAGCCCGCCCGAGGACCACCCCTGGCGGATCGCGAAGCGGGTGACGGGCACCGAGGCCACCTCGAGGTCGACCACGTTGACACCGCCCGAGTTCAGCCCGGCCATGAGGGCGCGCTTGAGCATCCGGGCCGAGCGGGACGTGTCCCTCGAGGTCACGACAGTCGTGTCCGTCTTCAGCGTGGAGGCGTAGGCCATGGCCAGGCGCACCGTCAGCTCGGGCGTCACGTCCACGTTGGCCAGGCCGGACACGCCCTCACGCCCGAAGAGCGAGCGGGCGCCCTTCGACTCCCACACGATCGAGGAGTTGATGACGGCCCCGGCCTCGACGGTCTTGAAGGGGTAGATCTTGACCTCGCGCCCGATGAAGGCGTCGTCGGCCACGAAGCACTCGTCGCCCAGCACGGCCCCCTCGTCGACGCGCACGCCCCGGCGCAGGTCACAGGCCCGGCCCACGATGGCGCCCCGTACCCGCGCCCCCTCGCCGATGTAGGCGTTGTCATGGATCACGACCCGCTCGAGGTCGGCGTCGCGGCGCACGCGGACGTTCTGGCCCAGCACCGCGTACTCGCCGAGTCGCGCCCCGGCGGTGACCCGGCAGTTGTCCCCGATGAGGGCGGGCCCGTCGATGCGGGCGTTCGGGTCGACCTCGGCGCCCTCCCCCACCCACACGCCGGGCCCGATCTGGAAGCCGGGCACGTCGACGCGCACCTTCCCGTCGAGGATGTCCTTGTGGGCGCGCACGTAGGCATCGAGGGTGCCGACGTCCTCCCAGTAGCCCTCGGCCACGGCGCCGAAGAGGCGCTTGCCCGCCTCGAGCAGGGCGGGGAACACCTCACCGGAGAAGTCGACCGGCCGGCCGGCGGGTATGTGGTCGAAGATCTCGGGCTCGAGCACGAAGATGCCGGTGTTGATGGTGTCCGAGAACACCTGTCCCCAGGTCGGCTTCTCGAGGAAGCGCTCGATCGAGCCGTCGTCCTTGGTGATGACGATGCCGAACTCGAGGGGGTTCTCGTTGCGGACGAGCCCGATGGTGGCGAGCGCCTTGGCCCGCTCGTGCGCGGCGACGACCTTGGAGAGGTCGATGTCGGTGAGCACGTCGCCCGAGATGACGAGGAAGCGCTCGTCGAGCTCGTCCTTGGCGTTGAGCACCGAGCCCGCCGTGCCGAGGGGCGACTCCTCGGTGGCGTAGACCATGCGGATGCCGAACTCGGACCCGTCCCCGAAGTAGGTGCGGATGGCGTTGGCCCGGTAGGCGACGGTCACGACGATCTCGTCGAACCCGTGCTTGCGCAGGAGCCCGACGACGTGCTCCATCATCGGCCGATTGGCCAGCGGGATCATCGGCTTGGGGAGGTTGGACGTGAGCGGCCGCAGTCGCGACCCCTCACCACCGGCCATGATGACGGCTTTCACACGCGGAGAAGCTACTCCTGCGACAGCCCCCTCCCCGAGGGACTACCCGTCCGGGTGAGGGCCGCACGCGCGGCTCGCTGCGCCCGCCCCTCGTGCAGCGCCCGCAGGCCGAGGGGCACGTAGAGCGCCAGGGCCACGTAGCTCAGCACCAGGCCGGGCAGGGCGAACACCCACGCCAGCGCGTCGACGAAGGGCGCGTACGAGAGCGTCGACTCACCGGCCAGCCACAACGGGAAGGCGAACATCATGGCGAACGTGCCCGCCTTGCCCCACCAGGTCACGTCGATGCGGCGAGCACCGAGGGCGGCGAGCAGGATCCCGGCCACGGCCACGAGCGCCTCCCGCGCCAGCACGAGCAGCCCGAACCACAACGGCGCCGAGCCGTCGACCAGGATGCTGCTGACCCCGACCACCAGCAGGAGGCGGTCGGCAACGGGGTCGAGGACCTTGCCCAGTTCGGAGACCTGGTCGAAACGGCGGGCGATGTAGCCGTCCACGAAGTCCGTCATCCCCAGCACGGCGAGCAGCCAGGCGGCCCCAGCCCGGTTCTCGGCGCCGAAGAGCAGGTACACGAAGACCGGGATGCAGCAGAGCCGTACCACGGACAACGCATTGGGGACGGTGAGGATGGCCTTCGAGGCCGGGTCGGAGCCCACTCCCGGGGCTCCCGCCGAGGTCACGGGGCGACAGTAGCCCTTCGGCCGAGGGCCGGCGACAGCGCCGCATGGTGGCGCACAACGCGCGCTAAGCACCAGCGAGGGCGGACCGCCCGGGGCCGTCAGCCCAGCGTGGAGCGGACTCGGCGCCGTCCCGGGAGGTGAGGGGCCCGCCCGGCGCTACCCTCCCGCCCATGTCGAGCGTCTTCACCCGCATCATCGAGGGGGAGCTCCCCGGTCGCTTCGTCTGGCGCGACGCGACGTGCGTCGCCTTCCTGTCCGTGAACCCCCTCCAGCCCGGCCACACGCTCGTGGTCCCCCGGGCCGAGGTGGACCAGTGGATCGACCTCGACGACCCCACCACCGCCCGCCTCATGGCCGTGGCCAAGGCCATCGGGAACGCCCAGCGTGAGGTGTTCCGCCCGGCCCGGGTCGGCCTCATCGTCGCCGGCTACGAGGTCCCCCACTGCCATGTCCACGTCGTGCCCACCATCTCGATGGCCGACTTCGACTTCACCCGGGCCGCCCAGGACCCCGACCCCGCCGGGCTCGACGACGCGGCTGGTCAGCTCCGCTCCGCCCTCATCGCCCTCGGCCACCCCGAAGCCCAGGCCTGAGCGAACCGCTGGGTCTGCTCGGTCCCCCAACTCGCGAAACGGCTGGCGGGCGCGCTGGTCAAGTGGTGCCCCCAGGCCTTGCCGGGCTCGCGCGCCGGACCGCGGCCTGCGCTGCCACCGGCCCGGCCCGGCCCGCGCCCCGCATCCCGCCAGGCACGCCGTCCCCCACGGGGCATTTTCATCACCGGAGCAATCCCCAAGACCGGGGGCCCGAGCACCCACCCGCCTTCGCGCCGGTAAGCACAGCGCGAAGCGCGGTCAGCGCTCTTGTACCTGCCCCGCTCCGGGTCGCAGGTACAGCAGCACCCCCTCGGCCGAGTAGGCCGTGGTGAAGCCGGGAGGCGGCCCCTCGAGCAGGGGGTCGTCCCGGGGGACGGCGGCGACGTCCAGCAGCACGGCGTCCACCTCGTCCTCGAGCAGGTCCTCGGACGAGGCCAGGACTTCGATGCGGGGGCGACGGGCGACGAGGGCAAGCAGGCCGTCGGTCGCCTGCACCACGGCGTCGTCGTCGATACGCTCGACGGCGTCGAGGCGGGCACGGTCGGCGGCGTCGCGCCCCCCCCACCCCCAGGGGTGCTCGTAGGGGGAGGCCCTCGACCAGGCCACAGTGAAGGTGAGCGACGCCAGCAGCAAGGCCCCGATGACCCGGGGGGAGACAGACACCCGCTCGAGGGTCGGGCGGCCGAGGTGCCCCAGGCCGAAGGTGGCGCCCACCACCACGAAGGGCAGCATCGGCGCGGCGAGCACCGTGGTGCGCACCTCGTCGGGCACGTCGGCCAAGGCGACGAGCAGCGCCCAAGGGGACAGCACCAGCAGCCAGCGGGCGGAGAGCAGCGGAAGGAAGGCGACCGGGAGCAGCAGCTCGAGGGCCAGGTCGAAGTTCTCGCGCCGCACGATGCGCCCGAGCGTCGCGAGCGGGTTCGTGACCAGCTCGCCGACCACGTCCCAGAAGCCCGCCCCCAGCTCGGCGTACGCGCCCGTGACGACGGCGTAGCCGTTGCCGGCCCCGAGCGCCGCCACGTGGAAGGACGCCACGACCCAGGCCGAGGCGGCGGCGACGGTGACGACCCCGGCGCGCCGCCGGCCCCGGGCCACGAGCATGACGCCGAACGCCGCCACGAGCAGGGCGATGTCGGCTCGTACGGCAACGGCGGCGGCCGCGGCCGCCGCGTAGCGCACGGTGGAGCCCGACAGCCCCCGCTGGCTCATGGCCAGCAGCGCGGGCACGGCCAGGGCCTCGGGATGGAAGTCGGACAGGTTCAGGTTCTGCAGCACCGGGTGCAGGCCGTAGGCGACGACGAGGGCGATGGTCGCGCCCACCCGCAGCAGCACCACGCGCCGGGCGAGGCGCCACAGGGGCAGCACCCCATAGGCGAGGGCCAGGGCTTGGGCCACGAGCAGCGTGGTCTGGATGGGCAGCAGGCGGGTGACCCAGGCCATGCCGTAGAAGGCGAGCGAGCCGTGCATCTCGAGCAGCTGGGCGTCCCGCACGGTCATCTCGGCCGGCTCACCCTGCCCCAGGTTCCAGGCCGCCTGGGTGTAGTCCGCGAGGTCGACCCCGTGCACGAGCATCCGGTTGCGGGCGAGGGCGAGGCCGGTGAGCAGCACGAACAGCCCCCCGGCGAGGATCCAGGGGAGGCTGCGATCGGCCCAGTCGCTGTCGAGCCGGGCGTGCCAGCGGAGGCTGATGACCTCGACGCGGCGGCGTACTTGCCGCCAGGCGGGTTGCCTCACCCCTCGGCGCCCGGCCTTGGCGGCACGTCCAGCAGGCTGGCCTGCCCGCCGCCCTTTCCGTCCGGGTCGATCTCGCTGACCGGCTCGACCAGGTGCTCACCCTGGTTGCGCACGTTGCTGACGTCCGTGCTCACCGGGTGGAAGGTGATGAGGCCCGCCGGCGCGGGCACGAGCAGGCGCCCGAGGGCGTCGACGTCCTCGTTCTCCGGGTCGAGCCAATCGGCCCAGGCCGAGGGGGCAGGACCACGGGCATGCGGTCGTGGAGGGGCGCCATGGTCTCGTTCGCCTCGGTGGTCACGATGGTGCACGAGCGCAGCCACGGCGCCTTGGCCGAGGCGCCGCCGCCACCCTCGCCCTCGCCTCCGCCGTCGCCCTCGTCGCCGGCCGTGGCGGCCGGCCTGTCCCGCCACACCGCCCACAGGCCGGCGAAGGCGAGAGGCTCGTCGTCCGTCCGGTGGATGAAGTACGGCTGCTTCTTGCGGTGGCCGGGCACCTTCGACCACTCGTAGAACCCGTCGGCAGGCACGATGCAGCGCCGCCGGGCGAAGGGCCCCTTGAAAGCAGCCTTGGTGGCGATGCCCTCGGCCCGGGCGTTGATCATGCGGTTGCCGACGGACATGTCCTTCGCCCACGAGGGCACGAGGCCCCAGTGGAACGCCTCGAGCCGCCGCGCCTCACCGTCCTCGTAGACGACGTATACGTCGCTCGTGGGCGCCACGTTGTAGTTGGGCCCGTCGAGCGTCTCGCTCGGCGGCGTGGCGTCGAAGTACCTGGCCAGCTCGTCAGGCGGGGACGAGGAGACGAAGCGCCCACACACGGCGCGTCACCGTACTGGGTACACCGGTCGCCAGGCGCGGCGCGCCCGCCCGCCGTTCACCGCGTCGTCGCTGGGTAGAACTCCCTATTGCCCAAAATTGACCACCCCGAGCAGTTTGAGAGCCACCCAACGCGACGGATTCGGCACCGACTCCCACGCCCACCTCCTCCGCTCCGGCGGAGAGCGCTCGATGCAGGACGCCGTCGAAGGAGCCCCCAGCCCACGAGGCCGGGGGCTCCCGCGTCCGGGCCGAGCGAGCACGGGGGTCAGACGGCGAAGATCCCGTCGAGCACGAGGTCGACGGCGCCGAGCACGCCGGCGACGGCGAGGACGCGCCCACCAGCGAGCACGGCCCTGGGCGCGGGCGGCCCGTCCGCCAGTAGGGTCGCCAGCAACAGGGTCAGCGCCGGCGCGGCCAGCGCCAGCACCGCCCCCACGACGGCGCCGTGCGCCGCCCCCGCGGCCAGGATCGCCAAGGCCAGCTGGGGCCGGAGCAGATGGGGGAAGGCGACAGGGCACCAGGCCGCGCCCCGCTCCCCCAGCCCCCCGAGGGCTGCCGGCTCGGGGGCTAGCACGTCGGCGAGCGCCGTGGTGCCGACCACTAGGCCGGCGGCCACGAGCACGGTGGGCACCCCCACCTCGAGCGCCCCGGTCACCGCCCCGGCGGTGAGCCCCACGGCGAGGAGCACGCCCACCGTGACCAGGGCACCGAGGAGCCGTACCGGGCCCGCCGCGGGGAGGAGCGGCAGAGCTCGCCGGGCGGGGTTGCCAGCCGCCAGGGCGACGAGCAGGGCGACCCAGGGCGAGCCGGTCACGACCCTGCGCCCTCCGGGAGCAGCAGGAGCGCCGAGAGGGCGTGCTGCTGGTCGTCCATCTGGGTGACGCCGAACTGGAACCAGGCTCCCTCGGCCTGGCCCGGGTCGGGCAGGGCCGCGGCCTCCTCCGCGCTCGTCTGGCGCTCGAGCAGCATCCCCGCGACGCACTCGGCTCGCTCCTCGATGGGCTCGCGCAGCTCGGCCAGATCGGGCCGGGCCGCGGCGACAGGGACCAGGTTCCCGAGCGCCTCACCGAGGGTCCCGAGCCCGGCCCCGAGGGTCCGGCGGCCCCGGGTGAACCTGCTCGGCAGGCTGTCCGTGCGCTGGGACTCGTAGCGCACCTGCACGCCGACGAGGGAGGCCACTCGCTCGGCGTAGTTCTCGAGGTCCCCCTCGCCGAGCCGGCCGGGCGCCCCCACAGGCAGCTGGGCCTGCTCGTTGAGGCCGTAGGCGCCCCAGTGGTCGGCGATCGGGGGGAACCAGCCCTCGACCTCGTCCCGCTGGCCGGCGAGGTAGCGGCCGACGCGCCCGGCGACCTCCCCGAAGCCGGCCTCGGGGAACTCGCCGGCCAGCCGGGACAAGGCCCAGAAGACCTCGCCGGTGTAGAAGCGCGACCACGCGCCCACGCTGGGCCCGGTGCCCACCAGCCAGCTCGCCGGGACCGCGCCGGAGGGCTGCACCAGGGCGACGAGGAAGCGGCCCAGGCCCGCTAGCGCCTCGTCGTGGCTCACCCGCTCCCCGGCGGGGCGCCCAGGGACACGTCGGCGCTCGACCAGGGCATTCACCAGCAGGGCGCTGGCGCCGGTGTCGAGCTGGGGGCCGGCCCCGAAGGCCAGCCCCTGCTCCGCCCCCGCCCGGCCCGGCCCGGGCACCTCACGCGGCCCCGGCGACTCGGCCAGCCCGGCCGACGCCGCGAGGTCGACCTCGACGAGACGCTCGAGCGCGTAGCCCGTGCCCGCCTCGGCTACGGGGTACGCCGCGGCGCGGCCCCGGGCCGCGGCTTGGTAGAGCGAGAGCGCCACCCCGGCGTGGCGGGGGAGGTTGTAGCCGCCGAGGTCGACGTCGTCGGCGGCCCGGTAGCGGTACAGCCAGGTCCCGTCGCCCTCCTGGTTGCGGGCGAACCAGCCGATGGCCCTGGCCACCGCCTCGTCGACCCGGGCCGGGGGCGCCGGCGGGCAGCGCTCCGGCAGGGCCACGACCGTGCGCACCACGACGGCCACCACCAGCCACCAAGCGAAGCCGCCCAGGGCGAGCCGTCTTCGCGAGGCGGGGGCGCGCACGGCCCCGGACTCTACGGGCGGCCGGCCCTACAGTGGCGGCGTGCGAGCGGTCCTGGCGGTCGCGGCGACAGCCCTGCTCGCGCTGGTCGTGCTGTGGCCCGCGGCCGCCTTCCCCGACGGCGACGACTTCCCGCTCTCGCCCTACCCCATGTTCGCCAGGGACCGGGGGGCACGTCCGACATCGCCACGGTGGTCAGCGTCGAGGCCGACGGCACCGTGCACCGGCTCTCGCCCCAGACGATCAACGGCACCGCCGAGATCGTCCAGGCCGCCGCCGTTGTCTCCGCCGAAGTGGCCGCCGGCAATGCTGCGCGGCTCTGCCGCGAGGTGGCCGCCCGGCTCGCCCCCGCCCCCAGGGCAGGCCCCGCCCACGGCCAGGCCGGGGTCGTGGCCGGGGCCGGGGCCGGGGCCGTCCGCAGGGTGGAGGTGGTGACGGAGACCTACGACGCGGTGGCCTGGTTCGCCGGCGAGCGCCGTCCCCAACGCCGGGTGGTGCACGCCGACTGCCCGGTGGGCAGGAGGTGAGGGGGGCGACCGCCTCGCGGCGCCACGGCACGGGGCCCGCGCCCCGCCCGCTCGAGGCCCTCGCCGGGCGCCTCCTGGCGCCGGCCCCGGCCGACCGCCTGGCCGTGCTGCGCGCCCTGGTCTGCGCGTTCGGTGCCTTGTACCTGGTCGGGCGCTTCCCCCACGTCGTCGACTCGGCCGCGCTGCCGGCCCACCGCTGGGACCCGGTGGGCGTCCTGCGCCTGTTCGACGCGCCACCACCAGCCCCCCTGCTCATCGGCGTCGCCTCGGCCGGCCCGCTCCTCGGCCTCGCCGCCGCCCTGGGCTGGCGCTGGCGGGCCACCGGGCCGGCCTTCGCCCTCGTGGCCCTGGTGCTGCTCACGTACGTCAACTCCTGGGGCCAGGTCCTGCACACCGAGCACCTCCTCGTGCTCCACCTGCTCGTCCTGGCCGCAGCCCCGGCCGCGGACGCCTGGGCGTGGCCGGCCCGGCCCGGCCCGCGGCCCGCGCCGGCGGGGCGCTACGGCTTCCCCGTACGACTCGTCACCCTCCTCACCGTGCTCACCTACCTCCTCGCCGGCTGGGCCAAGCTGCGCACCTCCGGCTGGGCCTGGGCGGGCGGCGAGGTCCTGCGCCACCAAGTAGCCCACGACAACCTCCGCAAGGCCGTCCTGGGCTCGCCCTGGTCACCGGTCGGCGGCGCCCTCGTGGCCTACGGCTGGCCGTGGCGCCCCTTGGCGCTGGCTACGCTCCTCGTCGAGCTCGGCGCACCGGTCGTGCTCGTCTGGCGTCGCCTGCGCCCCTGGTGGGCCGGGGCGGCCTGGGGCTTCCACGCCGGCGTGCTCGTGGTCATGGCCGTCTTCTTCCCCTATCCGCTGTCGGGGGTGGCCTTCGCGTCGCTGTTCCCTCTCGAGCACGGCGCCGCGCGCCTGCGGCGCGTGGCCCGGGCGGCGCGGCCCGGCCGACCCCGGTGAACCGGCAGGCCCGCCCGCTGGGTGACGCCCCGCCCGAGCCGGCGCGCCGGGGAGGCGCCGTGCCCGCTCCCGGCACCGGCGCGGGGGTCGACCATTTGGGGGACGCGCCCTCAAGCGCGTGCCCAACATGGTCGAGAACAGGAGCAGATGGACTCCGCGAACCCCCGCTCGTCCCCCGCCGGGCCCGCCGTCCCCAACGACGAGCCGGCCCGTCGGCCAACCACGCAGCGTCGCCGCCACGTCGCCGCCCTGCTCGCCTTCGCGGTCTTCGCCGCCAGCGTGGGTATCACTGGCGGTGTGGTGGCTGCCATCGAGCGTGACGATCGCCATCGTGAACGGGAAGGCCTCGACACCTCGGCCGAAGTGGCGGCCGCGGCCCTCGCCAGCAAGATGCACGAGTACGAGCAGCGCCTCTTCACCGTCCGCGGCCTCTACGCCGCCTCGCACCACGTCAGCCGGGCCGAGTACGAGGCGTTCGTCGAGGCGCTGGACCTCGACTCGGGCGCGGCCGCCGGCCCCAACATCTTCTTCGTCCGCCACGTCACCGCGGCCGAGGCGCCGGCGTACGACGCCGAGGCGCTCGCCGACGGGCTGGGCCCGATCTCGCCCTCGGGCGCGCGCCCCGCGTACTTCGTCGCCGACCGCTCGGCGCCCGAGGCCCTGTCGGCGCAGGCGCAGTCCGTCGACCTGGCCGGTTTCGACGAGCGCCGGCGCGCGCTCGAGGCGTCCCGCGACTCGGGCACGATCGCCATCACCCCCCCGATCACCCTGGTCAGCGATGCCGCCCTGCCCGTAGGCGACCGCCCCCTCGCCTTCGCCATGTACGTGCCCGTCTACCGGTCCGCCGGGGTCCCCGAGACGGTCGAGGCCCGACGCGAGCAGCTCCTCGGGTGGGCGGGCTCGGCGCTGCGGGCCGAAGGCTGGCTGGCCGACGTGCTCGCCGATCTCCCCATCGGGCTCACCGTCCAGCTGTGGGACGCCTCCCCCGACGTCGCGGGCAACGGCGGCCTCGCCACCTTGGCGGCCTCCGCCAGCCCCTCGGGGCCCGAGGTGCGCGCGTCCGCGTCCCGATCGCTCAGCCTCGGCGGCCGCAGCTGGCAGCTCACCGTGCAGGCCACGTCCGCCTTCGTCGCCGACGGCGGGCTCCAGGAGGCCGTGGTCGCCGTGGCCGGCGTGCTCGTCGGGGCGCTCCTGGCGGCGCTCGTATGGGTCCAGGCCCGGGCCAAGGCCAACGCCTACCACCTCGTCGACGTCACGACGGCGACCCTCCGCGACCGCGAGAGCCGCCTCCGGCTGCTGGCCCAGAACACCACGGACCTCGTGGCGCGACAGGACGCGGAGGGCCGCTTCCTCTACGCCTCGCCCTCGTGGCAGAGCCAGCTCGGCTGGGGCCGCGAGACGCTCGTCGGCGCCAGCCTCGCCGACTTCGTCCACCCCGACGACTGGGCCGAGGTCGAGTCCGACATGACCGCCGGCCGGCTGCTCGGCGCCACCAACTCGGAGTTCGTCGCCCGCCTGCGGGCCAGCAACGGCGCCTTCCGCTGGTACGAGGCCCGCGGGCGCCTGGTGCGGGACGCGGATGGTGCCCTCGTCGAGCGGCAGGTCTCGTTGCGCGACATCACCGCCCGCCAGCGGGCCGAGGCCGAGCTCGTCGACAGCCTCGAGCGGGAGCGCGAGATGGTCCAGCTGCTGCGCAGTGCGAGCGAGACGAAGACGAACATCCTCTCCGGCGTGTCCCACGAGCTGCGCACGCCCCTCACCAACGTCCTCGGCTACGTGGAGATGCTGGCCGAGGGCGACGCCGGGCCCCTGGCGCCCGAGCAGCAGAGGATGCTCCTGGTGGTCGACCGCAACACCCGCCGGCTGCTCAGCCTGATCGATGACCTGCTGGCCATCACCCAGATCGAATCGGGCCGGTTGAACCCGGCCGCCTCCCCCGTCTGCCTCGACGAGGTGGTCGAGGCCGCCCGCCAATCCGTCGACCTCCAGCTCGACGGGCGCGACCTCAGCCTCGAGGTGCACGCCTGCACGCCGGGCCTCGAGCTGCTCGGCGACGCCGAGCAGCTCGAACGAGTGCTGGTCAACCTGCTCACCAATGCGGTGAAGTTCACCCCCGACGGCGGCCGCGTCGTCGTGGCGGTGTCCCGGGACGAGGACGAAGTCGTCCTCTCGGTCACCGACACCGGCATCGGCATCCCCTTCGACGAGCAGCCGCGCCTGTTCGAGCGCTTCTTCCGCTCGTCGGTGGCCAGGGCCCGGACCATCCAGGGCACCGGGCTCGGCCTCGCCATCTGCAAGGGAATCGTCGAGCACCAC
>WHTX01000127.1 GCA_009377505.1 Acidimicrobiia bacterium
CGGACAGGCGGTCGGCGACGACCGCGGCCATGGCGTAGCCCGGCGCCACCAGCCCGTAGACCCGCCCGGCGTGGCAGGCCACCTCGCCGATGGCGTAGACGCCGGGGGCCGAGGTGAGGCACGAGTCGTCGACCACGACGCCCCCCCGCTCGCCGGTGGCGAGGCCGGCGTCCCTGGCGAGCTGGTCGCGGGGCCGGATGCCGGCGGCGAAGACGACCAGGTCGGCCCGGAGGTCCTCGCCCTCGGCGAAGGTGAGCCCCGACACCGCGCCGTCGGGGCCGGTGAGCACGCCCGCGGCCGCCGCGCCAGTGCGGACGTCGAGGCCCAGGGCTTCCACGTGGCGGCGCAGCGCCCGGCCGCCGCCCTCGTCGAGCTGCACGGCCATGAGCCGGGGGGCGAACTCCACCACCGTGGTCTGCAGGCCCAGCAGCCGCAGGGCGTTGGCCGCTTCGAGGCCGAGCAGCCCGCCCCCCACCACCGCTCCCGTGCGGCGGCCCGCGGCCCAGGCCCGGATGGCGGCGAGGTCCTCGAGGGTGCGGTAGACGAAGACTCCCGCGGCGTCAGCGCCCCCGACGGGGGGCACGAAGGGCGCCGAGCCCGTGGCCAGCACGCAGGCGTCGAAGGTGACGACCCGCCCCTGCGCCGTGGTGGCCGTGCGCCGGGCGGCGTCGAGGGCGACGACCGGGTCGCCGAGCACGAGCTCGACACCGGCGGTGGCGTACAGGTCGGCCTCGCCGAGCACGAGCTCGTCCTCGGTCGCGCCGTCGAACACCGAGGAGAGGTGGACGCGGTCGTACGCCCGCCGGGGCTCCTCGCCGACGACGACGAGGCGGTGGGTGCGCTGGAGGCCCCGCTCGACCGCCGCCTCCACGAAGCGGTGCCCGACCATGCCGTTGCCGACGACGAGGACGGTGCGGTCGGTGGCGGCGACGTGGCGCGCCGTCAGCTGGTCAGACACCCGCCAGCTCCCCGGTCTCGGGACCGCGCACGTAGACGCGCCAGGTGACCGCCACGCAGGCGACGTAGAACACGACGAAGGCGACGTAGGCGGCGGTCCCCGTCCCGTAGGCGAGGAAGGACTGGCGGAAGGCCAGGTTGACCAGGACGCCGCCGAAGGCGCCGATCGCCCCGGCCACGCCGATGAGCGCCCGGGAGCGCCGGCGGGCCTCGCGCTCGGCGTCGGCGGGGCTGGCGCCACGGCTGACCGCCCGGGCCGCCTTGGCCGCGAAGATGGCGGGGATCATCTTGTACGTCGAGCCGTTCCCCAGCCCGCTGAGCACGAAGAGGGCGACGAAGCCCACCACGAAGAGCGGCAGGGACTCGACCAGCGACGCCACCAGGACGACCGTGGCGCCCGCGGCCATGGCGACGAAGTTCCAGAACGTGACGACCGAGCCGGACCGGCGGTCGGCGAGGCGGCCCCCGACGGGCCGTACCAGCGAGCCGAGGAGCGGCCCGAGGAACGTGAGGTAGGCGGCCTTGATCGGGGTGTCGAAGGTCTCGGCGAACTGGACCTGGAGCACCTGGCCGAAGGCGAAGCCGAAGCCGATGAACGAGCCGAAGGTGCCGATGTAGAGGAACGAGATGATCCAGGTATGGCCCTCCCGGCAGACGTCCCGCATGGCCCGCTTCTCGTTGGTGGCATGGGACAGGTTGTCCATGAACAGGTAGGCGCAAAGGGTCGAGACGACGATCAGTGGGAGGTAGATGGCGAGGATGGCCCGGGGCTGGCCGTTGCCCGCCGTGGCCAGTACGGCGAGCCCGACGAGCTGCACGGCGGCGACGCCGATGTTGCCGCCGCCGGCGTTGAGCCCGAGCGCCCAGCCCTTGAGCCGCTGGGGGTAGAAGGCGTCGATGTTGGCCATCGACGAGGAGAAGTTGCCCCCGCCCACGCCGGCGACAGCCGCGGCGGCCAGGAGCGTGCCGAAGGACACGCCGGGCTCGAGCACGGCGGCGGCGATGGCTACGGGAACGAGCAGCAGCGCCGTGCTGAACACCGTCCAGTTGCGGCCGCCGAACCGGGAGACGGCGAACGTGTAGGGGATGCGCATGGCCGCACCGACCGCGGCCGGCACCGTCGTGAGGAGGAACTTCTGGGACGGCGTGAACCCGTACTCGGGCCCGAGGAAGAGCACGAAGACGGACCAGAGGCTCCAGATGGAGAAGCCGATGTGCTCGGACATGACCGAGAAGACGAGGTTCCGCCGGGCGACCTTTTCGCCCGTCGCCGCCCAGAACTCACCATCTTCCGGGCGCCAATCGTCGATCCAGTGCGGTCTTGGTCCCGGGGCTGGTGCCTGGGCGCGCCTCCCGACGTCAGCTGTCCCGCTGGTTGGAAGTGTGACGTCGCTCACGGCTGCCATACGTGCAACTCCTCGTCGGCTGCTGCCGCCACGCAACGTAGGAGGGATCGCTCTGCCGCCGGTTTCGACGATGGGAACAGACGCTCTCATCGAGCCGTCGCTCATGTGAGCTTTGGCCTTCCCCAGGTCAGGCCTGCTCCCGGCCCGCAGGGCCGGGATGAGGTGCTCCTGGCGAGCTGTCAGTGACCGTCAAGCCCGACGACATCTGCCGGAAACACTCGATGCCGCGACGCCGTGG
Source organism: Acidimicrobiia bacterium (assembly GCA_009377505.1). GTDB lineage: Bacteria > Actinomycetota > Acidimicrobiia > Acidimicrobiales > CAIXPF01 > WHTX01. The sequence continues at coordinate 2,602 of WHTX01000127.1, forward strand.
CACCGGCTCAGCCGATCGGGCCGCCCCACAGGCCGACCGGGCCGCCATCCGCGGCGCTGCCCGCCGGGCCCCGCTCCTCTGCGCCCGCGTCCTGCCCGTTCGAGCCCGGGCCCTTGCCGCTCGCCGAGGAGGGCGCTGGCTCTGTGGGCGACGCGCCGGTCACCGTCCGGCACTGCCAGGGAACCAGCAGCTCGACGACCCGGTCGGGCCGGCCCTTGGCGCTGCCCTCGAGGGAGAACGCGGCCGCGGCGTCGACGCTGAGGATCTCCTCGAAGCCCTGGCCGACCCACACGCCCACGGCGTAGTCGCCCACGTTGAGCAGCGGGGGGACGGTCACCGAGGCCGCCAAGCGCCCCGGGCCCTCGGCGCGCTCGGGCACCGTGTCGGACCACACCTCGTCGAACACCCGCACCCCGCGCTGGTTGAGGAGGTAGAGGGCGATGTCGAGGCCGGGGACGCGTTCGCGCAGGCTGAGCTCGACCTCGATCCGGAAGGGCCGGTCGCGCCGCAGGGCCGTCGTCTCCTGGCCGGCGTGGTCGGCCGTGCGCACGGCGTGCAGCACCACGCGGCCCTGCGGGTCCTCGACGTCCTCGCCCACCGTGGGGCCCTGGCGCGTCGAGCGCATGTAGGCGTCGACCACGTCCTCGGTGCGGCCGTCCATGCGGAGCCGCCCGCCGTCCACCCACAGCGAGCGGGGGCAGAGGCGGGAGACGGCGTCGAGGTCGTGGCTGACGAGGACCACGGTCCGCCCATCTGCGCCGACCGCGCCCATGCCGGCCAGGCACTTGCGCTGGAACTCGGCGTCGCCGACGGCCAGCACCTCGTCGACGATGAGCACGTCAGGCTCGACGTGGGCGGCCACGGCGAACGCCAACCGCAGGTTCATGCCCGAGGAGTAGCGCTTGATGGGCGTGTCGATGTACCTGCCCACGCCGGAGAACTCCACGATGGCGTCGAGGCGCTCGGTGATCTCCCGGCGGTGCAGGCCCAGGATGGCCCCGTTGAGGTAGACGTTCTCCCTCCCCGTGAGCTCGGGGTGGAAGCCCGTCCCCACCTCGAGCAGGGAAGCGACCCTTCCCCGCGTCCTGGTCACGCCGCTCGTCGGCTCGGTGATGCGGCTGAGGACCTTCAACAGGGTGCTCTTGCCGGCGCCGTTGCGCCCGATGACGCCGAGGACCTCGCCCGTGGCCACCTCGAAGGTGACGTCCCGCAGGGGCCACACCTCACGGGTGGGGTCGGCCGGGGTGCGCCACGCCAGCCGGGCGGTGATCGCCTCCCGCAGCGAGCTCGGCGCCCTCGCCCCGGTGCGGTACCGCTTGCTGACCTCGTGGGCCTCGATGGCGTTCGTCATCAGGCCACGTCAGACCACGTCGGCGAAGTGCCGCTCGGTGCGCTGGAAGTAGGCCAGGCCGGTGACGAGCACGACGAGGGCGACGCCGGCCGAGCCGAGCGTCCCGATGGTCGGCGCCGGGCCGTCGAGGAGCGACCAGCGCAGCAGGGTGAGCACCCCGGCCACCGGGTTGAGCAGGTAGACCGTGCGCCAAGGCTCGTCGAGGAGCTGGAGGGGGTAGGCGACGGGGCTGACGAACAGCCAGATCTGCACGCCGAAGCGGACGACGTAGCGCACGTCCCGGTAGCGCACGTTGAGGGCCGAGAACCACAGGGCGAAGGAGAAGGCCACGACGAACATCAGGGCCAGGCCCAGGGGCAGGGCCAGCACGGGCAGCCCGGGGCGGACGCCGTAGAGGGGCAGCAGCACGGCGAGCACCACGAGCGAGATGGCGAGGTCGACGAGGGGGGTCAGGCACGAGGCCAGCGGAGACACGAGCTTGGGGTAGTAGATCTTCGTCACCAGCAGCGAGTTCTCGACCATGCTCTCGGTACCGCTCGTGACCGAGCTGGAGTGGTAGCTCCAGGCCATGGTCCCCACGAAGGCGAACACCATGTAGGGGATGTCGCCGCTCGACACGTCGGCCACACGGGCGAAGACGAACGTGAACACGAAGGCGCCGAGCAGGGGCTGCAGCACCGCCCACAGGACGCCGAAGACCGCCTGCTTGTAGCGCACCTTGAGGTCGCGCAAGGCGAGGGACAGGGCCAGCTCGCGGTACGCCCACAGCTCGCGCAGCTCGATGGCCCGGAACCCGCGCGAGGCCCGGTTCTCCACCCACCGAGGGGCGGGAGCGTGACGGGGAGCGCTCACGCGCCGTCTCCGGCGGCGCCCGGCGCGCCCTGCGCCGCCGCGCCGGGCTCGCCCTTGACGGACCGCGCCGCCACGACCATGGGGAACTGGGGGTCGTGGTGGTCGAGCTCGTGGGGTCGCAGCTCGCCGGCGCTGATGCCGTGGAGGAAGGACGTCGCCGCCAGCACGTTCCCGTAGGCCCTGACATCGACCCTGTCCCCGCCGAACTGGTCCTCGAGCAGGCGGGACACGGCCGGGGGGGCGAGGGACCAGTACCAGTCGTGCCGCCACTCGTCTGCGCTGAGCTGGCTGATGCCGGGCACGGTGGCCAGCAGCACGCCCCCCGGGCGCAGGGCCCGGTGCAGGGCCCGCACGGCTGCGGCGAGGTCGTAGACGAGGTGCAGCGTCTGGGTGACCACGATGCAGTCGAAGGCGTCGGCGGGCAGGCCCCCGCCCTCGGCCAGGTCGCCGACGAAGCTGGCCCGCTCGTCGCCGGCGTGCACGTGCAACACGTCCGCCGAGGCCACCCGGGGCCCGCCGAAGCGCCGGGTGTAGGCGTCGTCGCCGACCTCGAGCACCCGGCCCCGCACGTCCTCGGCGTGGGCGGCCAGGAACTGCTCGATGTAGTGGCGGTCGATGGGCTGGCCCCGGACGAAGCCGAAGTCGCGGCTGACGGGCTCGAGCCGGCGCAGCGACCCGAAGCGCACGTGGCCCACGCCGGCGCCGCTGGCCATCCCCCGCGCCGTGCGGGCTGCCCGCCGCAGCGGGTCGGGCAGCGTCGCCCGGGCACGGTCGGCCACCGCGCTCACGGCCCGCCGCACCGGCAGCTTCCAGGCCGGCCGGTACGGCGCGAGCTCGCGCTGGACCGCGGCCAGCAGTCTCGGGTCGTCCGAGCCGCTCGTGCGCAGGTAGCCATCGAGCCACTCCATGAACTGTCGGCGGGACGGGCTCGGGTTGGCCGCCCGGTAGCGGCCCGAGCGGGCGGCGACGGCGCAGGCAGACTCGGGGTGCTGCCGATACCTGGCGGTGACGGCCTCGGTGAGCACCGCGGTGCCCCGCAGGTAGAGCTTGGACAAGAGGGCCGTGTCCTCGAACATGCCGCCGAAGGACTCCTCGCTGCCCCCACAGGAGAGAAAGGCCTCCTTGCGCACCAGCAGGGAGCAGGTGGGCACGGTCGTCCACCCGTCGTCGAGGTAGGCGATCAGCATCTCGGGCGGGCGCACGAGCCGGCCCGGGGGCCGGGCCAGGGCGGTGGCGTCGTCGGGCGCCGCCGGGTCGCCCCAGCTGCGCCAGTAGAGGGCGCGCCCGCCGACGAGGTCGGCGCCGGGGTGGGCCTCGAGCACGCCGACCTGGTGCTCGAGGTGCCCGGGCTCCCACACGTCGTCGGCGTCGACGAAGGCCACGAGGCCTGCCTGCGCCTCGCGCACGCCGAGGTTGCGAGCGGCGCTCATGCCGTGGTTCCCGCCGTCGGGGTGGCGCACGACGCGGGCGCGCCGGTCGCGTGCCGCGACGCCCTCGGCGATGGCCGGCCCGGCGTCGGTGGAGCCGTCGTCGACGAGCAACAGCTCGAGGCGGTCGAGGGTCTGGGCGAGCACGCTCTCGATCGCCTCCCCGATGAACCGCTCCGCCTGGAAGAAGATCATCACCACGGACACGAGGGGCGGGCTGTCGGGGCACTGGAGCGCCGTCGCCCCGCCCTGCTCGAGCGTCACCCGGGCAGCCCGGCGAACGCGAGGCCCTTGGCCCGGGCCGAGCGGATGATGGCGGGGAGCGCCTCGACGGTGGCCGAGCGGTCGAGCGCCTCGGGCGCCCATGGCTGCTCGAGCCCGTCGTGCAGGACGATCACGTCCCCGGGGCCCGTCTGCTCGCACCCGGCGGCGATGGCGCCGGCCTGCACGCCGGGCCGCCAGTCCTCAGGGTCGACCGTCCACATCCAGGTGCGCAGGCCCAGGCCGCGGGCGACGGCGCCGGTGCGCAGGGCGAGGTCGCCGTGGGGCGGCCGGAACAGGGGGGCGGGGCGGCCGAGCTGGCCCACGAGCACGTCACGCCCGCGGCGCACGTCGTCGGTGAGCTCCCGCAAGGCGAGCGTGGGCAGGTCCCGGCGCGTGGCCGTGTGGCTGCCCACGACGTGCCCGTCGGCCACCATGCGCTCGACCGCCCCGGGGTGCTCGACCACCCGGTAGCCGACGCAGAAGAACGTCGCCCGTACCTCGAGCTCGGCGAGGACGTCGAGCACAGCGGGGGTGTAGAGCGGGTCGGGGCCGTCATCGAAGGTCAGGGCGACGAGGGGAGGGCCGGCAGGCAACCGCCGAGAGCGACCGAGCGCTGCCTCCCGGTACCTCCGCCCGGCACGGCGCGCCCGGCGAGGCACCGCTCTCCAACTTCGCCGACGTGTCACAGACGTCCTCCCCGCGGTCCACGCCACCACCCGGAGACCCGGCGCACATCCTATAGCTGGACATACGCCGTCACCTCTGCGCCCCGCCCGGCGCGAGCCCGGCCCCGACTGGCCAGTGAGTGGCCCCGACCAGGCAGGACCGCGGCGAACCCGCCCGGCCGGGAACTCGCCAGGCGCTGTTACGCTGAGCCCGCTCGGCGGAGGACACGTGGCCATGGGCGCGAGGCGGCGGACATGCGGGGTCGGGGGTCGGACGACGTGACCGAGGAGCGCGACCAGGCGCCGCGCCGGCCCGAGCTGCCCTACATCAGCGTCGTCATCCCCGTGCGCAACGGCGAGCCCTGGCTCGTCAAGCAGCTGGCGGCGCTCGAGGCGCAGACCTACCAGGGCCAGTGGGAGGTCCTAGCCGTCGACAACGGCTCGAGGGACCACAGCCGCCAGATCCTGGGGAGCTGGCGCGAGCACCTCCCCCTGCGAGTCGTCGACGCCCCCGACCGTGCCGGTATCAACGTGGCCCGCAACGCTGGATGCGAGCAGGCCAAGGGCGAGCTCATCGCCTTCTGCGACGCCGACGACGTGGCCGCGCCGCATTGGCTGACCGCGCTGGTCGCCGCAGCCCAGCGCTTCGACCTCGTCGGCGGCCGCCTCGACGAGGAGCACTTGAACCTGGGCTACGGCAGCGCGTTGCGGCCGCGCCTGCCCGCCGACCGCCTGCCCATGGGCCTCGGCTTCCTGCCGTTCGCCCTCGGGGCCAACTTCGCCGTGTGGCGCGACGTCCTCGACCGGGTCGGCGTCTTCGACGAGGCCTTCATCCTCGGCAACGACGACGTGGAGTTCTCCTTCCGGGCCCAGCTCCGGGGGTTCCGTCTCGGCTACGCCCCCGATGCCGTGGTCGCCTACCGGCACCGCGAAGGCTCTCGCGAACTGTTCCGCCAGTTCCGCAGCTACGGCCGGTCCGAGCCCCTGCTCTTCAAGTGCTACGGCGCCCACGGCATGCCCCCGACGCCGTTCGGCCAGGTGCTGCGGCGGTGGGCGCGCCTCGTGCTCTTCGCCCCGAGCGTCTTCGCGTCGCCAGAGCGCCGGGGGGCTTGGCTGGTGAGCGCGGGCTTCTCGCTCGGCCGCCTCGAGGGCGCTGTCCGCAACCGGGTCCTGTACCTCTGAGCCTGGGCCTGGGCCTGGGCCGCAACCCCACCCCGTTACACACTCGCACCCCTGCCCCACCAGCACGACTCGCTGGGCCCAGGCTCAGCTCGGTGCGCTGGCCGGGCTCCGGCCGCCGCGAACCCACCGCGTCCGGCGAGGCCGCGGGCACTCGGGTGGAGGTGCGCTACGCGCGGGTCACCCGCAGCGGGCTCGCCACGCCTTCGCCATCACGGTCAGCCGTGCCGGCGGCTTCGAGGCGCCCGTCCGCATCGGCGTGAGCCGCGCCTACCTCGACCTGTTCGACGAGAACAGCCTCGACCCCGAGCCCCGGGGGGCGACCACCATGGGCGAGCTGCTGCTGTGGGAGTTCGACCCCCCGGTCGGCGACCAGCTCGTCGTGTCCCTCGACGCCCGCATCGAACCGTCCGTGCAGCGAGGCGCGGCGGGCGACGTCGTCCTCTTCGACGGCCAGCCCGCGGTCGTCCGCGTCCCGTTCCGCACAACCGTGCTGCCCTGACCAGGAGGCGAGATGGAGATCGTCATCCGTGCCAGCGTCATCTTCCTCGTCCTGTGGGCGCTCACCCGGGGGCTACGGCGCCGCGCGCTGTCCAACATGGCCCCCTTCGAGATGCTCCTCCTGGTGGTGATCGGGGACATCATCCAGCAGGGCGTGACCCAGGAGGACTCGTCGGTCACCGGCGCCGTTCTCGCCGTGGGTACGTTCGCCTTCTGGATCACCGCCTGGAGCTGGTTGTCCTACCGCTGGGACGGCGCTCGCCGCGTCCTCGAGGGCGTCCCCCTCGTCATCGTGTCCGACGGCCAGCCAGTGCCCGAAGCCCTCCAGCTCGAGCAGGTGCCGATGGCCGAAGTCCTCGAAGCCGCTCGCCAGCACGGCATCGAGGACCTCGCCGACGTCCGGCTCGCCGTCCTCGAGCCGAGTGGCCTCATCTCCTTCATCAAGCGAGACCCGGGCGGGGACGCCTGATCCTGCTCGGCCGGGCACTGCTCCGGGGCCGGACCGGGGCCCTGGCCGATCCTCGCTCGAAGATGCATCGTCCCTGCACCCGCCGGGTACTTGAACCCGTCGAGCGCTCCGGAGAGCGGTCCGAACACACACCGTAGAGCCCGCCGCTGCACGGAGGAGACGCCGGGCGCGCCGCGGCCCCGTCCGCCAACGCCCGAGGACCAACGTCCCCGCAAGCCAGCCGGTGCCGGCCCGTCCCCTCCCCCCCGGGCCGGCACCGGCGCGCCTGGGACACTGGACCAGGCCGCAGATGGAGGGCTGTTCGCCGAGCGGGCGCGCCCGCTCGGCGTGGTTGCGCCGGGCCGGCGCCGGGTAGGCACAGACGCCCGGTAGGTGGGGCCCATCCGTGCCGGCGTAGAGGGGGAGGACAGCCGTGTTCGCTGTGGAGTGGAGCCAGGGGATCGAGGACGCGTGGAGCAACGTCGCGGAGTTCGTGCCCAAGCTCGTCGCCTTCCTCATCATCCTCCTCATCGGGTGGTTCGTCGCCCGGGCCATCGCCAAGATCGCTGACCGCGTGCTCGAACGCGTCGGCTTCGATCGGTGGGTGGAGCGCGGTGGGATCAAGCAGGCGCTCGACAAGAGCAAGTACGACGCGTCGGACCTGCTGGCCAAGGTCGTCTACTACGCCCTGTTCCTGCTCGTGCTGCAGATGGCCTTCGGCGTGTTCGGGGACAACCCGGTCTCGGACATGCTGGCCGACGTCGTCGCCTACCTGCCCAAGGTCATCGTCGCCATCCTCATCATCGTGGTCGCCGCCGCCATCGCCGCCGCGGCCAAGGACATCATCAGCGGCAGCCTGGGCGGGCTGAGCTACGGCAAGGCGCTCGGCAACATCGCGTCGATCGCCATCGTCGTGGTCGGCGCGTTCGCCGCCCTCAACCAGCTCCAGATCGCGCCGCAGATCGTCAGCGGCCTGTTCTACGCCCTGCTCGCCACCATCGCCGGCGTGTCGATCATCGCCATCGGCGGCGGGGGCATCGCCCCCATGCGGCGGCGGTGGGAGCAGGCGCTCCAGCGCTGGGACGAGGAGAAGCCCGCCCTGCGCGAGCAGCTCCAGCAGGCGCCGGGCTACGCGCGCCAGCGCGCCCAGGACCTCCAGCAGCAGGCGGGAGCCGACCCCAGCCAGCCCTACCCGGGCGGGGGCCAACAGGGCACCGGCCCCTATGGGGCCCCGACCACCGGGCAGGGCTACTACCCGCCCCCGGCCGACGCCGGCGGGAACGCCCCGCCGACCGCGTCGTACCCCCAGTCCCCCGCTGGCCAGCAGCCCGTCCCCGAGCCGGACGGGCCCTACGCCCCGCCGCCCTCGCCCCCGCCCCCCCAGACGAGCTGACCGGCGGGGGCCGCGGGCGTCCCCGGCGCCGATGGGCTCCCGAGCCCGGGATGCCTGGTCATAGGGTGAGCGGGGTACCTGCCCGGTGCGCCGATGGAAGGGACGATCAGATGGCTGGCTTCCTCCTCCCCCCAGTGCCGGTGCGCTCGTTCGACGAGTACCTGGCCACGGACACCGGCGGGCTCGGGCTGCAGCGGGCCACCGAGATCGGCCCCCGGGCGACCATCGAGGAGATCACCCGCTCGGGCCTGCGGGGCCGCGGCGGGGGCGGGTTCCCCACCGGGCGCAAGTGGGCCGGCGTGGCCAGCCAGGCCGACGAGCGCCGCTACCTGGTCTGCAACGGGGCCGAGGGCGAACCGGGGACCTTCAAGGACCGGGCGTTGCTGCGGGCCAACCCCTACCAGCTCGTCGAGGGGCTGGTCATCGCAGCCTTCGCCGTCGACGTCAGCGGCGCTTTCATCGCCCTCAAGGCCAGCTTCACCGAAGAGCTCGAGCGGCTCACCGCCGCCGTGCAGGAGATGCAGGCGGCCGGCATCTGCCGGGACTGCACCATCACCATCGTCCGAGGCCCCGACGAGTACCTCTTCGGCGAGGAGAAGGCGCTGCTCGAGGTCATCGAGGGCAAGTCGCCCCTCCCTCGCCTCTTCCCGCCTCACGAGCACGGGCTCTTCGCCACCGACGTCCACAGCGGCTGGGAGGGCAGCGGCCGCCCGCCGGCCGGCGTGGCCGGCGGGGCGAACCCGACGGTGGTGAACAACGTCGAGACGCTCTCCAACGTGCCCCACATCCTGGCGCGCGGCGCCGACTGGTTCCGCTCCATGGGCACCGAGCGGTCCCCGGGGACGGTGGTCTGCACGGTGGTGGGCGACGTGGCCCGGCCCGGTGTCGCCGAGGTGGAGCTGGGCACGCCGCTGCGCGAGGCGATCGACCTGGCCGGTGGTGGCCCCCTGCCCGACCGTCAGGTCAAGGCCGTGTTCTCCGGAGTGGCCAACCCCGTCGTGACCGTCGAGCACCTCGACGTGGCCTTGGCCCACGACGCGTTCGAGGCCGTGGGGAGCGGGCTCGGGGCGGCGGGCTTCATCGTGTTCGACGACACCGCCTGCATGGTGGAGGTCGCCCGCCAGTTCTCCCGCTTCCTCTACGTCGAGTCCTGCGGGCAGTGCCCACCGTGCAAGCGGGGCTCGGGGGAGGTCACCCTCCGCCTGCAGCGCATCGAGGCGGGCACGGGCACGGAGGACGACATCGCCGAGATGGTCGGCTGGCTCGACAAGGTGACCGACGGCAACCGCTGCTACCTCGCCGTGGAAGAGCAGCTCGTCGTGCGCAGCGTGCTGACCGCATTCCCCGACGAGGTCGCCCGCCACCTCGAGCTCGGCCGCTGCCCCCGTCCCCGCCCCGCCCCCCTGGCCAAGCTGGTCGACCTGCGCGACGGGCACGCCACCTACGACGAGGACCACCCTCGCAAGCGACCGGACTGGACCTACAGCGACCGCCCCGAGCTCCTCACCGAACACGACCTCTGAACTGGGGTGCCTCGCCAGGGTCCCTCCGGGCGGCGCTGGTGGGCCCTACCCGGCCCGCCCGGCCACGGGGCGCTCGCCCCTGTGCTGCTCGGCGGGCACGACGCGCTCGTCCTGGTCAGGCTCGCCCTGGTCAGGCTCGCCCTGGTCAGGGCCGCCCTGGTCAGGGCCGACCGACTCCAGGTGGTCGAGGAGGTCTTCGAGGGCTTGGCGCGTCGCCGCCACGCAGACGGCCAACGCGTCACCCTCGAAGTGGTGCACGTCGGTCCGGCACGAGTCCCCCACCGTGGTGCCGATGACCACGGTGCCCGGGGGCACGCCGTCCTCGGGCACGTCGCCGGCCACGCCGGTGCTCGACACCGTGACGTCCGCGTCCAGCAGTTCTCCGACCCCGGTCGCCATCTCGGCCGCTGCGGCCTCGCTGAACACCGATGCCGCCTCGACGCCGAGCAGGGCACGCTTCACGCCGACCTGGTAGGCGACGACCCCGCCCCGAAACCACTCGCTTGCCTTCGTGACCCCGGCGAAGGCCTCGCTGATCCGCCCGGCGGTGAAGGACTCGGCGCAGGCCACGGCGCGGCCCTCCAGCCGTTCGGCGATCGCTGCTGCGAGCTCGGCGTCGTCCATGCTCGTCGCCCTTCGTCCGTGCAGGTTGTCTGCGTGTCCGTGCGGGCTGCGTCCCGTGCAGCCTGCGTCACCCGGCTGGCGCCACTCCCCGGGCGACCGCCGTCACCTACCCCCACGGCAGGTTGCCCAACCTCGACGACCTGAACGGCACAGCACGCCCCGACCATCGGCGGCCACACGCGGTGACCCTACTCTTGCGTGAGGGTTGGACATGTCGGGGAAGCCGCGGCGGGCAGCGCCGCACGCTGGGGGCGGGAGGGGCCGATGCGCGACGACGACAGACCTGGTCTCGGTCGGCGAACGCCCAACCCGCCGGGCGTCCTCGTGCGCGCCGACCGTGGGCACCCGCGCTTGTCGGCCGTGCTCCTGCTCGTCGGCTGCCTGCTCGTACTGGGTTGGCACGCCGTCCACGGCGTCGACGCCACCAACGACCTGGCCCTCGGCTGGTGGCGCGACGCGGCCGAACGGGCCGAGGCGCGCCTCGCCTGCCTGGCCGGCGAGCTCGAAGAGCTGGTACCGGCGGGCAGCCGGGTGGTGGTCACCGCCCGCCCCGAGCACGAGGAGTGGCGCCAGCGCGTCCTCGAGTTGGTCGACCGGCGGGGCACTGTCGTGGACGGCCTCGACGGCGCCGACCAGGCCCTCGTCGTCGCCGTCGCCGGGACGGCCGAGGGGTGCGACGGTGTCGTGGTGAGGGCCGCCTGATGGCCCACCTGCTCGTGGCGGCCGCGTTCCTCCTCGTCGTGGGCCTGCCTCCCGCCTGGAGGAACGC
>WHTX01000128.1 GCA_009377505.1 Acidimicrobiia bacterium
GCGCTCGATGGCCAGCGGCGTCGGCGCCTCGGCCACGTGCTCGTCGGCGTCCTCGGTGCCCGCGTGGCCAGCCACTTCGGCGGCGCCCCCGTCGACTACGGCACCTACGACTACCCGGGCTCGGCTGACGAGGCGCTCGGCCGGCTCGACGGCGCCTACGCCGAGTGGCTCGGCGGGGTCAGGTCGCTGGGCGAGGACGGCCTCGGCCGTGCCTGTGGGCCGTCCGAGGGCCCCTTCGCCGAGCGCTCCATGGGCGCCCTCGTGCTGCACGTCAACCGCGAAGTCATCCACCACGGCGCCGAAGTGGCGTTGCTGAGAGACCTCCATGCCCATCGGTATGCCCACCGGGCGAGGGCCAGCGGCGGCGCCAGCTGACGGCCAGGGTGCGGGCCGGGCGCCGTCACCCGGCGTCCGGGGTCTGATGGCCTCCAACCTCGTGTCCGTCGCCCGGGCGCTGCGAGCCGCCCCGATACCGGCACCGCCGAGCTGACCAGAGCGCACGTCCCAAACGTCCAAGACGCACGTCGCGGCCTGTGCCTACGTTGCCCGCATGGAACCTCGAACCTTTGACCTGACCACCACCTACGTCCGCCTCGACGCCGAGGGCGGTGCCCTCCCGCTGGTCGTGGACGAGGACTTCTGGGCGGACGTCATGGCTGGGCGGAGCACGGCCATCGACAGCGGGACCCTGGTCGGCGCCTTCCCCTACGGCGCTGACTGGGACCAGTCGGAGGTCCACCCGGCCGGTGACGAGCTCGTGGTCCTCCTCGAGGGCCGCATCGACCTGATCCTGGAGCGCGACGACGGGGACGAGCGCTTGGCCCTCGAGGCGGGCAAGGCCGTGCTCGTCCCCCGCGGCGTCTGGCACCGGGCTGAGGTGCACACGCCCGGTGTCGCCCTCCACGTCACCCCCGGCGCCGGCACCCAGCACCGGCCCCTCCGGTTGACCGGCTGACCGGCGCCGCCGGCGCTCACCGCCGGCGGCGCCCGCCGGAGCCGAGCACCCCGGCTGGCTTACCAGGCCGATCGTCATCCTCAATCTGGCGGCTTCAGGGCCGAGCAGCACCTGGCGTCCTCCAGTTCTCGCCGGGCCCGGTCGAAATGAGGGAGCCGCCCGCGGGGCGGCACGCCACAGGAGGACGGCGCCTCGATGGGACGACCAGGTCATGTGCCCGCCCCCATGGCCGCCCTGGGGGGCGCCCGGCCCACCCGGGCCGTCCTGCACGTCCTCCTCGTGTTCGGCGGCCTTGCCGCCGTGCTCAGCGCCCCCACGGGCCCGGACCACCTCGCCGCCGGCCCCCCCGACCTGAGGCCCGCCCCGGCGACAGCCGTGCGGGCAGCGGAGGCGACGGCTGCCGGGGAGGCCCCGGGGGACGCCTCCGCCGCAGCCGTCCAAGGCGCGACGTACCGGCCGGTGAGCCCGCTCCGTGTGCTCGACACCCGCCGCGGGCTCGGTGGGCACTACTTCACCCCCATGGCCACCCAGTACGTGCCCGTGATCACCCCTGAGGTCGCCGCCGATGCCGGGGTCGCCGCCCACGAGGTGGCCGCCGTCGTGCTCAACGTGACCAGCACCGGGTCCACCGGCGAGGCCTACTTGACCGTGTGGCCGGCGTGGCAGCCCCACCCCGGCTCTTCGAACCTGAACGTCACCCACGCCAACCAGACGATCCCGAACCTGGTCACGAGCCCGGTCGTCGCTGGCCACGTGTCCGTCATGTCCGTCAGCGCCATGCACATCGTCGCCGACGTCCAGGGTGTCTACGTCACGGGCGGGGGCACCTCCCTCGGCCGCTTCGTCGCCCTCGGCCCGACCCGTGTGTACGACTCTCGGGAGCTCCATCACCCACTGCACCCGGGGGAACCACGGATAATCGACGTGAGGCCCGCCGGTGTGCCCGGCGACGCCATCGCCGTGGCCATGACGCTCACCTCGGTCTCCTCGCCGGGCGCGCAGTTCATCGTCGTCTGGCCCGCCGACCACCCGTGGCCCTTCGCCTCCAACCTCAATCCCGAGCACGGCGGACAGACCGTCGCCAACCAGGTCATCTCCGGTCTCGACGCCGGCCGAGTCCGGGTCATGGGCACAGCGGGAGGCCACGTCATCCTGGACGTGGCCGGCTATTACACCGGCCCCTCGGCCGGCAGCGGCGACGAAGGCCTGTTCGTCCCCCTGACCCCGGCCCGCCTCGTGGACACAAGACAGGACGGCCACCGCCCGTGGCCGGGAGCGACGGTGGAGGTGGGGGTCAGCAACCGGGAGGGCGTGCCCGGCGGCTATGTGTCGGCCGTCGCCCTGAACGTGACGGCCACCCAGGCCAACGCCGCGGGCTTCGTCACCGTGTGGGGGGCGCGGGCCGCCCGCCCGAACGCCTCGGTGCTCAACCCCGAGTACGCCAACCAGACGGTCCCGTCCCACGTCATCACCCCGGTCACCGACGTCGGCTTCGCCATGTACACGCCGACGGGCACCCACCTGCTCGCCGACATCGCCGGGTACTTCACCGGCCCCTCGGCGACCGGCGGCGGCCTGGCCCCACCGCCCGCCGCGGGCCCGCACGACTTCCTCTACAAGATGTCCAACGGTGGCATCGCCCGGTGGGACCCGTGCACGGGCATCCGCTACATGGTCAACGACGACGTCCACGCGACACCGGGGGGACCGGGCCCTGCTCGACAGCACCATCGCCCAGGCAGAAGTGGCGACGGGGCTCGACCTCGTCTACGTCGGCGAGACGACGGCCGGGCTCGACGGTCGCCCGCCTCTCGGTGCTGACGCCGTCTTCGCCTTCACGACCGAGGCCGCCCTCCAGGGCGCCGTCGGGCTCGGCGGTGGGTGGTACTACCCAGCAACGGCCGGCGACGGCAGGGTCGTCGAGGGCTTCGCCCTGTTCGCCTCGCTCCCCGGCTCCTACCCGGCCCGCGACACGCACCAACGTGACCTGTTCCTCCACGAGATCGGGCACATGCTCGGCCTCGGCCACGTCGCCTTCGAATCCCAGGTCATGTACCCGTACGTGCGGGCGCACGCCGACTACCAGTACGGCGACCGCAACGGCCTGTGGCGCCTCGGCGCCGCTCACGGCTGCGTCGCCGCCGGAGGAGCCCTGGCCGCTGGTGTGGCGGCCGACCCCGGCCCTGGCCCTGGCCCCGGCGCCGAGCCGCCAGTCCTGTTGACGGCCGTCGCCCGGGACCACGTGGCCGACCTGGCGGAGCCCGTGGCCCGGAGGGCCATCCCCGGTCTGGGCGCGGATGGTCCCCCGCCCAGGGGAGCATGGGCGCACCCAGGCTCACCAGGAGGGCGCCGGCCGGCGCCCCGCGGGTAGGGTCGGCGGATGAGCGGCCCGGTCACACCCGCCGACGCCCAGCTCGTCGGAGCCCACGGCACGGCCACGCCCCCGACGCTCGAGGTGCTCGAGAGCCGGGTCGGGCGGGTCGGCGCCGTCAAGGTGCGCCGCGCCCTGCCCCGGCGGGGCCGCCGCACCGTCGGGGCCTGGTGCTTCGCTGACCACATGGGCCCGGCGTCCGTCACCCCGGAGCGGAGCATCGACGTCGGGCCGCACCCCCACATCGGCCTGCAGACCGTCACCTGGCTCACGGCCGGGGAGATCCTGCACCGTGACAGCCTCGGGTCGGAGCAGGTGATCCGCCCGGGCCAGCTCAACCTGATGACGGCGGGGGCCGGCGTCTCCCACTCAGAGGAGGCGTCGGGCTATCGCGGCGAGCTCGAGGGCATCCAGCTCTGGGTGGCCCAGCCCGAGGCGACGAGGCACGGCGCCCCCGCCTTCGAGCACCACGCCGACCTGCCCCAGGTCGACCTCCTCGGGGCGACGGCGACCGTGGTGGTCGGGGAGCTCGCCGGTGCCACGTCCCCGGCGAGGCGCGACACCGACCACGTCGGATTGGTGCTCGCCGTCCGCGCCGGTCGGGCCTCCCTGCCGCTACGAGCCGAGTACGAGCACTGCCTCGTCGTGCTCGACGGTGAGGTCGAGGTCGACGGCACCGTCGTGGCCCCGGGGCAGCTCGCCTACCTCGGCACCGGACGCGACGAGCTGGTCCCCGCGACGCGTGCCGATGCCACGGCCATGCTGCTCGGCGGCCTGCCGTTCGAGGACGACGTGCTCATGTGGTGGAACTACGTAGGCCGGACGACCGACGAGATCGACGCCGCGCACCGGTCTTGGCAGGCCGACGACGGCCGCTTCGGGCGCGTGGCCTCGCCCCTCGCCCGCATCTCCGCCTCTGCCCCGCCCTGGGCCGCCGCCGACCGCGACTAGCACGGCTGGGACGGGGGGGCGCCACGCGTCCCCGGCCGGGGCGATCGGCGGCCAGCCACCCGGCCAGGGAACCGCGAAGGATCTTGCACCGCCACGGTGCACAGACCTTCGTGGCGCTCGGCCTCTGGGCGCAACTTGCAGCGCCGAGCGCGCACGACCGTGTGCTCCGCTGCCAGTCGGCCCGCCTGCGCGCCGCCGGGCTCGGACTTGCAGCGTGGAGCGCGCAGGACCGCATTCTGCGCTGCCAGTCGGCCTCCGTCTTGGCGCAGAGCAGGCGCATGGCAGGGCGCAGCTGCGCTCAGCAAGGGATGAAGCGGCGCAGCTTGCCGGTGTCGGGCTGGCGCGGCAGGCGCTCGACCGCCCGGGCGCGCACCTCCGGGGAGGGCAGGCCCGCGTCAGCCAATGCGGCGGACACCAGCTCGCACAGCCGCCCGAGGGCCACCTCCCGATCGGCGACGACGGCGAGGTCGAGGCCCCGCAACGTCTGGCAGGCCTGGTAGTCGACCACCGCCGGGGTGCTGACCAGGACCGAGCGCACGACGGCGGGGTGGATGGCCAGCTCGCCGAAGTGCAGCACTTCGTCAGCTCGGCCCTCCACCGTGGCCCGCAGGTGGCCGTGCTCGGGCACGTCGGGCCGGCGGACGAAGCAGTCGCCGAGCTCGTAGCGGATGAGGGGCTGCACGTGGTTGAAGAGGTTGGTGACGAGCGCCTTCGCTGCCCGCACCCCCGGGGGGACGGGCCGGTCGTGCTCGTCGACCAGCTCGACGATGCAGCAGTCGCTGGCGAAGGTGACGGTCGTGTCGCCGGGCGCGCTGGAACCCACCAGGCCCTCGGTGGTGGCGAACATGTCCACGGGAGGCACGAAGGCCTCGGTGATGGCGGCACGGTGCTGGGGGAGGAGCACCTCGCTCGTGGCTGTCACCGACCGGGGCGAGATGCGCAGCCGGCCGGCCCGCTGCTCGTGCGCCAGGCGAGCGAGCATCCCGGCGTAGCCGAACAACGCCATCGGCTGGAGGGCGTCGAGCCGGCCCACGAGCTCGCCCAGGGGCAGCGTCACCGGCACGGACGTGAAGGACAGGGGCGAGCCCTCCAACAGCCGCGGCGCGAGGCCTGTGGCATGGATGGGCGAGGCTGCCCCCACCATGGCCGAGGTCGCCCCCGCAGGTGGAGGCCCGCCACGGCGCGCCACCGCTGGCCGCAGGATCGACGTGGCGTAGTCCACCAGGGCGGCGACGTCGAACACGAACACCGCCCGCTGGCCGCTGCTGCCGCCCGACGCCATGCACAGGTACTCGCCGAGGACCGGCACGGGGTCGACCGTGGTCATGGCCAACGCCTCCTCGACGCCGCGCCGGCCCAAGCGTCGCTCGGTGAGCAGGTCGTCGAAGCCCGCCATCATCTCGGCCTTGGACATGGTGGGCAGCCCGGCCAGGTCCTCGAGCTCGAAGGTCGAGGGATCGAGGCCGGCCAGGCGGCGGGCGTGGAGGGGCGACTCCTCGAGGGCGCGGGCGAGAAGGGCCCGTAGGGCCGAGCGCTGGTGCTCGGCGACCTGCGGGCGGCTCCAGGTGAGCCGCTCGACGTGCTGGGGCAGGCCAGCGAAGAGCTGGGCCTGGGCTCGTCGGCGCAGCTCGTCGAAGGTTGTGGTGGTCGAGGTGGGCAAGGGTCCTCCTCCGTGGGCTCGCGAGGGTCGGGTGGCGTTCGAGGCGGCGACGGGCACGGCTCACCCGCGAGGCGACGAGACAGGCGTGGAGCCGGGCTCGGACGGCCCGCGGGGCCGGCTTGCGGGGCCGGCTCTCGGCGGCCGGCTCTCGGGGCCAAGCTGGCGCTCAGCCGCGGGCCGGGCGCGTGGCGGGGGTGGGGGCGGCGCCGAGCGCGTTGGCCAGCATCAGGGTGACCTCGTGCGCGGGCAGCGAGGTGGGGTCGGCGACCCGCTCCAGCACGATCCCGGCGCCGAAGGCCATGACCAGCTCGGCCATGGTGCGCAGGGGGAAGGCCGGCTCGAGCCCCGAGGCTCGGTGGAGCCGGCCGAGCGTGGCGGCGACACCGTCGACGGCGCGGGCGTGCACGGCTGCGTAGCGGGCGTTCAGCTCGGGGTCACGCGCTGCGTGCGCCCGGAACTCGACGACCAGAAGCGACCACTCGGGCTCGGCGGCTACGGCCGCGGTGGCCGTGCCCACGAGCATCGTCACCTCGTCGATGCCGGCGAGCTCGGCCGCCACCCGCTCGTTCTCCTCGGCCCGCTCGGCGATCCGGCGTTCGAGCAGTACCAGGAAGAGGTCGGCCTTGCTGGTGAACTGGGAGTAGACGACCCCCTTGGAGAAGCCCGCCTCCTCGGCGATGGCCTCGAGGGACGCCCCGGCGTAGCCCTTGTCGAGGAAGACCCGGCGGGCTCCGGCCAGGACGAGCTCCCGGTTGCGCTCCACCTGCTCGCTGCGGCGCAACCGGGTCATGACCAGGATCAAATACCTACAGTATCCAAAAGTCAACGGTCTTCAGGCTGCACCGGCGAGAGTGTTCGCTGGCGCTAGCCGCGGTTCCGGGGTGTCTCGACCCGGATGCTAGCCCTGATCCTTCATGAGGCTCGCGGCCAGGCCCCTGACCGGGACGGCAGCTGGTCGAGCGAGCCATGCGAGCAACTGGCGGACAAGCTCGAGCGAGCTCGAATGAAAGATTGGGGCTAGAAAAGGGCTAGAAACGATCCCGTGAACGCCCCTCCGCATCGGCCCCCTGGCGGGGACGACCGCCCCGGGCACCCGACCCTCGCCGCCGCCATGCTCATGCTCGGCGTGGTGCTCGTGATCGTCGCCATCTCCCTCATCGGCACGTTCGGCGCTCGCTGACCAGGGCGGCGCTCGCTCACCAGGTCGGCGCTCGCTGACCAGGTCGGGCTCGCCGCGGGCCGCCGAGCCCCGGGCCCAGATACTGAGCGGCCGCGTCCCGCGTGCGGTCAGGCCCCGCCGTCGCTCGCCGCGGCCAGCGCGGCGAGGCGGGCCCTGAGGTCGCGCCGTTCCTGCCAGCGCTCGGTGTCGTCCCGGATGACGGCGGCGATGCCGTTGGGCGCCGTCTGGCCCGGGGTCGTGAGGAGCGACACGGTGAAGGCGATGGAGAGCCTGCGCCCGTCGCGGTGCAGGGCGGGGACCTCGAGGAGCCGGTCGCCGTAGTCGGTGTGGCCGGACTCCATCACTCGCTCGTAGCCCCGCCAATGGCGGTCGCGCTGCCGCTCGGGGATGATGACGTCCAGCGAGCGGCCGATCACCTCGCCCGCCGGCCAACCGAAGAGCGTGGTGGCGGCGTCGTTCCAGAACACGATCGCCCCGGTGGCATCGCAGATGACCACGGCGTCGGCGAAGTCGCGCAGCAACTGCGCCAGGGCGCTGTCGCCCACGAGCTCGGGCGCTGCGCTGATCACGGGAGCCTCGGTGGGCGGGTGGCCGTCGTCCTGTTGTTCCACCTGGGGTCCTCCCCCTCGTCGACCCGGGCGAGAACCCCGGCCACTGTTTTATCTATTGAGGAGTAGAACTATAGTTGGGCAGCGTCGTGCGGGTCGACCGACGACGCGGCCGAGGAGGAGCGACCGGGTGAGCGTGACGTGGTGGAGCCTGGTGCGGTTCGTTCACGTGCTCTCGGCCATGGTCTGGGTCGGTGGCCAGCTCGTGCTCTCGGGCCTGGTCCTGCCCGTGCTGCGCGCCAACCTCGAGCCGAACGTCCGCGCCGTGGTCGTGCCCAAGGCCGCCCGGCGCTTCGGCGTCGTCGCCAACGTGGCCCTGCTCCCCCTGCTCCTGGTCACGGGCATCTCCCTGGCTTGGCACCGGGGGGTGACGTTCGGGACGTTCGACGACCCGGGCTACGGGCGCCTCCTCGCCATCAAGCTGGTGCTGGTGGTCGCCGCGGTCGGCTTCGCCGCCGCCCACGGCATCGTCGCCAGCCGCCGTCCCGGCTCGGGCCGGGGCCTGGCCATGATCGGGCTGGTCGCCTCGGTCGGCATCGTCGTCTTCGCCACCGCACTGGTGCCCTGACCGATGGCGCCGGGCCCCGAGCGGAGCGACAACAATGGGCGAGACCGACGGAGGCGGCGATGAGCACGCTGCAGCAGCAGGCACGAGCGCTCGGCGACCCGACCCGGCACGACATCTTCCGCTACCTGGCCGATGCGGCGCGCCCCGTGGACGTCCCCGAGCTGACCGAGCACTTCGGGTTGAACCACAACGCCATCCGCCAGCACCTGGCGAAGCTGGTGGGCGCCGACCTCGTCGTCGAGCAGACGGCGCCCTCGTCGGGCCGCGGCCGGCCGCGGCTGCGCTACGCGCTGCACCCGGCGACCGACAGCCGCTGGGGGGTGATGGGGCCGTACGAGCGCCTGACCCTGCTGCTCAGCGAGATCGTCCGCAGCGGTGACACACCCGTCGAGGTGGGCCGGCGGGCTGGGCGGCGCTTGCCCCTGGGGGCCGCGGGCGCGGCGGGCCCCGTGGCCGAGCTCGCCGACCAGATGGCCCGCCAGGGCTTCGACCCCGTGGTCAGCCGGAAGGGCGACGCGGTGGAGGTGGTCCTGCGCACCTGTCCCTTCGCCACCACGGCGCTGGCCGACCCGGGGACGGTCTGCGAGCTGCACCTGGGCATGGCCTTCGGCATCGCCGAAGCGGTCGGCGGCCTCGTCGTCGACGAGCTCGAGCCCAAGGACCCCCGCCGCGCCCACTGCCGGCTCCGTTGCCGCGTCGAGGCACCCGGGCCACCTGCGGCCTGAGCTGCGCCAACCTCGAATATGTCTAGTAACCTCTAGAATTATGACGACGACGCTGCTCGGCCGTGGGAGGCCCGCATGACTGACCTCGACACGCGGGCACAGGTCCACGACCTCGTCGTCGGCTTCTATCGAGAGATCGCCTTCGACGAGCTCCTCGCCCCCGTCTTCACCGAGACGGCCGAGGTCGACTGGTCTCTGCACATCCCCAAGCTCATCGACTACTGGTGCCGGGTGCTACTCGGCCACCCCGGCTACGAGGGCGCGATCCTCGGCGCGCACCGCGAGGTGCACGAGCTCGAGGCGTTCCGGCCCGAGCTCTTCGACCGCTGGTACGACCTGTGGGCCCAGTCCGTCGACCGCGGCTGGGAAGGGCCCCTGGCCGAGCGGGCGAAGGCCCACGCCGCCCGGATGTCGGCGACGCTCGCTCGGCGGCTGATCGACTCGCCCTGGGAGCCCCCCGCCTGTCCCGCCGCCGCGGCCGCAAGTGGGGCGACGACCGTGCTCGGGGGCGATCTCGCGGCCGGCGCCGGAACTTCGCGCTAGCAAGGGACTGCAGCTCGTCTTCGGGGGGTGAGGGGATGGCGATGGGCGAGTCGGCGACCATCGACCGCCGCGCCGCGAGCTGGGGCATCGCCGCCGTGCTCGTGGGCGTCGCCGTCGCCGTGCTCGGCAGCGGGAACCTGCGCTGGTTCGACGCGGCGCTGGTCGGCTACCTGTTCGGCTCGCTCTTCGCCATCTTCGGGGTCGTCTACCGCTACCTCGTCTGGCTGCGCCGACCACCCACGGCCACGCTCAACCGCCGGGGCTGGGAGGCCTTCCGCCGTCCCGGCCGGCGGGGTCGCAACCTCGCCTCGCTGCCGGCGCTCGTGGTGTCCAACCTGCTGGTGCAGTCCTTCATCCGGAGCCGCTCCCGCAGCCGGTGGCTCGCCCACCAGCTCGTGTTCTGGGGCTGCGTGCTCGCCGCGCTGGTGACGTTCCCCCTGGTCTTCGGCCTGCTGCACTTCCGGTCGGTCGGCCAGAACGGGCGCCGTTACCGCGCCGTCGTGGGCGAGGTGGGGACCTTCACCTTCGACAGCCGCAGCCTGTTCGGCTGGGTCACCTTCCACCTGCTCGACATCTCGGCGGTCCTCGTGCTCGCCGGGGTGTTCATCTTCCTCGCCCGGCGGCTGCGCGACCCCGGCGCGCTGGCCGTGGAACGATCGAACGACTTCCTCCCCCTCGCCGGGCTCTTCGCCGTGTCGGTGACCGGCCTGGCGCTCACCGCCTCGAACCTGTGGATGGAGGGCCGCTTCTACGTGTTCCTCAACACGGTCCACGCCCTCACCGTGATCCTCGGGCTCATGTACATCCCCTTCGGCAAGCTGTTCCACATCTTCCAAAGGCCCGCCAACCTCGGCGTCGCCTACTACAAGGCAGCCGGCGCCGACGGCCCCCAGCAGCGCTGCGCCCGGTGCGGTGACCCGTTCGCCTCGGTGCTGCAGATGGACGACCTGAAGGAGGTGCTCCCCCAGGTGGGCTTCGACTACTCGACACCGGGCGGCGCGAACTACCAGGACCACTGCCCGGCCTGCCGGCGCCGCCTGGTCACGCTGGCCCAGTCCCAGCGGGTGGGGGGGTTCGGCTGATGGCCCGCCCGCCGCTCACCGAGGAGGAGCTGGTCGCCCGCTACGGCCCCCACCTCAACGAGGCCCCGCCCGGGGGCTGGGACGCCGGGCTCGACACCGACCGTGAGGTGAAGACGCACTGCTGCTTCTGCGGCCAGCAGTGCGGGATCGTCCTCAAGGTCAAGGACGACGAGGTCGTCGGCTTCGAGCCCTGGTACGACTTCCCCTTCAACGAGGGCAAGCTCTGCCCCAAGGGCGTGAAGCGCTACCTGCAGAACGCCCACCCCGACCGCCTGCTCGACCCCCTCGAGCGGGACGCCGCCCACCCGGACGGCTTCCGCAAGGTGTCCTGTGACCACGCGCTCGACCGCACCGCGGCCGAGGTGCGGCGCGTCCAGGAGCGCTACGGCCCCGACGCCTTCGCCATGCTGTCGGGCGTCTCCCTCGACAACGAGAAGTCCTACCTCGTCGGCAAGTTCGCCCGTCTCGGCCTCGGCACGGCCAACCTCGACTACAACGGCCGGCTCTGCATGGTCTCCGCCGGCGCCGCCAACAAGAAGGCTCTGGGCATCGACCGGGCCTCCAACCCCTGGAGCGACATCCCCCTGGCCGAGGTGGTGTTCATCATCGGGGCGAACGTGGCCGAATGCGCGCCGATCACCACCAGCTACGTGTGGCGCGCCCGCGACAACGGCGCCAAGCTCATCGTCGCCGACCCCCGGGTCACCCCCCTCGCCCGCACCGCCGACCTGTTCCTCGGGCTGCGCCCGGGGACCGACTCGGCCCTCCTCGGGGCGATGCTGCACGTGCTCGTCGAGCGCGACCTGCTCGACCACGGGTTCATCGAGGCGCACACCGCCGGCTTCGAGGCCGCGGCCGAGGCGGTGCGCGACCACACGCCCCGCTGGGCCGAGCAGGTCACCGGCGTGCCCGCCGCCCGCATCGAGCAGGCCGCCGAGTGGTGGGGGACCTCGCGCACGGGGATGTTGCTGCACGCCCGGGGCATCGAGCACCACACCAAGGGCGTGGAGAACGTGCTCGCCTGCATCAACCTCGGCCTCGCCACCGGCAAGTACGGCAAGCCGGGCTGCGGGGTCAGCACCATCACCGGGCAGGGCAACGGCCAGGGCGGGCGCGAGCACGGCCACAAGTGCGACCAGCTGCCCGGCAACCGCAGCATCGAGGTGCCCGAGCACCGCGAGTACATCGCCTCGGTGTGGGGCTGCGAGGTCGACGAGATCCCCGGCAAGGGCATCACGGCCGAGGAGATCGTCGAGTCGATCCACGAGGGCGAGATCAAGGGGCTGCTCTCGATCTGCTTCAACCCCGTCGTCTCCCTGCCCGACACGGCGTTCACCAAGGAGGCGCTCGACAAGCTGGAGTTCTACGCCGTCATCGACTTCTTCCTCTCCGAGACGGCCTTCCACGCCGACCTGGTGCTGCCCGGCTGCCTCCACGAGGAGGACGAGGGCACCTCCACCACGGTCGAGGGCCGGGTGGTCAAGCTCAACCCGTCCAAGGCGCCGCCGGGGAACGCCAGGCTCGACTGGGAGATCCTCTGCGACCTCGCCCGCCGCCTCGGCAAGGGCCACTACTTCCCCTACGCGAACGCCGGGCAGATCTTCGACGAGCTGCGGGTGGCGTCCAAGGGCGGCAGCGCCGACTACTACGGGATCACCTGGGAGCGGGTGGAGCGCGAGCTCGGCGTGTTCTGGCCCTGCCCCACCGAGGGCCACCCCGGCACGCCCCGGCTCTTCGAAGGGGGGAAGTTCTACACCGAGGACGGTCGGGGCCACTTCCAGCCCGTGCGCTACCGGCCCCCAGCCGAGGTGGTCGACGACGAGTACCCCGTGTGGCTCACCACCGGGCGCGTCGTCAGCCAGTACCTGTCCGGCACCCAGACGCGGCGGATCGCCCCCCTCGTGGCCCAGTACCCCGAGCCTCTCTGCGAGGTCCACCCCCGCCTCGCCGACCAGCTGGGCGTCGGGGACGGCGACGTGGTCCGGGTCAGCTCCCGGCGGGGGAGCATGACGCTGTCGGCCAAGGTGACCTCCACGATCCGGCCCGACACGGTGTTCATCCCCTACCACTGGGCGGGGCCCCGGGCCGCCAACCAGCTCACCAACCGCGCCCTCGACCCCGTCTCGAAGATCCCCGAGTACAAGGTGTGCGCGGTGAGGGTGGAGCGCGTCGGCCCCGCCGCCCGGGCCACCGTCGACCAGCGCGACCTGGGCGTCGGCGAAGGAGGTGGGCCATGACCGGCGTGAGCGTGCCCGTGTCCATCGGCGTGAAGCGCTCGCCGGCCACCCGGCCCGTCGCCGGCGCGTTCGGGGACAGCTTCTTCGTGATCGACCAGAGCCGTTGCATCGGCTGCCGGGCCTGCGTGCAGGCCTGCGAGGAGTGCGGGACCCACCGTGGGCAGTCGATGATCCACCTCGACGAGGTCGACCCCTCGGCCACGACCCAGACGGTGCCGATGGTCTGCATGCACTGCGAGGACCCCACCTGCGCCGAGGTGTGCCCCGCCGACGCCATCAAGCAGAACGAGGACGGGGTGGTGCAGTCCTCGCTCAAGCCGCGCTGCATCGGCTGCTCGAACTGCGTGCTCGCCTGCCCCTTCGGGGTGCCCAAGTACATGGCCGCGCTCGACCAGATGATGAAGTGCGACATGTGCTACGACCGCACGTCGGTCGGCCTCAAGCCGATGTGCGCCTCGGTGTGCCCGAGCCAGGCGCTGTGGTTCGGCACGCCCGACGAGTACTCGGCCACCCGCACGGGGACGCTGGTGAACGAGTGGTGGTTCGGCAACCAGCACGTCGCCACCAAGGTCCGCACCGTGGCCCACGAGCCCGGGCCTGTCGACGTCCTCGCCGCCGCCGGCGCCCGGCCCTGGCAGGACGACCCCTTCGGTCTCGAGGAGCTGGGAGG
>WHTX01000129.1 GCA_009377505.1 Acidimicrobiia bacterium
CAGGCCCTGGCGGCGAGCGAGCGCCACGAGGCGGCGGCGTCGACCGTCGGCGGGCCGGGCTGCGCGTACCAGCGGACGGCGCCGCCGAAGAGGCGCACCTGGTCGATGGTCTGGGCCGCCCCCACCCCGTGCAGCTCCGGGGGCCGGTCCGCCGTGCACGCGAGGAGGGGAACCCGGGCCTGGTGGGCCTCGACGACCGCAGGGTGCAGCTCGGCCGCCGCCGTGCCGCTCGTCGTCACCACCGCGGCCGGCCGACCGGTAGCGAGGCCCAGGCCGAGGGCGACGAAGCCGGCCGAGCGCTCGTCGAGCACGACGTGGGTGGTGACGCCCGACTGGGCGGCGAGCGCCAGCGTGAGCGGGGTGGAGCGCGAGCCCGGGCAGATCACCGCGTGGGCCAGCCCGCACCGCGCCCACTCATCGGTCAGGGTGGCGCAGAACGTGGCGTTGGCCGACGCGAGCGGCGAGGTGGCGGTCATGGCTGGTGGTAGTGTCGACCCCACGTGCCCGGGGGGCCAAACCCCCGGTCGCGGGGGCGGGCTACACGCCCGGGACGACGAGCACGACGGCGACGGCGACGGCGCGAGCCACGGGGAAGGGCGCAGGCATGGGCTCGGGGGGCGTGAC
This sequence comes from Acidimicrobiia bacterium, assembly GCA_009377505.1. Lineage (GTDB taxonomy): Bacteria > Actinomycetota > Acidimicrobiia > Acidimicrobiales > CAIXPF01 > WHTX01. The sequence continues at coordinate 625 of WHTX01000129.1, forward strand.
GGGCGCGGGACGGCGCCGACGGGCAAATGTTCCCGGTGCCGCCGTGTGGGCGGACCTGGTCGGTACGGTTCCACGTGGGACCGCCGACCCTGGAGATGCACCGCTCGTGACCACGACCCCCCGCCGGAGGCTGTCCACTCGTGCGGCGTCGACCGTGCTCGTGGGCGTCGCCACCGCCTGCGCCTACTTCGCGTTCTCGCCGGCGTCGGTGGCCAAGGGGGAGTCCACCACCTCGACCAGCAGTTCCGTCGTGGCCGAGACCTCCACGACGGTGGCCGGTGACGGGTCCGACGAGACGTTCGGCGGCGCCGGGTCGGTCGACCCCGTCCTGGGCCCCCCGCCGACGACCCCGCCTCCCACGACGGTGGCCCCGCCCCCCACGACCCCGCCTCCGACGACCGAGGCCCCGGCCCCCGACGCGGGGACGACCACGTCGACGACGGAGGAGAGCTTCGGCCTGGTGACCGTGGTGCCGCGGCCGCCCCCGCCGACGACCGCCCCCCCGCCGACGACGACGACGATCGTGTCGACGACGACCGCGCCGCCGCCGACGACCGCGCCGACCACGGCGCCGACGACGACCGCCCCCGGCCCGAGCACCACAGCCGCGCCCTCCCCCGCGACGACGGCGCCGGCCACCTCGACCACCCGCTTCGCGGCCTCCGTCACCGACGCCCAGCTCGCCAGCTCGCGCAGCATCTCGCCCTTCGAGGAGCCCGTGACGCTGCGCCTGAACCTGCCCGGTCAGGACTCCGAGATCAGCATCGAGGTCCGGCCCTCCCGCCTGGCCGCGGCCTGGCTTCTGTGGGTGACTGTCTCGCTCCTCGTCGTGGCCTTCTGGCTCCCTGCCCCGGCGCGCCGGATGCTCGGCTCCTCGGTGCCCCGCCAGCGCCGGCGCTGAACCGAGGGCCTCCGACCTCACGTGGCGTGCCGCTGACCGCTCGACGCCCGGCCCGACCGCCCTCGCCCTGTGGCCGGCCGACCACTCGCCCCTTCGCCGCGCCGACAGGCGTCCGGTAAAGGGGCCCCACAGGGGGGCGCACGTCGCGCGCCGACGGTGCCCCCGACGTGTCGATACGGTTCCACTTCCTCGCCGTGGGCGCCCGGGCGCGCCTGCTCCGGCCCCCCTCCGCCCCTCGCCGGTAGCATGACGACCGGCGGAAGACCTTCTCTCGTAGGCGGAGTCGATGGAGCGCGGCACACGTGGGCGCCGGCTGTTGGTCTGGGATGCCCCCAACATGGACATGTGCCTCTCGGAGGTCATCGGCGAGCGGCCGTCTGCCTCGACGCGGCCCGACCTCGAGGCGGTGCTCGAATGGATGCGCGGTCGCTGCCAGCCTGACGACCAGGTCGAGGCGTGCGTGTTCATCAACGTGCCCGCGGGCTTCGAGTCGGCGATGGGGGCCTGGGTGGTCGGTTTGCGCCACACCGGCTACGCCGTGTTCGCCAAGCCGAAGCGCTCCCACCGCGATGACGTCGACGCTGACATCGTCGGCCATGTGGAGCGGCGCTTCGCCCGAGGCTCTCTCGTGGAGTTGGTGGTGGCGTCCCACGACGCCAAGGCCTTCGCCGGGCCGCTGCGCCGCTACGCCAAGGCGGGCGTGGCGGTGATGGTGCTCGGCTACCGCGAGAAGGACAGCTTCGCGGCCTCGAGCCCCGAGCTGATCTTCGTGGACCTCGAGGACCTGACCGGCGTCTTCGAGCGTCCGCTCCCCCGCACGAACCTTTTCGACCTGCCCCCCGGGGGCCGCTGGTTCGAGCCCTTCGCCCGGCCCGACGCCGAGGCCCGCAGCCGCCCCGAGGGTGGCGGCCCTGCCCAGGTGGTCAGCGGCCACGGAGGCAGCGGGCACGGTGGGCCGGGCGGGCGTGGGCAGCACCGTGCCGGGGGCACGGCCGAGCCGGTCGAACCTCCGCCCAGCCCCGACGGCGTGATCTCATTGCTCGCCGCCGAGGTCGAGTCCGCCGTCCTCGAGGGCAACGACGGCCTGGCCCTTCGGCAAGCCGGCGACCTGCTCCGCACCCGCTTCCCCGGCTACGGGCTCGACGACCTCGGCTTCGACTCCTTCACCGGGCTCGTGGACGCCCTTCTCGAGCAGACCTCGCTGGTGCTCCTGCGGCGGCCCGGCACCGGCACGGTCATCACTCCCGCCAACCCCTCCGAGCCGCCGGCGACGAGCGCCAGGACCGATCCCCACGACCTGCGGCCCCGCTCTGTCGAGCCCGGTGCCGCCCTCACGCTCGTGAGCGCGGCCGAGGTGGCGCCGACGGGCACGCTGAACCCCATCTACCAGGCCTTCGGCGTGGGCGAAGCCGTCACCCGAGGCGGTCGCTGAGGACGAGCCGGCCCCGCTCGCGCCATGCTGGAGGGGTGTCCCGGCGCCTCGTGCTCGTCCACGGCTTCGCCCAGACCGCTCGGTGCTGGGGGCCGCTCGCCGCGGACCTCGGGCGCGACCTCGACGTGGTGGCCGTCGACCTGCCCGGCCATGGCGCGTCGCCATCGCCGGCGTGCGACCTGCGCGGCGCCGCCGCCCTCGTCGGTGAGGCCGGCGGGCGGGCGACCTACCTCGGCTACTCCTTCGGTGGGCGGGTCTGCCTGCGCCTCGCCCTCGACCGACCCGACCTCGTGGAGCGCCTGGTGCTCGTCGGCGCCACGGCCGGCCTCGAGGACCAGGCGTCCCGGGCCGAGCGGTGCGCCGCCGACGAGGCGCTCGCCCAGCAGCTCGAGGCCGAAGGGGTCGCCGCCTTCCTCGACCGCTGGCTGGGCCTGCCCCTCTTCGCCGGGGTGCCCGAGCGCCACCAGTACCGAGAGGAGCGGATGCGCAACACGGCGGCCGGCCTCGCCGCCAGCCTGCGCCTGGCCGGCACGGGCGCCCAGGAGCCGCTCTGGGGCCGGCTCCGCGAGCTCGGGGAGTCACGGCTCGAGGTCCTGGCGGTGGCCGGGGGGCGCGACGCGAAGTTCGCGGCCGCGGCGCAACGGCTGGCCCTGGGCATCGGGCCCACGGCCGAGGTCGCCCTCGTCGAGGGGGCCGGCCACACCGCCCACCTCGAGCAACCCGAACGGTTCCTCGTGCTGCTCCGGGGCTGGCTCGCCCGCCACGGCTGAGGCGAGGACCACGAGCTCGGGGGCTGCGCCCCCGGCCGGGCCGGGGGGGCGGGCCCAGTGGGCGGGGCCTCAGTTGCCGAGCGCGCCCGACACGAGCACCCCGAAGGCGAAGAGCAGGCCGAACACGAGGTGCAGGCGGCCCGTGCCCCCGAGCACCGGGATGAGCGCTGGTCCCTTCGCCCCGCTGAGCACCACGGTGACGGGGCGCCGGGCGATCACCAGCGCCGCCAGGGACAGGGCGCCGAGAGGTCGCTCGCCGAGCCCGGCGACGATGGGCACGGCGACGAAGGTGGCCGTCACGAGGGCGACGTAGAGCCCCCGCGTCCGGCGGTCGCCGAGCCGCACGGCCAGCGTTCGCTTGCCCGTCGCCGCGTCGGTGGGGATGTCGCGCAGGTTGTTGACGACGAGGATCGCCGTCACCAGGAAGCCCACGGGCACGGCCGCAGCCACGGCCAGGCCCGTGACCCGCTCCACGAGGACGTAGGTCGTGCCGGCGGTGGCCACCAGCCCGAAGAAGGCGAAGACGAACAATTCGCCCAGCCCGGCGTAGCCGTAGGGACGGGGGCCGCCGGTGTAGAACCAGCCGGCGGCCATGCACGCCGCCCCGACCAGCAGCAGCTCCCAGCCCACGACAACGGCCAGGGCGAGCCCGGCCAGCCCGGCCACCCCGAAGGCGGCGAGGGCGGCAAGCTTCACGTGGCGGGGGCTGGCCAGGCCCGAGGCGACGAGGCGGAGGGGGCCTACCCGTCCCGCCGAGTCCGTCCCTCGCACGCCGTCCGAGTAGTCGTTGGCGTAGTTCGTCGCCACCTGCAGGGCCAGGCTCACGACCAGGGCGGCGACCATACGCCAGGCGGAGAGGCCGTGGCCCTCGCCCACGGCGCAGGCGATGCCCACGGCGACGGGCACGACGGCGGCGGGCAGGGTCCTCGGCCGCGCCCCCAGCACCCAGCGGCGCACCGGCCCCGGCTCGGCGCCCCCGCTCGCCCCCCTCCTCCCGCTCGACGTCCCGGTCGTCACCCGTGGAGTCTGGCGCGCCCACCGGGACAGGGGAAAACTCCCTGGCGCGCTCGCTTCCTGAGCACTGTTCGGCACGCTGGGCGGTCTAGTCACCCCTGTGGGCGCGGAGCGGGCCGAGAAGCCTGATCCTGGCTGCTGACCTGGGGCGGAGCGTCCTCTACGATGGGCCCGCCTCGTTCGGCCCATGGCCGGAGCGGGCGACGATCCGGAACATGGCCAGGAAGACGACGCCGGATGCCACAGCCGGAAGGCAGAGCCGGATGACGGAGATGGCGAGCCGGACCCCAGGAGGGCACTCGATGGTCGTGACGGGGCGTTGGTGGGCTGGCCGTCGTCGGCGTCCCGACCACGTCATCGACCTCGAGCTCGCCGAGATCATCGCGGCCATCGGCGACGGGGAGCTCGTCCCCCACTACCAGCCGCTCGTCTCGTTCCAGAGCGGCCGGCTGCTCGGCGTCGAGGCGCTCGCCCGCTGGGACCGGCCGGGCGCGGGACGACTCTCGCCGGGGGCGTTCGTGCCCTGCCTCGAGGAGGGCCGCCGAATGACGGACCTGACCTCGTGGATGATCGACCGGGCCTGTGCCGACCTCGACCGCTGGCGACGGCTGTTCCGGCTACCGGTCGGCTTCAGGGTGGCCGTCAACGTGTCGGCCACCGAGCTCGTCGACCGTCGCCTCTTGCGCCTCGTCGGCGAGGCTCTCCAGCGCTACCGCCTCGCCGCCGACGGCCTCTGCCTCGAGCTCACCGAGACCGCCGCCGTCGAGGACCTCGCCACCGCGGCCGAGGTGGTGCGCGAGCTGCGGGCGCTCGGCACCCGCTTCGCCCTCGACGACTTCGGCACCGGCTCCGCCCGCAGGGACGTGCTGGACCAGCTGCCCTTCGACATGGTGAAGATCGACCGGTCCTACGCGGCCTCCCTCGCCTCGGCCGACAGCTTGGCCTTCATCAGCGAGGTCGTGGCCCTCGCCGAGGAGCGCCGCCTCGAGGTCGTGGCCGAGGGCATAGAGACCCCGGAGCAGTTCGCCGCCCTCCGCTCGCTCGGCTGCCGGCAGGGCCAGGGCTTCGGCCTCGGCCGCCCGGCCCCCGCCGACGTCGTCCTGGCGCCATGGATGCCGGCGCCAGCCGGCATCTGACAACACCGCTGCCGGCGCCAGCCGGCATCTGACAACACCGCTGCCGACGGGTAGACCGGGGGGGACCGGACGAGGAGAGGTCCCGTGGCAGGACAGAACCGGCTAGCGAGTGAGACCAGCCCGTACCTGCGCCAGCACGCCGACAACCCCGTGGACTGGTACCCATGGGGGGACGAGGCCTTCGCCCGGGCCCGTGCGCTCGACCGCCCCGTGCTCCTGTCGGTGGGCTACTCGGCCTGCCACTGGTGCCACGTGATGGCCCACGAGTCCTTCGAGGACGACGCCACCGCCGAGCTGGTGAACGAGCGCTTTGTCGCTGTGAAAGTCGACCGCGAGGAGCGGCCGGACGTCGACGCCGTCTACATGGAGGCCGTGCAGTCCCTCACCGGGCAAGGCGGCTGGCCGATGACCGTCTTCCTCACCCCCGACGGCCGGCCCTTCTTCGGTGGCACGTACTTCCCCAAGGAGCGACGCGGCGGCATGCCCGCCTTCAGCGACGTCTGCCTGGCCATCGACCAGCACTGGCGGGAGGACCGCGGCCAGCTCGACGAGCAGGCCGGCCAGCTCACCGACTCCCTCGGCCGCCTGTCCCAGCTCCGGCCCGCCGATCACCTGCCGGCACGGGAGGGCCTCGCGGCCGCCGCCCGGCTGGTCACGGGCCAGCACGACGCCCGCTTCGGCGGCTTCGGCCGGGCGCCCAAGTTCCCCCACACGATGAGCCTCGAGCTGCTCCTGCGGCACCACGCCGGCACCGGTGACCCGCTGGCCCTCACCGCGGTGGAGACCTCCCTCGACGCCATGGCCTCGGGCGGCATCTACGACCACCTCGGGGGCGGCTTCGCCCGCTACAGCACCGACGACCGCTGGCTGGTGCCCCACTTCGAGAAGATGCTGTACGACAACGCCCTGCTCGTCAGCGTGTACACCCACGCCCTCCAGGTCACCGGCGCGCCGCGGTACCGCCAGGTGGTCGAAGAGACCATCGCCTATGTGCTGCGTGACCTGGGCCAGCCCGCAGGCGGGTTCTCCTCGGCCGAGGACGCCGACTCCGAGGGCGAGGAAGGACGCTTCTACGTCTGGTCGGCCGACGAGGTGGCCAGCGTCGCCCCCCAGGTCGCCGACTGGTACGGCGTGACCCCGGAGGGGAACTGGGAGGGGACGAACATCCTGTGGCGCCCCGAGCGGGGGGCGCTGGCACGGCCGGCAGCCGTCGAGGAGGGGCGTGCGGCCCTGTTCGCCACCCGTCTGGGACGGGTGCGTCCCGGGCTCGATGACAAGGTGCTCACCGAGTGGAACGCCCTGCTGGTCGCCGCCCTGGCCGAGGCGGGCGCCGCCTTCGGAAGGGACGACTGGGTCACCGCCGCGGCCACCTGCGCCGATTTCCTGCTGCGCGAGCTGCGCGGCCCCGACGGGCGCTGGCTGCGCTCGTGGCAGGCGGAGGGCGGCGCCCGGCACCTCGCCTACGCCGCCGACCACGGGGCGCTGCTGGGGGCGTTCCTCTCCCTCCACGAGGCGACGGGCGAGGCTCGTTGGGTGGTCGCCGCCCGGCGCGTCGCCGACGACCTCCTCGAGTTGTTCTGGGACGACGAAGCCGGGGGCGTCTTCACCGCGGGCCGGGACGCCGAGCAGCTCATCACCCGTACCAAGGACCTGATGGACAACGCGACCCCGTCGGCCAACTCGCTCGCCGCCGTCGGCCTGGCCCGCCTCGCCGTGCTCGTGGACGAAGAGCGCTATCGGAGCGCAGCGGGGGCCATCGTGCGCCTGGTGGGCGCGCTGTCCCTCCAGCACCCGACAGCCTTCGCCCACCTCCTCGTGGCCGTCGACCTGCTCACTGCGGCCCCGGTCGAGGTCGTGGTGGCCGGGGAGCGTCCCGACCTCGTGCGCGCCGTGCAGCGCCGCTACCGGCCCCGCACGGTGCTGTCCTGGGGGGAGCCGCTCGACGGGCCGCTGTGGCTGGGCCGCAGCCCCGGGGCTGCTTACGTGTGCCGGGCCTACAGCTGCCTGCTGCCCGCCACCGAGGAGGCCGCGCTCCTGGCCCAGCTCGACGAGGCCGAGGCACACCCGGGTGCGTGAGCTCGTCGCCCTGGCCCTCCCACCGGGCCCGGGCTTCGTGGACCGGCTGCGGCGCGCCTGGGACGCGGGCGACGCCGTCCTGCCCGTCGACACCCGCCTCCCCCGCCCCGCCGCGGCCCGACTGCTCGAGGCCATGGCCCCCACCCTGGTCGCCGAGCCCGCCGGCGAGGCCCGGCGGCGGGGCCGTCCCGTCGAAGCGGGCGACGCCCTCGTCGTGGCGACCTCGGGCACGACCGGTGAGCCCAAGGCCGCGGTGCTCACCCACACCGCGGTGGCGGCCTCGGCCGCGGCCACGTCGGCCCGCCTCGGCATCGACCCGGCGAGGCACCGCTGGCTGGCCTGCCTGCCCGTCGCCCACATCGGCGGCCTGGCCGTGGTGGCCCGGGCGCTGGTCACAGGCACGCCCCTCGAGGTGCACCCCGGGTTCGAGGCGCGGGCGGTGGAAGCGGCGGCGCGGGCGGGGTGCACCCACGTCTCGCTCGTCGTGACCGCCCTCGCCCGCCTCGACCCCAGCGTCTTCGAGCGCATCGTGCTCGGCGGCTCGGCCATGCCTGCCGTCCGCCCTGCCAACGTCACCGCCACCTACGGGCTCACCGAGACGGGCTCGGGCTGCGTGTACGACGGGTTCGCCCTCGACGGGGTCGAGGTGCGGGTGGTCGGGGGCGAGGTGCAGCTGCGGGGGCCGATGCTGCTCCGCGGCTACCGGGACGGGCGCGACCCCAAGGACGCCGAGGGCTGGTTCGGGACGGGCGACGAGGGCAGCCTCGGCCCCGGCGGCCGCCTGTCCGTGCTCGGCCGGCGCGGCGACGTGATCGTGACCGGTGGCCAGAAGGTGTGGCCCGATCCCGTCGAGCGGGTGCTCGGCGGCCTCGACGGGGTGGCCGAGGTGGCCGTCGTCGGCCGGCCCGACGCCGAGTGGGGCGAGGTGGTCACGGCCGTGGTGGTCCCCGCCGACCCGGCGGCTCCGCCCCATCTGGGGCGGCTGCGGGAAGCGGTCAAAGCTGAGTTGGCGCCGTACTGCGCGCCGCAGCGGCTGGAGCTGGCCGCCTCGCTCCCCCGGACGACCCTCGGCAAGCTGCAGCGGGCCGTCCTGCGCGGCGTGCCGGCCGGACAGGCCCCTCCGACGACGACCGCCCGCTGACCAGCCCGGGGGCGCGTCGTTGTCTCGCCTCGACCACGGCTTCTCGGGCGGCTGGGCCTCACCTGCGAGACGGAGCCGCCCGAGAACCGATCGCCGGGGCCGGGTACGGCCGTGCCCTGTCTGCGCCCTACAGCGCCGACTTCTCGAGGATGTGCACGGCGCAGGCGGAGCCCAGGCCGATGACGTGGGTCAGGCCGACCGTCGCCCCTTCGACCTGGCGGTCCCCCGCCTCACCGCGCAGGTGCGTGGTCACCTCGAAGATGTTGGCGATGCCCGTGGCGCCGAGCGGGTGGCCCTTGGAGAGCAGCCCACCAGAGACGTTCACCGGGGTCGCGCCGTCACGGTAGGGCCCGCCCGAGTCGATGAACTCGCCGGCGCCCCCGGGCTCGCACAGCATGAGGTTGTCGTAGTGGATGAGCTCGGCCGTGGCGAAGCAGTCGTGCAGCTCGACGAGGCCGAGGTCCGAGGGCGCCACGCCCGCCGTCTCGTACGCCTTCTGCGCCGCGGTCCGGGTGAGGGTGTTGACGTCCGGCTGCACCTGGGCGTTCGGGGTCCAGGGGTCCGACGTCATGATCGAGGCGGATACCTTGACCGCCCGGCGCCGCTGCTCGGCCGAGAGCGACTTGAGCCGCTCGCCCGACACGAGCACGGCCGCCGCCGCCCCGTCACCGGTCGGGCAGCACATCAGCAGCGTGTTGGGGTACGAGATCATCTCTGCGCCCATGACCTCCTCAAGGCTGAACTCCTTCTGGTACTGGGCCAGGGGGTTGCGCACCGAGTTGAGGTGGTTCTTGTAGGCGACCTTGGCGAACTGCTCGAAGCCGACGCCGTCGTGCTCGTAGGCGTACTCCATGCCGGCCTGGGCGAAGACGCCGGGCATCAGGCCCGTGCCGATCACGCCCTCCACCTGCATCACCGCGCCGTAGCGGCCGTTGGGCTCGAAGACCTTCTCGTCCTTGCGGGCCCGGTTGGCTGCGCCCAACAGGCCCTGCTTGCCCATCTGCTCGGCGCCGATGGCGAGGGCCATGTCGGCTTCGCCGGCCTTGATGGCCAGGTAGGCGGTGCGGAAGGCGGTGGCACCGGTGGCGCAGGCGTTGGCCACGTTGTAGATGGGCAGCCCGGTCTGGCCGATCTGCTTGGCGATGCGCTGGCCGACCATGGCGTTGGCCTGGTTCAGGTTGCCGCAGGCCAGGAGCCCCATGTCCGCCATGGTCGCCCCGGCGTCCTCGAGGGCGGCGATGGCCGCGTCAGCCCCGAGGTCGATGAGGTCGCGGTCCTTGTACCGCTGGAACTTCGTCATGGAGGTGCCGAGCACCCAGATGTCGTCGCTCATCGTGGTTCCCCTTCGTTTCCCGTTCAGTTCGCCGGCTCGAAGCCGAAGGCGACAGCCTCGGTACCCTGGCTGTCCGTGTCCGCGACCCACGTGGTCAGGCGTACGGGCATGCCGAGGCTGACCTTGTCGGGGGTGGCGTCCGTGTTGACGACGTTGGCCTTCACGACCCCGCCGCCGTCGAGGTCGACCACGGCCGACACGTAGGGCGTCGGCACGCCCGGGGCGGCACGCTGCACGATCGTGAAGGAGCGGACCACGCCGGTAGTGGACAGGTCGGCCCGGTCAAAGGTGCGACTGCCGCACCTGGCGCAGGCGTTGCGGCGGTCGAAGTACTCGGCGCCGCAACTGGTGCAGCGGTTCGTCGCCAGGTGCGGCTCACCGTCGAGCACCAGGTAGTCGACAACGGGTATCTGGCCGGGCATGCACTCCCCCTGAGGTCTTCGGTCTCCTGAACCGTAGTCCAGCCGCTGCGGGGGCCGCCCCCGCCGCCCCCCGCTCGCAACCCCAGCGTGGGCTACTCAGCCCCGGCCGAGGGCGGCCAGCGGCGCCGGTGGAGGATCTCGGCCAGGGGGCGGCGGGCCCGAGCGGCTGACCGGCTCGGGCGTTGGCGCCCGGCGGGCCGGCCGAGGGCCACGGTGCCGAGCGGTTGCCAGTCGTCGGGGATGCCGAAGGCAGCCCGCACCGCCGGCTCGTGCTCGAAGATGCCGAAGAGAAGCGCCCCGAGCCCGGCGTCGTCGGCCAGGAGCAGTAGCTGGGCGACGGCCATGCCCCCGTCCACGTGCCAGTAGGGCACCGCCCACTGCTCGGTGCCGGCGCCGAGGCCGGTGCTCGCCTTGTCGGCTTCTCTGTAGCGGGCCACGTAGGCCGCCGCTCGCACGCACGGGACGACCAGCACCGGCGCCGCCAGCAACCCGGGCCAGGGGAACGCGGCTCGCCGCGCCTCGGGCAGGGTCGTGTCCCAGTAACGGGCCACGTCGGGCGGCTGGTCGAGCACGAGGAAGGCCACCCCCTGCGTGTTCCCGGCGGCGGGCGCCCGTCGGGCGAGGTCGACGAGCTCGTCCACCAACGCGGTGGGCAGGGGCTCAGCCAGGAAGGCGCGCACCATCCGCCGGCGGCGGACGACGTCCGCCAGCTCGCTCACCGGGCCCGGGCCGGCCTGGGCCACCGTCGAGCTGGCCCGCCGCCGGGGTCGCAGGAGGCCCCGGTCACCGGCCCGGCCTCAGATGCTGGCCTTGGCCACGGCGCAGCCCGGCACCTCGGCTCGGGTGCGGAACACGGTGCCCTCGCGTTCGGGGACCTCGGTGTTGTCGGCGGTGACGATGTAGACGTCCCGGCGGTCGGGCCCGCCGAAGCAGAGGCTCGTCACCATCTTCGCCGGCACGTCGATGCGGGCGACCTCCTCGCCTCCTGGGCTGAAGCCCCGTACCGCCCCCGAGCCCGACACGTCAGCGATCCACACCGTGCCCCCCTCGTCGACGGCGAGCCCGTCGGGCTGCAGGTCGTCGAGCTGCACCAGCAGCCGGCGCCCGCTAGCGCCGCCCTCGGGGTCGTAGTCGTGCGCCCACACCCCGTTCACGGCCGTGTCCGAGTGGTAGAGAACGCGGCCGTCAGGCGACAGTCCGATCCCGTTCGTGAGGGCCACGTCGCCGTACAGCTCGATGGCGGTGCCCTCGGCCTCGACCCGCCAGCACTCCCCTGCCACGCGCTGCTTGCCGAAGGTGAAGGGGTCGTCGCGCAGCGTGCCGACGATGACCCGGCCGAGGGCGTCGACGAACAGGTCGTTCAGCCCGGAGTCGGGCTGGTAGAGCACCCGGCTCACGCCGTCGAGCACGTGGCAGACGTTGCGCCCGCCCACCACCAGGCCGCCCTCCTCGTGCAGGGCGATCCCCCCGACGCCCCGCCGCTTGGGCACGGCCACCGACACGGTGCCGTCGGGGCTGAGCTGGTACACGCCGCCGTTGGGCACGTCGGAGAAGAACAGGTTGCCGGCGTCGTCGAGGCGCGGCCCCTCGAGCAGCCCGTAGCCCCAGGCAAGTGCCTCCAACTCGGCCATCGTCCCCCCTCGGGTCTCGTAACGCGCCCACTCAGGGACGCGCCAACACATCCACACTGGTCGTGCGGGGCACCATCGGTGCTACGGCAGGAACGTCTCGAGGTACTCCGCCATCGCCCAGCCGAAGACGACGAGCGCGTCGCCCCGCTTGGGCTCGATGGACTCGAAATAGGCCGAGATGGCCGGCTCGTGCGGGGCCTCGTCGTGCCGGCGGTAGTCGAGCACGCCCGTGGCCATGCCGTCGCCACGGGCGATGAACACCCGGTCCTCGTAGTTGCCGTTGTCGATGCCGAAGCGCTTGGCCAGGCGCCGCCCCCAGGCCCGCTCCTCGCCCGAGGCCTTGTGCTCGGGCCGGGGCACGACGTCCTCGAGGTGCGCGTAGGCGTCGAAGCCGTCGGGCCACGAGAAGCGCGTGCCCACCAGTACGTCCTCGTCGGGGAAGGCGAGCACGGCCCGCCGCAGCTGGTCACAGATGACGCTGTGCAACAGCTCGTCCCCGTCAGGGCCCCGTTCGATCGCCGCCAGCCCGATGAGCACGCTCGGCGTACCGCCGATGCGTTCGAGAGTGCAGAACGAGAAGCCCACCAGGCGCTCGTCGCGACGAGCCAGCGTGATGAGCACCCAAGCCTCGCGCTCCTTCGAGAGGACCCCGATCTCGAGGCCGTTGCCGAGCGCACCCGACAGGTCGGCCATCTCGTCGAGATCAGCGTCGCTGAGCGCCGTGCAGTCCTTCGTCACGACGTGGATCGCCATGTCAGCCATTGCCCCCAACGTCACCGCGGCGTACCACCATCTCCTACTAGTTCAGCTCTTGGACGCGTGCTCGCGCAAGCTGTCCCTTGCCGGGCGCCCGACGACGCCGCCGGGCGCGTCCCACACCTGCGTCCACCGCACCGATCCATGGCTGGAGAGCAGGTCACGATCAGCACCCTCACGACAACGGCACCCGACGCCCTGTCCGAGGTGACGGGCACCTCGCCCCCGACGCCGACGTGCCGGCCGCTCCTGCGGCCACACGCGCGCGG